>NZ_JBIFFS010000028.1:0-1024 GCF_043557255.1 Sulfitobacter sp. 1A13353 | reverse complement strand
GCTTGCGGCTTTGCCCCAGTAACCTTAGAACCCCCTCTACCGGCGGCGCTGAGACGCACCGCTGGGGCGCCAGACGGGGCGGACGGCAGCGGAGACGCGGTGGTTCGGATCACGAGGCGGATAAGAATTCGAGGTAATCGAGGCGGGGCGCGCCGATAAGTTAGGGCGCATCTCAGTTTCTTTTGTCTCAACGCTGTTTGAAAATTTGATATCTGAAGAGATATGTGGGCGGTTTGGTTCATTCGATGGATCAACGTCTGTATATCGCGCTCTTAGGGTTCCGGCCCGATGATGGAGTGTCAGCTTCACTGTTTGGACGGCTTTCGCTACTTTGTAGCTGAAGCACAACAAACAGAGAATGGTCTGCATCTTTCAGTAATGGATGCAGGTCGATGTGCAGAGGTTCGACGTCAAGGATACGCTGGTAACAGCGTTTCAACTTGAGAGTTTGATCCTGGCTCAGAACGAACGCTGGCGGCAGGCCTAACACATGCAAGTCGAGCGAGACCTTCGGGTCTAGCGGCGGACGGGTTAGTAACGCGTGGGAACGTGCCCTTCTCTGCGGAATAGCCACTGGAAACGGTGAGTAATACCGCATACGCCCTTCGGGGGAAAGATTTATCGGAGAAGGATCGGCCCGCGTTAGATTAGATAGTTGGTGGGGTAACGGCCTACCAAGTCTACGATCTATAGCTGGTTTTAGAGGATGATCAGCAACACTGGGACTGAGACACGGCCCAGACTCCTACGGGAGGCAGCAGTGGGGAATCTTAGACAATGGGCGCAAGCCTGATCTAGCCATGCCGCGTGTGTGATGAAGGTCTTAGGATCGTAAAGCACTTTCGCCAGGGATGATAATGACAGTACCTGGTAAAGAAACCCCGGCTAACTCCGTGCCAGCAGCCGCGGTAATACGGAGGGGGTTAGCGTTGTTCGGAATTACTGGGCGTAAAGCGCGCGTAGGCGGATTGGAAAGTTGGGGGTGAAATCCCGGGGCTCAACCCCGGAACTGCCTCCAAAACTA
>NZ_JBIFFS010000018.1:0-11406 GCF_043557255.1 Sulfitobacter sp. 1A13353 | reverse complement strand
TCCTACGGCGCCTCATGAAGGGCGCGGACGCCACCAAAAGCGCTACCAGAAGTTACACCTCTCCCTGGGACATGACCTTTGTGGGAGCGATGTTCAAGGCCGGACGCGATTTCGCGTCTGGCCGCACCGTAGGAGCGCAGCTTGTCCGTGACGATCCGTTTGGGCAGGCCAAACCGCTTGATCAGGGCTTTCAAAAGACGCTTTGCGGCACGCTTGTCGCGCTTAGATTGCAGAATTTCCTCCAGGACGATCCCCTCTTGATCAACCGCGCGCCAGAGCCAGAATTTCCGCCCGGAAATCGTCACCACAGTTTCGTCGAGATGCCAAACGTCTCCCGGAGGCGCCTGCCGCCGGCGCAAGTTTCGGGTGATCTGCGGGGCGAATTTCGCCACCCAACGCCGGATCGTTTCGTAGGAAACATCAATGCCACGCTTCAGCAGCATTTCCTCGACTTCGCGCAGGGATAGGTTGAACCGGACGTACAGCCAAACCGCGTGCGCGATGATCTCTGGTGGAAAACGGTGGCGCATGTAGCTGACGATCATGCTCATTCGCCGCAACTACGCAAAATCTCCAACGCTTCCAACAGGTTCGACTTAATGTGACAATGCCCGCCGATCTGATGTCGCGCACTGGTTCGATGATTGTCACGATCAAACGGCTGAACGTGAAGCACGGCCGCGGGCTGCGGCGGGTCTCGCGCGATGCGGTGACCTATGTGGGCAGCTTCCTCGCCAACACACGGCTGCTCGATCCGCGCTACCATCCCGGCGAAGGCATGACGACGGGCCGTGGTATCCGCCCCCGGCACCTCGCCCTGATCGTTGGTGGTGCGGCAGTGGCCTGGCTCGCTTGGCGCAAATGGGGCGGGCGTGACCGGTAGTCGTTAGGCCCAGGCTTGGTACGGGTCGGGCAGGGGGATGGCGTCTAGCAAATCTCGCGTATAGGCCGCCTGCGGGTCTGCAAATAGCGCCGCTGTCGGTCCCTGCTCAACAATCTCGCCGCGGTAAAGGACGAGCGTCCGGTCGCAGAGCCGTCGGATCACCGACATGTCGTGGCTGATAAAAGCTAAGGTGAGCCCCAGTTCCCGAACCAGTTCCTGTAGAAGGTTCAGCACCTGCGCCTGTGACGAGACATCCAACCCCGAAACGATCTCATCCGCGAGCATGAACTCAGGACGCAGTGCAATCGCCCGTGCGATCCCCACGCGCTGCCTTTGACCACCGGAGAGTTCATGCGGATAGCGATTGGCAAAGCTGAGCGGCAAGCCGACCATATCCAGCGCTTCGAGTACTTTGGCCGCGATGCCTTCATGCCCCTGCACATGCAGCGGTCCTGCGATGATGCCCCCAACCCTGCGGCGCGGGTTGAGCGAAGACATCGGGTCTTGAAAGATCATCTGCATCTGCGCGCGCATGGGACGCAGGTCGTCCTCAGCCAGATGGGTGATGTCCTGCCCATTGAAGGTGATGCTGCCGCCGGTCGGTTCCAAGAGCCGCAGCATTGCCCGGCCGAGCGTCGATTTGCCCGATCCGGACCCACCGACGATCCCGAGCACCGCGCCCTTTGGCACGTCGAAGGTCAGTTCGCGCAGAATCTCAATTCTTGGAGCCGCCCCTAAGAGAGGTTTACGCGTCATGTCAGGCAGCGAAAGTTGGAGGTCTTTGACTTGATACATCATGACGCGGCCCTCCGGTCGTGGTCCTGCACTTCGCGTTCCACTTGCTCGATCACCGATTGCGGCACCGGGGTCAGCGCGCCTTCGGGGTCTTCATAGCTGGGAGTGGCGGCTAAGAGGGCCCGAGAATAGGGGTGAATGGGCCGGGTAAAAAACCGCCGCATCCGGGCGTCCTCGACCACTTTGCCTGCATAGAGCACGCTGAGCGTGTCGCAGACTTTGGAGACCACGCCGAGGTCATGGGTCACGAACAAAAGCGCCGTGGCGTGGCGCGCTTGCATGTCTGCGATCAGACGCAGGATCTGCTTTTGAACCGTCACGTCGAGCGCAGTTGTCGGCTCATCGGCGATGATAAGCTTCGGCTCTGCTGAAAAGGCAGCGGCAATCAGGATGCGCTGGCGCATGCCGCCCGACAGTTCATGGGGGTAACTGCGCATGACGCGGGCGGGGTCGGGGATTTGGACCTCTTCTAACAGGTGCAATGCGCGGGCCTCGGCATCTCTGCGCGACCAACCTAGAATATCAACCAGCCGCCGAGTAATCTGTGGCCCGATGCGGCGCGTTGGGTTCAGCGCGGTCAGCGGGTCTTGAGGGATCAGCGCCGCGGAGGCCCCGATACGTTTTCTGCGCTCGGAGGCAGAGAGGCTCAACAGATCGACACCGTCGAGCCAAATCTCACCGCGGGTCACTTGCAGCGCACGTGGGAGGGTGCCCAGCACCGCCTTGCCGATCATCGACTTGCCCGCGCCGCTTTCGCCCACCAGCCCATGCACCTGCCCCGCCGCCACATCGAGCGAGACGCGGCGTAGAATGGGTATGCCGCCCTTAAGCGTCACACAAAGGTTGCGGATTTGCAGATAAGCACTCATCGCAGCACCGGATCGAAGCGGTCTTTCAACCCTTCGCCTAATTGCGAGAAGCTGAGCACCGTCAGGAATAGGGTGATCAGCGGAAAGACCAACACCCACCAAGCCTGATGGACCGAGGTGCGGCCTTCGGAAATCATGCCGCCCCATGTCGGGCTGTCGGTCGAGATCGACAGGTTCACGAAGCTCAGGATCGCCTCGACAATCACCGCGATCCCCATTTCCAAGGTCAGCAGAGCGACGACGGTGGGCAGCACATTCGGCAAGATCTCGGCCAACATCGTGCCCATGCGTTTGCGCCCCGCGACTTGGGCCGAGGCGACATAGTCCATCGCTCCTTGGGTAATTGCCTCGGCCCGGATCACGCGGGCGAAACGGGTCCAGTCGATCACCACGATCGCGATGATGATGGAGGTGAGGCCGGTGCCCAGCACGGCGATTAAAAGGATCGCAAAGAGCACCGGCGGGAAGGCCATCCAGATATCGACAAAGCGGCTGATGATGCGGTCCGGCCAGCCCCGGTAGTAGCCCGCGATCAGGCCAAGCGCAGTGCCTATTATGCAGGTTAGTGTACCTGCCACCAGCGCCACGATCAGCGCAAGACGCGCGCCATGGATGATCCGGCTGAGTACATCGCGTCCCAGTGAGTCTGACCCTAGCCAAAACCCCGGCTCGGCGCCGCTTTCCCAGAATGGCGGAAGGCGGGAGGTGAAGAGGTCTTGGGCCAGTGGGTCTTGCGGGGCGATCCACGGAGCCAGTAGTGCGGCCAGTGCCAGAAGCAACAGCCAACCGCCCGAGAGCCAGAGGCGCAGCCCGAGGGGGCGTTTGATGTCTCCGCGGGCGTCACGCATGGCGAAGCCTCGGGTTCAGCACGACATAGAGCATATCGACAGCGAGGTTCACGAGGGTAAAGATCAGCGCAAAGAGGATCACGATGCCTTGGATCAGCGGCAGATCGCGGTTGATCACCGCGTCAATCGCCATATTGCCCAAGCCTTCGTAGCTGAACAGACGCTCGATGATGACGGTGCCGCCGATGAGGAAGGTGAACTGCACACCGACCAAGGTCAGCGTTGGCAAAATGGCATTGGGTAGCGCGTCGCGGGTGATGACATGGGTCTCAGCGTAGCCATGAGTGCGCGACAAGGTGACGTAATCAAGGTGCATGGTTTCTTTCAGGCTTTGCTTGAGCAGCTGCGCGATGATCGCCGAGAGCGGGATCGCCAGCGCCAGTGCGGGCATGAACATATGGCCGATCAGATCGCCCAAGACGTCAAACCGCAGGCGCAGCAGGGCTTCGAACAGGTAGAAATTCGTGGTGAAATCGATGTCGAGCGCGGGCGAAATGCGCCCCGAAATGTGGAACACCGGCCATAGCACGCCAAAGAGCAGGATCAGTACCAACCCCCAGAGGAAATCGGGGATCGACAGGGCCATGCCAGCGGAGATGTCGATGGCCCCCTCGGCGCGGCTATCGCGCCGCAGCGTGCCCATCAGCGCCAGCGTGCCGCCGATGGCAACAGCGATCAGCAGCGCCATGATGCTCAGCTCCAGTGTGGCGGGCAGACGGTTCAGAACAAGGCTGCTGACCGGCTGGCGCAGCGAGATGGAGGTGCCGAAGTCACCCTGCAGGACGCCACCGAGCCAAATCACGAACTGCCCAAAGATCGATTTGTCGAACCCGTATTGCGCTTGCAGCCGGGCGATATCGGCCTCCGTTGCGCCGGGGGGCAGCATCATGGCAATCGGGTTGCCGGGGACCACGCGGATCACCACAAAGACGATCATGGCCACGCCAAAGAGCGTGATGGCGGTGCTGAGAAGCCGCATCAATATGCTGCGCAATAGGGTCATTTTGCCTCGGGAATTTGGTGTGACGGGGCAGCCTTTGCCGCCCCGTCAGATGTTGCGTTACGCGCGTGTCATCAGATGCGGCAGCAGCGCGCCGGAGCGGTGCGGCACGACTTTGATGCCCGAGACATGCAGGATCGGCTGCACATATTGCAGCAGCGGGATCACCTCGGCGTTCTCGGCGATGTGGCGGTCGACGGCCTTCCAGCCCTCGATGCGCTTGGCCTCGTCCTTCTCGCCCCAAAGCGGCAGGATCATGTTGAAGGTGTCTTCGCCGTCCCAGACCGAATGCGGCGAGGGGCCGAACATGGCGAAGCCGGTCGAGGTTGTCGGGTCGCCCACCGAGTTGCCCCAGTTGTAGAAGGCAGCAGGTGCCAGCGTGTCCGCGGCGCGCAGCTCGTAGTGTTTGGCAATCTCATAGACCTCGATCTCGGCCTCGATCCCGACCTTGCGCCAGAGCCCGACGATGGCCTGCACCATCTCGTAGTCCTTGGGCTTGAAACCCTTGGTGGTCTGGATTTTGAACTTCACCGGGTTGTCCGTGCTAAAGCCGGACTCGGCCAGCAGTGCCTTGGCCTTTTCCATATCGTGGCCCACGGTGATCGTCTCATCATAGGCGGCGTAATCCGGGGTTTGCAGCGTGTCGATCGGCACGCCGTAGCCCGAGAGCAGCCGGTCGATGATCAGCTTTTTGTCGATCGCCAGCGCGGCGGCTTTGCGGACGTTGGGGTCAGTCATCGCCTCAATGTCGTTGAGGAAGATCATGCCGATGTCCGAGATCGGCTCCGCCACGCCTTCGATGCCGTCTTTGGCTTTCAGACGGTCGAACTCCTCATAGGGGACTTCGAGCGTGACATGGCTGTTGCCCGATTCCATCTCGGCCACACGGCTGGCCGCGTCGGTCACGAATTTGATCGTCACGGATTTAAACGCGGGTGCGCCGCCCCAGTAGTTCTCATTGGCCTTTAGCCGCACAAAGGCGTTGCGCTCGAACTTTTCGACCATGTAGGGGCCGGTGCCGATGGGCGCGGCTTCAAAACCGTCTGCGCCGACTTCCTCGTAGTATTTCTTGGGCATGACATAGCCGGTGAGGAAGGACATCCACTTAAAAAACGTGGGCTCGTATTCCTTGACGTCGGCGGTGACGCGGTTGCCCTCGGCGCTGATGTTCTCGACCTTGCCCCAGATGAACTGGATCGGGTTGCCCGTTTCGGCATTGGCGGCGCGTTGCAGGGACCAAGCCACGTCTTCAGCTGTAAAAGGATAGCCGTTGTGCCAAGTGACCCCGTCGCGGACCTCCATCCAGATTTGGGTCTCGTCCTCGTTCCAGCCGTAATCGGTGATCAGGCCTTGGCCGAAAGACAGATCGGGGTTTTGCGGGATATAGAGGTCAAAGACCGACTGGTAAAAACCTTGGATCGTCGGGTTCACCGCCGAGGGGCCAACGGTCGGGTCCCAGCTGGGCAGGTTGACGTTGTAGGCAATGACCAATTCGTCGATCTCTTGAGCAATGCTGGGCAGGGCCACGGTGGCAAAGGCGGCCGCCGCGGCGCTGGTCTTGAGTAGGCTGCGTCTGGATAGTTTCATTTGTTCTCTCCCTGAGACTTGTTGTTTTTTAGGTTCTTGTTTTTATTTTCCGGCGAGTTTTCTGGCTAGCAGGGTGCCGGGCCCTGCGCCTGTGCCCCCACCGGGCCAAACGGCGGCACCGGTGTGGTAAAGCCCTTTGATCGGCGTGCTGCCATCGGCATAGCCGCGCGCAGGGCGGCTCATGAAATGTTGGTGCAGATGGTGGCTGCCGCAGACCTGATCGCCGCCGACGAGGTTGGGGTTGTCGGCCTCCAGCATCGCGGGGGTGACCACATGGCGGTCAATGATCCGCGCGCTTGTGCCGGGGGCGTAGCGCTCTAGGATATCGAGCGCGCGGTCGGCCATGGGCGCGGCGGCGGTCTCCCAGTCGGTCGCAGCAATCTTGCCCTTGGCATCGCCTTTGATCTGTCCCGGCACCATGCGCACCTGAAGCCAAAGCACATGCTTGCCCTCCGGCGCGCGGCTGGGGTCCACCACAGTGGGCTGGCCGCAAACGATCACCGGTTCATCCGGCAGCATTCCGGCCTTGGCTTGCGCATAGGTCTGCGCCATTTGGTCCATCAAGGGGGCCAGATGCACATAGGCAAAGCGTTTCAGCTCGGCGGCGGGCCAGTTTGGCAGATCGTCCATCGCCAGATGGATCATCATCGTACCCGGCGCGTGCTGGAACGTCTTCATCGCCTTATCGTGACGCGCATCGCCGCTGCCGCCTGTCAGCCGGAGCAAAGGAGAGGGGGCAACATTGGCAATGACGGCTTTGTCGGCGCCAATGAAACGCCCGTCTGCCAGCGTGATCCCGGTGGCGCGACCGCCTGCTTTTTCAATGCCCGTAACCTCTGCGTTGCAGGTGACAGAGCCGCCGCGCGCCTCGATCATCGCGACCATGGCACGGGTCATCGCATCCGCGCCGCCTTGGCCCAGCACCATGCCAAAAGCCTGCGCGGCCATGGCTTCGAGATAGGGGAAGAGCGCGCCGCCCGCGATGTCGGGGGCGAAGTCCAGATGCATCCCCCAAGCGGCCAAGGTCGCTTTGACCCGGTCGTCTTCAAAGGTCTGATCCAGCCAAGCGCGGGGCGACATCAATAAGAACTGCGCCAGATCAAGGCTGCCACCCCGCCCGCGTTTGCGCAGCGTGGACCAGCCTAGTTTGGCGAATGAAGAGGCGCGCATCGGGCTGCCTAGTAGGGCAAAGATCGTTTCAGCCTTGCCCGGGAAATCGTCACTCAGCCGATCCCATACCTCGGCATCGGTTTGGCTGAACCCCGCAATCCGTGCGCGGTTCAAAGCGCGGTCACTTGAGATGCCAAGCCAACGCCCATCGGGGAACAGGCTGGCGAAAGGGTTCGACGTGGGCGCAAAGCCTAGCCCGTGCCGCGCCAGTTCCTCACCATGCTCCGCGTGAAAAGCAGAGCCTGCGAAAAGCGACAGGTTCATCGCCGCCCAGTCGTGGCGGAACCCCGGCTGCGTGTAGTCGCCAGACTTCACCGCCCCGCCCGGTTCAGCCGCTTGCTCGTAGACCGCCACGCTCCAGCCCCGCGCCGCCAAGTGGCAGGCGCAAGCGAGGCTATTGTGCCCCGCGCCGATGATGACGGCATCAACATTAGATGTCATTGCCCTAGTCTCCCTGAGTAAGATAATTGCAAACGCATATTTTTTTGTCTAGCTTTGTTTCAAAATATTGAGAACTCTGGAAATAATAGCGGAAGGATTAAGCATGTCGGACGTCGATCATCTCATCATCGGGTCGGGCATAAATGCGCTGGTCGCCGCTGCAATGCTGGCCCGAAAGGGTGACAGCGTGCTGGTGGTCGAGCGCGAAGACCGCATTGGCGGCTGCATGATGACCGAGGAGATCACGCTGCCCGGTTTTCATCACGACGTGATGGCTGCGACCTTTGTGCTGTTCCTGACCGGCCCGGCGCATGAAGCCCTGGGCGCGGACCTGGCCGAACATGGATTAGAGTTCTGTCACAGCCCCCACCCGACTGCGGCGCTGCGACTGAACGGACAGGCGCTGCGGTTAGAGATGGACCGCGCCGCGAATGTCGCGGCTTTCAACAAACGCGCGCCGGGGGACGGGGACCAGCACGCGGCTGATGTGGGGGCGATTGAGGCGGATGCTGAATTCCTTTTTGCGCTCTTGGGGCAGCCGCTTTGGTCGCGGCAGTCGGCTTGGCTTTTGGCGAAACAGGCATGGAAGCGCGGGCTCGGGCCGCTTAAGGCTTGGTTCGGTGAGGCTTTGGAGCCGGGGCGGGCGTGGCTTGAAACACGCTATGAAAGCGAGGACGTTCCAGCTCTTTGGGCGCCTTGGGTGCTGCATGTTGGGCTGACCCCGGAGGCAAGCTATGGCGGGCAGATGAGCCGTGTCATTGCATTTGCGCTAGAGGCCGCGGGCGCGCCGGTGGTCAAGGGGGGTGCGGGGCAGATGGCCGCGGCGTTCGAGCGGCTGATCACGGCCAAAGGTGGCGAGGTTCGCACCGGGGTCGAGGCGCAACGCGTGCTTGTCGAGAATGGGACCGCGATGGGGATCGAGACTGCAGCGGGCGAGACGATCCGCGCCAAAAATATCATCGCCTCGGTAGCGCCCGGGCAGCTCTACGAAGGGTTGTTGAAAGAACAGCCACGCCCGCAGACCCGGCGCGAATTCCGGCACGGACGCGGGAATTTTCAGCTGCATTATGCGCTTGATGCCGCCCCTGAATGGGTGGCCGACGGGTTGGACGACGTCGCGCTGATCCACCTTGCTGACGGGGTCGATGCGGTTTCCCGGTCCTGTAACGAGGCTGAGCGTGGTCTGTTGCCTGCCGTGCCCACCATCTGTGTCGGCCAGCCGCATCGCCTTGATCCCAGCCGTTGTCCTGAAGGCAAGGCTGTGCTTTGGCTGCAAATCCCTGATGCGCCGCGGGTGATCAAAGGCGATGCGGCGGCTGAAATTGAAACCACAGCCGATTGGACAGAGGCCACACGCGAGGCTTTTGCCGACCGGGTGGAAGACATTCTGCGCCAGAGCATTCGTAACTTTGACGCCATCAAACTTGCACGCCGCGCCTATTCGCCCGCAGATTTGGCGGGGCTAAACGTCAACCTCGTCGGCGGTGATCCCTATGGAGGGGCCTGCACCCTGGACCAGTTCTTCCTTTGGCGGCCCTTCGCAGATCAGAACAACTACGCCACGCCAATCAAAGGTCTGCACCATATCGGGGCCTCGACCCATCCCGGTCCGGGCTTGGGTGGTGGTTCTGGTCTTAACCTCGCACGTCAGTTGGGCGGTTGAGGTAGCCACCTAAAACTCCCCTTTCAGGTCAGATAGTTGACCGTTAGGTTGCGAACAAAGAACAGGTGGGGGCAGGGATGGCAGAGCTTAACAAAGCAGATATTTCCGAGGCACGTGCGGCGATCAATGGCACGTTAATCGAGACACCGACGCTTCCAATGCAGTCCGGCCGCTGGAAGGCCATTCTGCCCGATCTAGCCAGTGGGACGATCAAACTGGAGCTATTTCAGCAAGCAGAATCGTTCAAAGCGCGCGGAGCGTACTTGGGGTCAGCGGGCTGACCGAAGCAGAGAAAGCAAACGGCGTCGTCGCGGCGAGCGGGGGGAACCACGCGATAGCGGTGGCTTGGGCGGCGCAGAAGCTGGGCGTTTCGGCCAAGATCACCATACCCAAAGCCGCCGATCCGCTTCGCATCGAAGGTTGCCAGGCGAGCGGGGCGGAAGTGGTGCTCTGCGAAGATATCGTCGAAGCTTTTGCTGTGATGGAGGACAGCGCCGCGCGCGAAGGCCGTGTGATGATGCACCCGTTTGAGGGCTGTCATATGACACTTGGCAGTGCGACCTGCGGCGCTGAGTTCGTGGCTGCGCATCCCGAGATCGACCTCTTCGTCGTTCCTGTGGGCGGGGGCGGGTTAATCAGCGGCATGGCCGCGGCAATCAAACTGGCGAAGCCGGACGCAACTGTGATCGGTGTGGAAACTTTCGGGGCTGATAGCATGTACCGCGGCTTCGCTACTGGTGCTCCGGTGCGGCTGGAAACCATTTCGACCATCGCAGACAGCCTCGCTTCCCCGCTTGCGATGCCCTACTCCTTTGAAGTGGCGCAGCGCTATGTCGATGAGATTGTACGCGTCGAAGATGACGCCCTGCTCACGGCGATGCGCAGCTATCAAGATATCCTGCGGCTCACGGCCGAACCAGCCTGCGCTGCCGCATTGGCGGCTCTTTGTGGCCCGTTGCGCAAGCGCGCGGAGGGGCGTCATGTAGGGATTATCGCTTGCGGGTCCAACATCAGTTTGTCACGGTATCACGCTTTGTTGGATGGCTAAGCTTGCCCTATGGCAAAGTTTGCCATAGATTATGAGAGATAAGGAGAACCCCATGGGCACCATGAACATTTCCCTCCCGGACCCAATGAAAAACTGGGTAGAGCAGCAATCTCGCACCGGTCGCTATGCGAATACCAGCGACTATATGCGGGACCTGATCCGGCGTGATCGCGCACGGCAGGAAGCGATTGCCGAGATACAGGCCACTGTTGATGTGGGACTGGAAAGTGGTGAAGCCACGTCCGTCGACCCTGCTGCATTCAAGGCTCAGATGCGCGCGGAACATGGGGGCTGAAGGCGGTTGGCAACTTCGCCCCGCTGCCCGGTCTGACCTTGCTGATATTTGGCGCTACGGAGCGACCACTTGGGGCGCGGATCAGGCAGACCGCTATGCCGACGGGCTGTTTGCCGTCTTTGACCTGCTTGCCGCTTTTCCCGAAATGGCGCGGCTGCGTGACGCCTTTGATCCCCCGGTCCGGATACATGCGACGCGGGCGCATCTGGTGATCTACCGCGAGGCCGCGTCGGGAGTGGAAATCATCCGCATCCTGCATTCCGCACGGAACTTGACCGACTTCATCGCCGAGACTTAGGCGGCGATCTTCCTTTGGCAGACCTCCTTACATTCCGGCGATAACCTTATCCAAGGTCGCAGGATAGTCACGTACCCGAACGCCGGTCGCGTTAAATATAGCATTGGTAATCGCTGCTGCTGCACCGCAGATACCCAACTCGCCAATGCCCTTGGCCTGCATCGGGTTGGCCCAATCGTCGCGTTCCTCCAACAGTTCCACCGTGAGCTGCGGCACGTCAGCGTTCACCGCGATATGGTACTCGGCGAGGTTGTGGTTCGCCACATGCCCGTCGCGCGGATCAAAGGCCAGCTCTTCGGTCAGAGCCATGCCGATGCCAAAGGTCATCCCGCCAAGGCATTGCGACCGCGCTGTCTTGGCGTTCAGAATACGACCCGCGGCAAAGCTGCCGTGCATCCGCCGGACCCGTGTTTCACCAGACGCCCTGTATACCATAATTCATATTATACGTTTCGCGTATGTAGCCGGGTGGATTCACAAACGAAGTGCAAATTCTGTACGAATACAGA
>NZ_JBIFFS010000017.1:0-12985 GCF_043557255.1 Sulfitobacter sp. 1A13353 | reverse complement strand
ATACGTCGCCTCGTCGGCGCCATCCTCATGGAGCAGACCGAAGAATGGACTGTGCAGCGTGCGCGATACATGACGCTTCCGTCATGGGGCTTTAGTGGTCAAGCCGGAATCGGCACAAAAATTCCGCTGCGGTTCACCAGTATGGCTGCAGCATATGAGACGCGGGGGCGCGGAGACCGCAAATCTCGGAGCGCAGCCCGCGTCGCACGCCCCTTAAGGTCGTCCATATTGCTCTATACTCCTTCGGCAGCAACGAAACTTGCAATCTCAGCCCTCACACCGGTGTCATGCTTCCGTCCGTGGTTGGCACGCAGGGCCACCTACATGATGTCGGTGAGATCGGTTCCTGGATGCCTATCTGGAAAACGCGCTCGAACGGATTGCTCGGCGGCAGCGTCATATCCGGCGTTGCCAGGAACCGCGTCCCGGTGGGGACCTCGTCTTGGCAGGCTGGATCCTGCCAGGAGCTGTTGTACCTCCTCTTACCGATCGTGTCGCAAGGTCAGGCGGTAGCCGCTGTACCTGGGGCTTCGTTTGAACACCGCTTCATGCTGAATTTCGTGCCATCCAGCCACATGCGGTGCAGCACAACTCCGATGCGTCTTGCGACCGCCACGGTGGCGCGTTTCTGCCCCCGGCGCTTGGGGACCTGTAATCCCCACGCCTTGAGCCAGCACGGTTTTGCTCGGTGCATCAGTACGGTCGCCGCGTTGAACAACGCTGTTCGCAATGATGTATCACCCGCTTTTGTGATCCGTCCAGAAACGTCTCGTTCGCCAGACTGCTCTCTCCGCGGCGTCAGACCGGCCCATGGCCCGATATCGCGCGACGAGTGGAACCGCGTTGGATCATCAATCGCCGACCGGACCGTTAGGGCGACTACGGCGCCGACCCCAGGCATGGTCATCATTAGTCTACAGGCATCGTCATGACGTGCGAGTGCGAGGACCCGACGCTCGAGGGCAGAAAGTTCACTACGCAGTACTGCTCGGGCCCTCTGGATTGCTGCCGATGCAGTCTCCAACGCAGAGTTCCCTGTTACCATTTCGCGGATCCGTGCCTCGTAGCGGATTTTGCTAACAGGCCCGAGCTTCAGTCCGAAGTTGCGCAACACTCCCCGGAGAGACTGCTCGATATCCAGCAACGCTTTCTGAACCGCCTTGCGAGTGCTAAGAAGAGCGCGCATCTCTTGCGCCGAAACCGATTTGCAATGGACCGGCCTGAACCAGCCCATACGCAGCAGCCGCGCAATACCCTCGGCATCGCGTCGGTCGGTCTTGACGGGCATCCCCTTTAAGACCGCCTTTACCTGGCGCGTCTCCATCAGAATGAGCTCGAATCCGGCCTCTTTCAAGCCACGGTGGAGCCATTGTGACAGTGGTCCGGCCTCGAGGCCGATCGCTTCTATGGGCCATGGCAGATCACTTAAGAACGAGATGTAAGCTTCAGGTTCGCTTACGATCTCCGCTTGCTTCAGGATCTGCCCACGTTCGTCGAGTACGCAGACTGCTGAACTCGCGAGGGAAACGTCGATACCAACGAAAATCTTCATGTCATCCTCCACTGAGATGTGAAAGCGCCAGAGTATCAGAACCTGGCCGCCCCATGACGACATCTGGAAACCTTGGCACCGGTCTGCGATGATCCCATCATCAGCCTGCCTGCAACTCAGACGGACTGATCAGCTCGGCCGTCGAAAGCGCCCGGCCAGCCGCGAGTTACACCACGCTATGGGGCATGATCCTACAGGTGGGTTATCGCTCGCGATCACGGTCCATTTCGACGAGCTCTTGCAGGTTTTCGATCCCAAACGGAGTGAAGGCGATGACACCGTCGTCGCCGGGTCCGTAGACCCAGATTATACCATCTTCGGCTTTCATACCGATGGCGAGATCAAAGATCTGATCAACGGTTTCGCCCAGTTCGGCAGCGACGCGGTCGATTGTCTTGACGGAATACACTTTGTTCGTATACTTCCGCTGAGGGCCGTCTGGCTGCTGAGCTGTGAGATCGTTTATCGAGTGTCCTTATGGACGCACACGAAGACACCCCCCGCATTCAAGTTTTGTCAGTCTCTGATACCGGCCGTCGCCGCCGTTGGTCTGATGACGAAAAAATCCGTATTGTTGAGGAAAGCTTTGGCGACGCCATGAGGTATCGCGGTCTCAGCTTTATGATTGGCGTTATCGCCATAAGAATGGATTGCTTGGTCCTGGCCCGCAATTTTTGCGCGTTATGAAGATCGAAGATGCTTCTGATGGCACTGACACTGCGCCAGCGCCGCAAGCTCCTGTCATGACTATTGATCTCGGAAAGCGGTGTCGTGTGGCGATCCCGTCAGGTTTTGACATGGAGGCTGCTGCGCAGCTACTTAACGGCTTGATGGTGCGGTCATGATCGCGTTTCCGGCTGGAACGAAGGTGTGGATTGCAGGTGGTGTGACGGATATGCGCCGAGGCATGAATACTCTGGCGCTGACAGTGCAACAGGGGCTTGGGCGTGATCCGCATGCGGGCGAGATCTTTTGCTTCAGAGGTCGAAAGGGTGACCTGGTGAAGCTGCTCTGGCATGACGGGGTGGGCATGTCGTTATATTTGAAGCGTCTTGAGGCGGGGAAGTTCATTTGGCCGGTGCGCCAAGACGGGACGGCTGTTGCGATATCTGCGGCGCAGTTGGGCTATCTTCACGAGGGGATCGATTGGCGTAACCCACGCTGGACGCAAAGGCCCAAAGCGGCTGGATAATTTGTGCTGAAGCGCCTGTTTTTATTGGTATTTAGCGGCTTCTGTGGTAAATATTTGCCATGTCCGACGCCGCTTCCGAAATCGCCAGATTAAGCGCTGCACTTGCCGCGCAGACCGCCCGTGCGCAGGCTGCGGAAACCGAATTGGCGCAGGCCCGCGCCTTGGCCTCTTGCACGGATGCAATGATCCAGAAATTGAAGCTGGAGATCGCCAAGCTGCGGCGCGACAAATACGGTATCTCCTCCGAGCGCCGCGCGCGGCTGATCGATCAGCTGGAATTGCAGCTTGAGGAGCTGGAAGCCGCCGCCACCGAAGATGCGTTAGCAGCTGAACAGGCCGCTGTGACAGACAAGACCAGCTCCGTGCGCGCTTTCGCGCGGCGCAAGCCTGTGCGCAAACCCTTTCCAGACCATCTGCCGCGCGAGCGTGTGGTGGTCGAGGCGCCGATCAGTTGCTCCTGCTGTGGTTCAGATCGCATCGTGAAGATGGGCGAGGATATCACCGAGACGCTGGAGGTGATCCCCCGCCAGTGGAAGGTGATCCAAACGGTCCGCGAGAAGTTCACTTGCCGAGCTTGCGAGAAGATCAGCCAACCGCCGGCCCCGTTCCATGCCATTCCGCGCGGTTGGGCCGGGCCGCAACTGATCGCGATGATCGCCTTCGACAAGTATGGACAACATCAACCGTTGAACCGGCAATCCGAGCGCATTGCACGGGAGGGAGTTGATCTGAGCCTGTCCACCTTGGCTGATCTGATCGGTCATGCCTGTGTGGCGCTGACCCCCATTCATGCGTTAATCGCGCGCCACGTGCTGGATGCTGGCCGTTTGCATGGTGACGATACTACCGTGCCGCTATTGGCGCGTGGTGGCGCAAAGACTGCGCGGCTGTGGACCTATGTGCGCGACGATCGACCGTGGGATGGGGGTGCGCCACCTGCCGCACTCTTCCACTTCTCAACAGATCGCCGGAAAGAACACCCGACACGGCATCTGGCCGAATGGCACGGTGTTCTTCAGTCGGACGTGTATGGCGGCTACAATGATTTGTATCTCGCAGATCGTAGTCCGGGCCCGGTCCGTAGTGCGCTGTGTTGGAGCCACGCAAGGCGCAAGTTCTTTGAACTGGCCGACATCAAGGCCATAGCCCGCAAGGGTAAAAAGGTAGCAAAAGAAATCTCGCCAATCGCACTGGACGCTGTGACACGGATCGATGCGATCTTTGCGGCCGAGCGCGACATCACCGGCCTGTCAGAAGCAGCGCGTCATGAAGCCCGCCAGCAGTGGGTAGCGCCGATGGTTAATGATCTGTATGGTTGGATGCTGGCCGAGCGGGCCCGGATGTCAAAGCACAACCCAGTTGCCAAGGCGATGAACTACATGCTCGAGGGCACAGGTCGCTGGGAGGCCTTCACCGCATTCCTTGACGACGGGCGCCTCTGCCTTACGAACAATGCCGCCGAACGGGCGCTCAGAGGGATCGCACTGGGTAGAAAGTCGTGGCTTTTTGCAGGGTCTGAACGCGGTGGCGACAGGGCAGCCTTCATGTATACCCTCATTGTCACAGCAAAGATGAACGACATCGACCCGCAGGCATGGATGGCAGACGTATTGGCACGGCTGCCCGATATGCCTGTGTCACGCTTACCAGAACTGTTGCCCTGGAATTGGAAGGCCGCCATGGAATTGAAGAGGATTGCTGCATGACGCTGGTCGCACGCCTCAAGGTCACATTGTCCGATGTCGAGCCACAAGTGCTTCGACGCTTTGATGTGCCCCTTAAGATCAAGCTGAACCGCCTGCATAATGTGATCCAGGCTGCCATGGGATGGACCGACAGTCACCTGTATGAGTTCAGGGCCGGCGGCAGCGGCTGGGGCGTGCCAGACCCAGATGGTTTTTACGATGGCCCGATGCCCGCCAGCAAAACCAGCCTGCTTGACGTGATCGAAGATGTGGGAACCAAGACCATCCATTACATCTATGACTTTGGCGACAACTGGCACCACGTGATCAAGATCGAGAAAATCGATGGCTCTATCGCGGGCGCCGCATATCCACGCCTGGTCAGGGCCATCGGTGCTTGCCCTCCGGAGGATGTGGGCGGCTTCTCCGGCTACGCTGACTTCCTCGATGCCATAGCTGACCCCAAGCACGAAGAACACAGCCAGATGCTGGAATGGTATGGGGGACAGTTCGACCCGGATGAGGCAGAGATCGGTCGCATCCTTGATAACTTCGAGCGTCTCGCCAAAAAATGGGCCCCGAAGCCGCGTAAACCAAAAGCCGCAGCCAAACGCATCTGATCAATACGGCGCCCCCACGGCCTTCGCCGAAGGCTTACCTTTGTTCAGCTGCATGGTTACGCTGCTTGTGGAAGGGATAGGGCTTTCCAGTTCCAAAGCAGAAGTTCATGCACGCGCGAGACGGGCAAGTCGGGCAGCCGCGCGAGAAGATCGGCGAGCCACGACTTTCTGCCCAGTGCCACGCCACGTAAGGCGCGTTCGGCCGCATTATTTGTCAGACAGATACGCCCGTCCTCGAGGAATGCCGTGAAGGCCTGCCAACGGCCACGCTTCTCAAACATGTAGTTGATCGCCTTGGCCACCTTGTTGTGCCTGGACAGTTTCGCGCGCTCTTCCTGCAGCCAGTCGTGGAGGCCGTTCACCAGGGGGAGGGACAGGTTCTGTCGGGCGGCGAGCCGGGCATCAGCATCCAGCCCATTGATCTCGCGCTCGATGTCGAAGATGGCATCGATCCGTTTTACCGCTTCCAGTGCGACCGGCGAGATCTGATGGGCAGGTTTGCCCTCGCGGACGTTGCCCGCGATGTCGGCCAGTTCGAAGAACTTCCGGCGCGCATGCGACCAGCACAGCGCGCTGGTCACGGGCCCCGTGTCTCGGTCCTTTCGATAGAGGTCGTTGTACCCACCATAGGCGTCCGCTTGCAGCACACCTTGCCATCCAGCCAGATGCTGATTGGGGTTGGTTGCCGCGCGATCTCGGGAGAACCGGAAGAACGCGGCCGGCGGCGCGCCGCCATTCCAGGGGCGGTCATCACGGACATAGGTCCAGAGCCGGTCCGCCAGGGTGTACAGGCTCAGCTCTACACCTTCACGGGCGAACCGCTCGGCCTGCCGGTTCAACGGCTGGTGCTGACCATATTTCTCGAGGATTAGCTTTGCGATCAGGCTGGGCCCGGCCCATCCGCGCGGAATCGCATGGAACGGCGCCGGCGGCTGACTGATCTTCTCGCAGGCTCGGCGAGTGAACTTCTCGCGCACGGTCTGGATCACCTTCCACTGACGTGGGATCACCTCCAGCGTCTCGGTGATGTCCTCGCCCATCTTCACGATCCGGTCCGAGCCACAGCAAGTGCAGGCGACCGGTGCTTCGACGACGACCCGTTCGCGCGACAGGTGATCGGGGAACGGGTTGCGCACCGGATGGCGGCGCGTGAAGGCGCGCACCGTGCTGGCTTTCTCGCTTGCCTGATCTGCGGCTAAGGCATCATCGGTGGCCGCCGCTTCCATCTCTTCAAGCTGCAGTTCCAGTTGATCGATCAGCCGGGCGCGTCGTGCTGACGAGATACCGTATTTGTCACGGCGCAGTTTGGCGATCTCAAGCTTGAGCTCTTGGATCGTCGCTTCTGAGCAGGAGACAACCGCGCGGGCCTGCGCCAGCTCGCTTTCCGCCACATCTGCACGGGCCCCTGCGGCGGCTAGGGCAGCGCGTAATCTAGCGAGTTCGGAGGCGGCATCAGACATGACCAATATTTACCAGCCGAAGCCGCGAGGCACCAATAAAAACAGGCTACCTGGCGCAAATTAACCAGCCTGTGCAGGGCGTTGTGCCCAGCGTGGGTTACGCCAGTCGATGCCCTCCAGAAGATAATCCAACTACGCCGCCGAGATCTGCACCGCTTCGCCCGACCGGCTCACCGGCCAGATGAACTTACCTGCCTCCAAGCGCTTCAAATAGAGCGACATACCCACCCCGTCATGCCACAGGATCTTGACCAGATTGCCTTTACGGCCCAGGAAGCAAAATATCTCACCCGCATGGGGATCACGGCCGAGCCCTTCTTGCACCTGTAGTGCCAGCGTATTCATGCCCCGCCTCATACCGGTAGCACCGCCTGCGATATGGTGTTCCACCGCATAATCATTTGACGTTGGCCTCGTACTGGGACGAGGCGCGTGCTGCACAATTTGACGATGCAGAGGTCGAAGCTGTAAAGACGGGTGCCGCCTTTTAGCTTACATTTACGAAAGAGCCTTCATCGCTGCTTTGCGCATACGCACCCCCTTCGTAAGAAGGCGAACCACGGCGTCATTTTCGCAGCCATCGAGTAGTTTGTTATACGCAGTACCAATGCGGCGAACATGTGTCGTATTGTCTGCCTTATAGACTTCGGCGCAATGGGCTGCGGTCCGTGCGGTCAGCATCTGGGAGTGGGGCCATGCGCGGCTAGGGTTGCGGCAGCAGAGCACTGAATTGGTTTGTTCGTGCGCGTAAAAGCGGCCAGCTTTGTCCCATTCCCCAGGAGGGTGGCTGCGGCGCTTGGCGCGGTCAGCGTACTCAATGCCGGCCGTAATCTCTTCATCGGTGTATCCCAGTTCCTTCGCCAGCTTGGAGAGGTCTTTCTTGATTTCCGCAGGGGACGTGCAGCTAATGGTTGTCATGATTTTGTCCTTTCTAACTTTCCATGACAAAAGGTTACGCGCCCAGATTTGCTGTAGATATGCCCGCGCAGCCGTTATCCACATAAAAGGCACTGGATGCCGCCGTAAGGAAAGAAATCCGAAGTAACAGAGTGGTTTTGGGGATTCTAGTGAGGGTTGGACGACGTGCAGGCGCCGCGGTTAGCTGCCATTGAAATTTTTTCGCGGCTAATGCGGCAGGAGCAGCTACGTGCTGCAGCCAAGGCGAGAGGTTTGAATGCCGTTAGAGCATTACACTCCATGCACACGAACCGCGCCTTCTTAAAGGACACATATTTTAGCGTGACTTCAGTAATGAGGAGACCGGTGATTATGCCTATGGCGATGATGATCGTGGCGGTGATGATGACAATGGTCACGAGAATAGGCAGAGCTGGAAGCAGCGCTTGAAAGGCAAAATCCTAAAGCAAGGACGCGGACGGGGGTGGCTATGGGTACCGGCGCGTTAAATGGGCTAAAAGCATCACGGGATCACCAGGTGGTCGTATGGTGGGCCGCACACCGGGTTCATCGCGGCACGGATTGATCTATGATAGTTGTTCGAGGTTGTCTTGTGATGTGTTCAGATAGATCGCTTATTGAAGCTCTTAGAACCGCATGATACTCTAAAATAGATCAAAGAAACTGTTTGATGTTCAGGAATATATCGAGATGAGCTATGAGAGTGAGAAACTGGCGGCGACACTAAAGGCTGCGCGCGAAAGGAAGGGGCTGAGCCAGCGCGCGCTGAGCGCCCGTGCAGGTGTGCCGCAATCGCATATCTCCAAGATCGAGAGTGGCGCTGTGAACCTGACAGTCTCAAGCCTTACCGCCATCGCGAACGCCCTTGATCTGGAGTTAGCGCTTGTGCCGCGCAAGGCCGCGTCTGCCGTCAGAACGATCACCCGCAGCGTAAACGACGTGCCGAAGGCAACGCCGGAGGCACGTAGAGAGATTGCCCGGCTCGCCAAGCAGCTTGACCACATCCGGTCCCTCAAGATTGATAGTCCCGTCTTCGAAAACCTGCAGCGGCAGTTTCGTGAGATGCAACAGTTCGAGAACCTGATCCGGAACACCGACTCATTGCGCAGCATACGTGAAGCGCTCAACGCCGTGGAGAACGCGGATGGCGTTGTAGCGCTGCAGGAAGCGTCAAAGCGGATGAACAGTTTCCGCAACGCACTCGCCCATGGCATGGTCGATGAAAAGCGGACGCGCTTGCCGCGTCCTGCCTATCGCCTTGATGGAGACAGCAATGAGTAATGTCTCCGTGCTGAACGTAAACCTGTATGGCAAGACCATTGGCACGCTAACCAATCTCGGCGGCGATCGCACCATCTTTGCCTTCACCGACGAATACATCGCCGATCCTGACAGGCTGACACTTGGTCTCGCCTTTAAGGATGAGTTTGGGGAGCTGTATGCGGATTTTCGGCCCTATCAGAAACGGGTCATGCCCTTCTTCTCAAACCTTCTTCCCGAGGGCCATCTGCGCAAATATCTGGCCGAACAGACGGGCGTGCATTCCGAACGTGAATTTTTTCTGCTCTGGGCGCTTGGCCGTGATTTGCCCGGCGCGATCACAATCACCCCTGCCGATGGTGAGGCATGGCCCCCGGCCGGTGTCAATGGAAGCGATGATCAAGGTGATGATCCGCGAGAGAATGCTTTGCGGTTTTCGCTGGCTGGGGTTCAGCTCAAGTTCTCTGCCGTGATGGAAGCAAGTGGCGGGCTGACCATTCCCGCCTCCGGTGTTGGGGGCTCCTGGATCGTAAAGTTACCTTCACGAGAATTCGCAGGGGTCCCTGAAAATGAATTCTCAATGATGAAGCTGGCAAGCCTTATCGGGATGAACGTCCCTGCCATCGATCTAGTCAGTATCGATGCGATTAAGAACTTGCCCGAAGGTATCGATAAGATCGGCAACCATGCCTTCGTGATCGAGCGGTTTGATCGGCTATCCGACGGGTCGCGCCTGCATATCGAGGATTTTGCGCAGGTCTATGGGCTCTATCCCGAAGACAAATACGGCAATGGCACATTCCGCAACATCGCCCAGGTGATCGCCGCCGAAGGAAATGATGCCGACATCATCGAATATGTTCGGCGCCTGACCTTCAACATGCTGATCGGTAACGCCGACATGCATATGAAGAACTGGTCCCTGATCTATCCAGATAGGAGTCATATCTCGCTCGCGCCCGCCTATGATTTTGTGGCGACGGTGCCCTATCTTCCAGGCGATGCCACCAACATGAAGATCAGCCGTGCGAAGGTGTTCTCGGCATTCTCGGTCGATGAACTGACCCACCTTGCCGTGAAAGCATCGATCCCGAAGAAGATGGTGATCGACGCTGCCAAAGAGACCGTTCAGCTCTTTCGGGGGCATTGGGAAGCGGAAGCGGCGAACCTGCCGATGACTGATGACGTCAGATTAGCCGTCAAAACCCACATGAAGACAGTGCCCATCCTGGAAGAACTGTCATAGGGTAGGGGTCCTTGATTCACCAGCAAAGCAGGGATGGGAGGGGTTACGAACGGCTCTGACGAAGCAGGGCGAAAGAGCCAAAACGGCTGATGTGCGCCGGCTATCTCGAAGAGGATGGCCCGCATGGCGCTCAATAGCTCCTTGATTTGGTGCTGATAGCCACCTGACGCCCCGCAATGTTCCGACGCCAGCCTTGTGCGATTAGTCCGCCTTCAAATGCCGCTATTTATCAAGTCGCGTACAGCACTTTTGATTAACGCCGTTGCCTCTTGGATGTCATCGGCGATTGTATCATTGCCTTAACTGAAACGCACCGATGATGATGCGCGCGTGCCATCGAGCCCGATGGCGCGAAGTGGCAATGCGGCATCTCTATCCGACCGCTAAATTGGTCCTTTGGGCTCGTTCTAATGGAGCCGAGCTCGCTAAAGAACTGAGGGTTACCCATGCGCAGAGCATAGATGAAGCTGTTGATCGAGCGCATGTCATATGTACAGTTACTGGTGCTAAAGAGCCAATCCTCAAGTTAGCCAACGTATCAGAAGGCTGCCATATCAACGCAGTTGGGGACGGAGATGCCAGGGGCGCAATCCGCAAAGCCTTTCTGCATAGCCTCATGGCATTCGGCCTCATACTTGGCCGGTACGATAAAGCTGTTATGGATTGGGACAGCGGGGATGTCTAGCTCGGCTAGATAGCAAAGCACCTTCAGGGCAATTTCGGCTTCAAGTGCCTGCAGTTCTTCCCATGGAGTATCTGATCCAATGCTATGGGGCCGGACAGCTGCATGGTTATCCCAGAATGCTTCGTAGAGTTCGTCGGCTCTTCCTGCTTTCAGTCGCATTGCCAAGAGTTCGTTAGCCAGTGACTTCACGGTTTGGGTCTTGCTGCTACTGCCTACGGAGATTCGCAGCACGGCTTTACAGGCTTTCCGTGGCCAGCGTGTCCCAGGAATCTCGTACAGCTCGCCCTTTGGCATCGGAATGCCATGAAGATGGTAGAGCAGGGCCAACTGCATAGAGGAATAGCCTAGCTCTACGGAGGGCTGATTGCGGAAGGTCAGGTGTTTTCGGGCTTCAGCGGGCAGCATCTGAACCCAATGGCCGTATATCCGACCTGGACCACCCCTGCCATCATCCCCGCTGAAGCTGCGGTAGAGTTCAGCTCTTCGGGTCGCCATGAGCTTGGACCGCTTTTCCGACCAGCTCCAGTGGTCAACGTAGACAGCATAGTTGGGCAGGGGCAGGCTAAGCTTGGCTTTCTTCAAAAGAGCTAAAGATACAGGCGAGAACCATCTCGGTACCTTGCTGTGGTCTATCCATTGGTTCCCCAGGCTGGGATAGCTTCTAACCAGTCGGCTTCAACCTCAGATGGACTGGTACAGGCGCATATATCTGTTCTGGGGTGTTTGGATGATCAGGGAGGATCAGGCCCTTCTGGGTTAACCAATCCAACGCAGGGCGAGAGGCTTCAATACGGGTAACCTGTCCCACCTGTTTTGTGCGATCATATATGCCGGGAATGATGCCCAAGAACGGCCTACCGCCAAACTGGAAAAGATGGAGGGCATAAACCACCCTTTGAACAGCGGGGAAACTGATGTTTTTGTACGCGGCAGCTTGCCCGTAGCCATCTTGGTTTAACGGGATGCCGATGTAGCGCAGGTGCTTAGAAAGATGGGAGGCGATATACAATAGGCTATGAAGGATATGCTCTAGGGCGAGCAGATAGGATTCACGGTTTTTGGGTGTGAATGCAGTCAAAACAGCCCTTGGCTTGTCATTAACCACAACTGGCTTACCGACACTGGCCAACACATCTGCATCTTTACGGAGCAGATCGTATAGGTCTTTAGCAGCTTGCTTCACCTTCTTCTTATAGGGCTTTGATCCGTCCACCTTCGGTAAGAGATTGTGGGAAGCAAGGTCGTAACCCTTACCTCTACCCGGCAAGCTAATAGGGGAATTTGCAGATTGTAGAGCATTCAGTTGCGATAGTATTTGATCCTGTGTGAGGGGGGGTGGTTGCCATATTATATTACTCTATGTCTTGATAACTGTTTCAGCCATATGAATAAGGGCTATCGGCTAACCCGTTTTGCCTCTATCCGTACCTGCGATATCCCCGCTCTGATACACCGTAATCCCTCCCCACCTGCTAGAAGGTTTGTCACCATTGCCAACTAAAGGGAGGGCTAGCGTAAGGCCAAACTGTCTCTCTACATCCGTACATTGGGGCCGCTGAACGGGCAGGGGACTACGGATTGAAGATAGCAGTGACAATCAACACCGTACCTTTAGTCCGATCATATGTTCCGGGAGAGGTGGCTCGGCCCCTTCGACGCTTTTCGCAGGTGGCGGATCTTTTTCTGCTAAGATATGTGGATAACCTACCAGCGCACATTGTAACGCGCGGATTGCCCCTTAGTCTATAAGGACAACGTGAATGAGCCGGGTGAACACCGGCAGGCTGGGAGGCACTTATGAGCAAAGAGCGGATCAAGAAGAAACGTCACTATTATGCACGGTATTGCGATTGGGGTATCAATGTCATCTTTGAATCCAATAACGGCACCATCGACTATTTCCCGGGCGATGTCTTGCGTTTCAAGACGCGCCGGGCCCGTGATGCTTGGGTGGCGGATGAGGTCTGGGACGGGACGTGGCGGCGTGAGGCACTGAGTGCGCGCGACTTGCGCCGGGCCCGGAAGTTGGAAGAGCGGCGCTGGTATTCGGCTGGCCGTGGGCAGCGCCTTGAGGGAGAAGCGATCAATTATGAGGTGCTCGACTAATTGGGCGCTCTTTTTTGAGACCCCCGGTGCAGGTTGTGCCTGCGCCGGGGGTGAGTAGAGCGCCGCCGCGGGTGGTGTGGGACCAGGTCCTTTTGAGGTATTGATGGAGTAATGTTGTGGTTTGTGCTGTCGCCCGCCGCACATTTTTACATAATTCATATTATACGTTTCGCGTATGTAGCCGGGTGGATTCACAAACGAAGTGCAAATTCTGTACGAATACAGAGAGTTGCATGGAGTATGAAGAATGGGAACCCACTA
>NZ_JBIFFS010000016.1:0-18566 GCF_043557255.1 Sulfitobacter sp. 1A13353 | reverse complement strand
CCTACGGCGCCTCATGAAGGGCGCGGACGCCACCAAAAGCGCTACCAGAAGTTACACCTCTCCCTGGGACATGACCCTCCTTACCCTCCTTTTGAAGCCCACTCGCCCCCTTGAAGGAGACTGTTGCGTTAGTTGCCTACGGCCGCACGGATGCCGACATTGGAGCCAGTGCTATGCAGCGGCGGGGTCGAACAGTCCGTCAATGAAAGCGATCTCGCCCGTAACTCTTGGTTGTCTGTGATGGATATGACCGCGTTTGATCGTTCGTATCGTCTCGAGCCCGCTTAGGGCCGCCTTGGCCGATCGCAAGGATCGAAAGCTCTGACGGTATCCAAGGATCCGTTTCATGGCCGCGTGATCGCTTTCGATGAGGTTGTTGCGCCACTTCTTGTCGATATGCCGGATGCTGTCAAAATGTGGGTCATAGCGACAATTGATCTCCCGGATGACACGTCGATAGGTCGGAGCTTTATCTGTGATGATGGTGACCGGGCGATGGAGCCTTACACGCTCAATCACTTTGTTAAGAAAGGCCCTAGCCGCCTTGGCATCTCGCCGCGCAGTCAGGCGGAAGTCGATCATCTGACCGTTTGCATCGACAGCCCTCCACAGATAGCGCCATTTGCCGCCGACGCGGGTGTAGGTCTCATCGACATGCCAGTCGACACTAGCCCGGCGCAGACTTTTCTCGGTTCGCTTGGTCAGTTCCGGGCCAAACTTCTGGACTCATCGATAAACGGTCGATCGGTCGACTATTACGCCGCGCTCTTCCAATAGTTCGACTACATCTTGGAAAGACAGTGGATATCGCAGATACCAGTGTATAGCACATAGGATGATTTCACGTGTAAAGCGGTGATGCTTGAACGGCGATTTGCGCGGCATACTCGAACTCAAAAACAGCAACAGTCTCCCTGAGCCTAGTGCAGCAAGACGCAAGACCTCGGGAGCCGCATAACAGGTCATTTGACAAACTGTCAGTTGAGGCCAAACTGCTACGGATCGGGTTTAGGATTGGCCAAGGGCACCCTGACACCCCTTTGTGATCGACACAGGGCGACAAACGCTCTCCCGACATTACAGCGAGCGACCTCCGCACGTGCGCAGGCTGTCATGATGGAGATCAAGAAGGTCGGCATTGCCACAATCGAAGCATTGCTGCTCGATTCCCCCGAGCATGACTTCGCAACGTGCCAAAAGGGAGCGGAATCGGCGAAGAAGTCTGCCTTACGCTGAAGCGACCGATTAAGATTGTCTATTTCAGCGAACGCGACCATCTGAAAACGTAAGGTACCTCGGAAATGCACTTTGCGACACGAATGCCAGCGCTAGTTCAGGCCTATAGAGGCAGCTTCAAAGGCGCTGGATCAGATCGGCCGTGAACAGATTTCGATGTTCGCCCCCCCGACCCAAAAATCTGTACGATCCGGGTGTCCGGTTGGTCCATTTGTGGAAAGCCCGGTGGAAGTTCGACGGTGCAGAAAAGCCGGTTTCAAAGGCGATCTGTTCGATGCTGTCCGTGGTTTGCTGGAGCGCGCGGATGGCGATGTCACGGCGCAGAGCGTTCTTTATTTCTTGAAACGATGTCCCCTCCGCTTTCAACCTTCGGTTTAGCGTACGGGGCGTGATTTTCAGCGCGCGGGCCGCATCGGGAAGTTGGCAGTTCTGCCAGGTTTCGCCGTAGAGAAAAGCGCGGACGCGCAGGCTGGATGTATGTACGCGCGAGCCGGTAAAGATCCAATCGATCGGCGCACGCTCAAGAAACTCGGATGCCTCCGCTCGGCTGCGGGCAACTGGACTGTTGAATTGGCTTGGATCAAAAAGAATGCTGGTTTGCGGAGCGTCGAATTCCACCGGGCAAGGAAAAACGACTGCGTAATCTGCGGCGAAATCAGGGCGGGCGAAAGCAAAGCGAACCGCTTTCACGGCCGTTTCCGATCCATCGAGCCAGGACAGGAGCCCATGCGCCAACTTCAATATAAGCATGTGACCAAATCGCTGCGGTGGTGTTTCCGGCGAATATGGCACCAAGGAGAGTTCCACCTCCTCCGAGCCGTTGCGCAGGTCCAGATGGAAATCATCCAAGAGCAGGTTCCAAAACGTCGAAAACCGATACAGCGCCGAGACCAGGCTTTTCGCCTCACGCTGCACAGTGACAAGATGTTGCAGGGTGCGGGGCCGGATCGGGCGGCTCCAGAGGCCCATCATCTCATCGCCGATCTCGGGCGCGGCAAGCTGATACAGCCGGGCGATCTCTTCGAGGGTGACGCGCTGAGTGGGCGCCATTTCGCCGGTTTGCAGGCCGGAACGCTCCAACAGCGAGGCCAGTGCATCTGGCGTGCATCGGGTTTTGAGCGCATCAAGCCAGTCACCTATAAAGCCCGCTGAAACCGTCGTCAAAGTAATGGGGTCATGACTGGTCATGAGAAGGCCTTTCGTGGCGTGATCGGATAATGAATTGGCAAGAAATGAGCTTATTGGCGAGCAATTTAGCGGCTAAATGACGGAGAGTCATAGTTTCCGTCGGAGAGTCAGGTATGTCTTATCAGCCGCCCGTGCAGGATTTAATGTTCTGCATCGAACACTTGTCCCATTGGAAAACGGTGTCCGCGCTGGAGGTGTATTCCGAATGCGAGCTGTCGGACATGCGCGCAGCGCTGGAGAGCTATGCCCGGTTTTGCGCCGAACAAATCGCGCCATTGTCTCAGGTCGGGGACACACAGAGCGC
Source organism: Sulfitobacter sp. 1A13353 (assembly GCF_043557255.1). Lineage (NCBI taxonomy): Bacteria > Pseudomonadati > Pseudomonadota > Alphaproteobacteria > Rhodobacterales > Roseobacteraceae > Sulfitobacter > Sulfitobacter sp. 1A13353. The sequence continues at coordinate 15,838 of NZ_JBIFFS010000016.1, read as the reverse complement.
TCGGTTCTATAATGGCAATGTGACCATGCCTGAAGGTTACGTGCAGGCCTATGACCAGTTTGTCGAAATGGGCTGGCAGGCGTTGCCTCATCCCGTGCAATATGGCGGCATCGGACTGCCGCGTGCCGTTGGCGCGGCGGCGGTAGAGATGCTGAATGCAGCCGACATGAGCTTCGGCCTTTGTCCGCTGCTGACAGACGGGGCGATCGAGGCGCTGCTGCTGACCGGTTCGGAGGACCAGAAGGTCACCTACCTCGCGCCGCTGATCGAAGGGCGCTGGTCCGGCACGATGAACCTGACCGAACCGCAGGCGGGGAGTGATCTGGGCCGGGTCGCGACAAAGGCGGTTCAGCGCGCGGACGGCACCTATGGCATCTCGGGTACGAAGATTTTCATCACCTATGGCGCCCATGATTTGACCGAGAATATCATTCACCTCGTGCTGGCGCGCACAGCTGATGCGCCAGCCGGGCCAAAGGGGTTGAGCCTCTTCATCGTGCCACAGAAACTGGTGGGGCCGGACGGGACGCCGGGGGCCGCGAACGCGGTCAACTGCGTAAGCATCGAACACAAACTGGGTGTGCGCGCCAGCCCGACGGCTGTGCTGGAATACGACGACGCCACCGGGTTCCTGATCGGCGCAGAAAATAGCGGGCTGGAATACATGTTCATCATGATGAACGCGGCGCGTTTCTCGGTAGGTGTGCAAGGGGTTGCGATCGCTGAACGAGCCTATCAGCGTGCTCTGGCCTATGCACGCGACCGCGTTCAGAGCCGCCCGGTGAACGGTCAATGCAAGGGTGCCGTACCGATCATCGAACACCCGGATGTCCGCCGTATGCTTTTGCGGATGCGGAGTCTCACAGAAGGCGGGCGGGCCATGGCGGCGTCGACCGCGGGGCTGCTGGATATCGCGCACCACCGGGAGAATCCGGAGTTGGCCGCGTTGGCCGAATTCATGGTCCCCTTGGTTAAGGGTTTCTGCACCGAACGCGCGGTCGAGGTCACTTCTCTGGGTGTGCAAATCCATGGTGGAATGGGCTTTATTGAAGAAACCGGCGCCGCACAGCACTACCGCGACGCCCGGATCCTGCCGATTTACGAAGGCACCACAGCCATTCAGGCAAATGATCTACTTGGGCGGAAGGTAATGCGGGACGGGGGTGCAACCGCCCGCTTGTTTGTTACTCAGATCGCGGAAACCGAAGCAAAGCTTGCAAGCGGCGACGCTGCGGCGCAGGCCATCGGAACAAGCCTTGCACAGGCTCGCGATGCTTTCGAAACCGCTCTGAACTGGATGCTGGAAAATGGCCGCAAGGATATCGACGCGACTTTTGCCGGCTCTGTCCCATTCTTGATGCTATCCGGCACGTTAGCGGCAGGTTGGGCGCTGGCCAAGGGCGCGCTGGCGGCGCAAACCGCGCGCGACGCAGGACAGGACAATGTGTTCCTGGCCCAGAAGATCGCCACCGCGCAGTTCTATGCCCGGCACATCCTGCCCGAATGCACCACCGAACAAACCCGCATCCTGCACGGCGCACAATGCGCGCTGGACGCGGCCTTCTCTGATTGATCCCTCGAAAGGACCTGACCCATGAATGACGTCGTGAACCCCGGCACTTACGAAAGACTCGCGATTTCAGCGCGTGACAATGGCCTTTATGTGGTGACGTTGAACCGCCCTGAGAAGCGCAACGCGCTGGACGTTGTTACCATCGAAGAGCTAATCCGCTTCTTTAGTGGCGCGCGCATGGCCGGCGTCAGGGCGGTGTTGCTGGAAGGCGCTGGCGATCACTTCTGCGCAGGCTTGGATCTGGTCGAACATTGGAAGGCCGACCGCAGCCCCGATGACTTCATGCACGTCTGCCTACGCTGGCACGAGGCCTTCAACAAAATGGAATATGGTGGCGTTCCGATCATTGCCGCGCTCAAGGGCGCGGTTGTCGGCGGCGGTCTCGAACTGGCGAGTGCTGCGCATGTCCGGGTGATCGATCCCGGAACCTATTTCGCGCTGCCCGAAGGCCAGCGCGGGATTTTTACCGGCGGCGGTGCGACGATCCGGGTGTCTGACATGATCGGCAAGTATCGCATGATCGACATGATCCTGACGGGCCGTGTCTATCAGGGCCAAGAGGCCGTCGATCTGGGCCTTGCACAATACATCACCGAAGAAGGCTGTAGCTTTGCCAAGGCGATGGAACTGGCGGATAAGGTTGCGCAGAATCTGCCGCTAACGAACTTTGCCATTTGTTCAGCCGTTAGCCACATGAACAATATGTCCGGCATGGACGCCGCCTATGCCGAGGCTTTTGTAGGGGGCATCGTTAACACCCAGCCCGCGGCACGTGAACGGCTTGAGGCTTTCGCCAACAAAACCGCTGACCGCGTGCGGCCCAGCAGCTAAGCTAGGCAGACCCCGCTGCGCCGCCATTTCGAGTGACCTAAAAAGACGAGGCCAAATCTCTGCCATTTTGGCCGCTGTCTTTCCTGCTCCGTGCCGAAGGCCTTCACAGTGTGCGAACGGGGATGATCTATGGTGACATTCATCGCAACAGGGTCGAAACCTCTGCCCGTATTCCTGCAGTGTCCCAGGAGGCTTGCGGGCAATGCAGTAGCTGCATGAATCTGAAGGGACATGGGCCGTCCGTGACGATGGCCCATGCCTTCGTATTTCTTTGGCTTCAGATATAGCCAGCGCATCTTCAAGATCAACGTCAAGGTATCTATCTGTCCTGTACATCTTAGTATGACACAACAGCAGCTGGACTGCCTGCAGGTTGTCCGTCTTTTTTAGTTCTGGCTCACCTTAGTTCGTCTCATCAAGTGCGTGCCATAGGGGCGGGCCTCCAGGCCAATCAATGTCCTCCACTTACGGGCCATACGCGCGTACTGGCAGGTGGATATTTTCAGCTGCCTGCGAAAACGCCCCGCCAAAGGTACTCGCAGCCGCACAGTTTATTGTGGATAGCGAGACTGAAAAGGCCCGATCACCATGGTTCGCTTACAGCGCTCGCAAGATGAGTTCGAACAAAAGCATTCCAGCAATCGACATTGTTACAGCGCTGGCGATCATTGGGCTTGCGGCGTTTTCCAATGCTTCAGGGATTAATTCGGACAGTGTCATCCAAATCATTGCGCCGGCAGCAAGGCCCAATCCAACGGGTAGGAAAGGCGTAAAGAAGGTAACAAACATGAAGGAGGGAACAGCCAAGATCGGCTGAGGCAAGCTTGAGAAAACGCTCCAGCCCATTGCCTGCCAGACCCTGGCTCCCCTTGGTACCAGTACAAGCGCTATGGCAAGACCCTCTGGGATATTGTGAACAGCGATGGCGGCAGTAATGAACTCGCCCAAATTATCTTCACCTGCGAACGCTACTCCGACGCCCACACCCTCAGCAGCAGAATGCAAAGTCATGATCCCGACAATCATGAGCATCTTAATGGCATCTGCGCCCTTGATGGCCCCAATGTGGAAGTCTTCTTTGCGCTCGATGAGCTTGTGACTAAGCGCGATGAACAACAAACCTCCAATCAATCCGAAGATGGTGCGAATGGGACTTAAGTCTGCCCCTTCCTGGAGCAGGCTGAAGCTGGCTGCGATCATCAGACCTGCCGCGATGCCATTGCAAATTGAGATGGCTTTGGGCGACATGCTGCCCCAGATCAGAAATGGCAGAGGACCAAGCCCAGTTGCGAGCGCCGTAACGAGTGCAGCAACAAATACAGCGATGACAGGATCCATGATACGCCTTGATCTCAACAATGGTCTTTACGCGCAGGGGCCTGCTCAGTACCAGATGCCCTCAATCTTGCCCTCGCACATTAGAACGTTTCTAATGTTATGGGAAGTGCAGTCCCAGACAACGCCGAACGGAACTACGCGTAAAACACGCATTGGACATCTATCGAAGGAGTCTTTGTTAGGACCTATGTAAAGGTCCGTTTTCTCCGCTTAGCAGACCCCTGGGCACGCCGGAAAGTGTCGCGTAGTCGAAGTCCTGGGAGACCATCGGCTCTGTATTGGCCTGCATATTGCTATGCCGGCTAAAAATTTTTTTCTCTGGGATATGCTAGAGAAAGCTAGTGATCAGCCATGACCTGCGCAATCGCAAATCAACAAATTCGCCTCAAGGGCCGAACCATAGTCGTGACCGGCGCAGGAGCTGGGCTCATTCCAATTTCTTCGGGTGAATCGCATAAGATGCTCCCTTCATTACTCCGAACAATAAGTTAGATACTGCGCACTCATTTAGGCTGCTAGTCGAGGGGGCCGGTGCGTCCGACAACTGGCACAGGTGAGCGCAGAAGCCCCCTGCAGTGGGATCGGCGTGTCGCAGCGCCGACATTTCACTGATTTGTTTGGCAACGTTTGCGCGAACTGCGTGCTGCAACTGGTGCAGCGCCTAGCCGCGGCACGCGGGATGGAAACAGCACAGGAAGGGCATCGGGAAGGCAAGTGACGATTCATGGTGTATCTCCGAGCGAAAAAAGCAGTGCCGCTGAAGCGGCGGGTTCGTTCCCGGAGGGCGCGCCATGCGTTTTCACGGCATAGGTTGACACCCCCCGGGCTGCGCATGGTTTTTACGCACCCTTGTGTTTGGCTCTCTCATATTACGCACTCTGCAAGGTCTCATTCTCGAAGGGTGCGACCTTGAGGATCTTTAACTCACGCCGCTGCCCGTCGCGTGTTTCCCAATGGAACACAGCGCCTTCTGCCAGGCCGATGAGCGCGATGCCGATGGGGGTTATGACCGAAACGAAACCCTTAGAGATATCAGCCTCCTGTGGCAGGACCAAAGTGACTGTATGGTCTTTGCCAGTCGCCGCGTCATGGTATGTCACCTCGCGTCCCAAATCGACGACATAAGCACGCAGGCGCTGCGGAGAGACAATGCGCGCGCGCCCCAGTTCTTCGACCAGTTGCTCAGCCAACTCCGGATTGCGGCGCATCATCCCTTCGGACAGCGCTTCAAGCTCGACCAGCCGGGTGCTGCTAAGCACAATCTTAGGCTTACGGGGGCTTCTGCGTGGTTTGGATGGTTTGGACATGTAAAGCTCCTTCAAAATGGGTAAATTATGGATGGTCAAGGCCGCGCGCATTTAAGCGCCACAGACGTCCAGCACGACAAGAGTGTCGATCCAGCCGTCTTCTCGCAGCAGGGGGGCTTTCTGCAGCTTCTGCATGCCCAGCATTGTCGCGCCCAAGAAGGACGTCACGGGGATGCTCCCCGCATCGTCGCCGGACACCAGGGTCAGCATGCCGCTGCGGGCTTTGCCGCCGTTGGCAATGAACGAAACAAGCCGTCCCGCCACGACGAGGTTGGCTGGTGTGGGCTGGGGCGCAGGCCGCGCCATGCGCAGCTTGTGTCGCAGGAAGCCCTCGATCAGCGTCGGGTTCCGGCATTCCTCCGTAAGCCCAAGGCTTAGCAAGCGCTCAACTCCGATCCGGTCAGCGCGTGTCAGATAGAATCTGCCCTTGAGCGGCGGGCATTTGAAGGATGGTCGATAGGCATTGCCCGTAGGCATATGCGTCGGATTGGTGCTGTACATGATGGTCCCCCGGGAAGGATCGCAGTCTCAATGAAACGTTTGAGATGGCCCCGGGGGTTTTAGATACGCCTAAGCGTGCGCCACCCGGGGATGGGGGCGGTTCAGAAGCAAAAACCGGAAATGATTATCATACTTAACCATAGAAAAAGCCTACCGTGCCGCCCTAGATTGTCAACGCTTTTGACCGGCACGCTTTACCTAGCTGACTTCCATGGTGGGTTCACAAATGAAGTGCCCGTTCTTTCCTACAATCGGGAACTGTAAAATATACGAAGGTGGGAACCCAATACTGCCTTGGAAGCCAAACGGTCGGGCAAACGATTCTGAGGCTTCATGGTGGTTTTTTATATCCCGTGCTGCCCCAAAACCTCCCGCTTGCAGTTTTCAAAATGTCTGTCTCGCTGCGCTTCCTCTGCTGCATCCTTAGGTCTGGTTGGAGGCAGATAATACTGAACGCAATTTGAATGAGCCTGAGATTCTATCCGCTCTAGGGCACATGTGGTCACATCATTGGATGCCATCGGCAAACTACCGGTCGCGCATTCCTTTCGGTAATAGGCCATTCTTTCCTCGGCGCTGGATTGCCAGAGAAACCAAGCAGGACCTCCGATGCGATCGGGGTCTGGCGTGCTACTGCCCCCACAATAACCGGTTGGGTTAAAGCAAAGGAGACGTTGGCTATTGGAGCAGGAGGCCATTGCGCCTCCCAATCCGACTACACCTACAATCAGCCATATGGCCTTTCTCATTTCTATCGCTCCTTTGAAGCCAACTCGCCCCCTTTAGGGAAAGTCAGGAGGCTAATCGACGGCTTGCCCCGCAGTCAGGGCGGCCATCACTACGCTCCTTGTTGGACAGCTGAATGCGGGCCTGACGTTTTGAATGCCCACTTCGAAAACGCCTCGTCCGAGATGACGCGAAGGAGCCCGGCAATTGCAGCTGTCGCAACAACCGCAAAAATGACCCGCCCCCCGAGCACGGCACTAAGGTCCGCACCAAGGGCAACCATAATCAGGGTATCCTCGATGACACTATGTGCAAACCCCATGAACACACATGAGATGAAAATCTGGCGGGGCGAGACCAAGCCCGACCGTGCTTCCCGAATGAGGAGGCCTCCGCCATAAGAAATCCCCAAGAAGAGGCCGACCGCCGTCAAATGCCCTGCCTCACCGCGTATCCCGGCCAACTGCAACAAAGGCGCGAGTCCTTTCATAACGAGCCCAAGGATGCCTGTGACCCTCAGTATCTCAAGGCCCCAAGTTAACGCGAGAAGGATGAAGAGCATGGTAACCATCGCCTCAAGAAGGCCTATGAAAAAACCGACCCAATCCGGAGTCGCGTTCATCGGAATCCAAGCAGGGTTCACCGGCTCAGAAAGCCAGCCAGTGGCAACCAGAAAATTGTGCAGCAAGAAGGCATAGAGCAACCCGCCGCAGATGCGCAAAGCCGTGGTTGTTAGCATTCGAGGCCCGGCCTGCTGAATGATCTTCTGCTCAATCGGCAAAGCGTGCGCAAAAAGAAGCAGTGCCGAGAACACTGTCACATCGGCCACGCTCAAGCTGTCCATCGGAACAAGAACAAAGAGCAGAGGAACCGCACCCCAGATGCCGACCAGCATCCCGCTCAACCATGCCAAGCCAAGCTCGGGCGGCAGCCCGACTAGGCTCATCACTGGCGCGAATGCAGGGGCGATCGCCTCAATCACCCCCATGCGGGACAGCAGTTCCGTGATGATTGTGATCGGAACCATAACTCGGAGTAGCACCCAGTATATTTCCAGTGCTTCTAAGGTCTTAACGTAAGCGGCGCGGAGGATTGGCATCGAAGAATTCCTATAACATGATCCCGGCCCTTCTACTGCGTCCCCTATCGCTGGTGTGGTCAAATATTGCATTATCGTGCAATTTTATTGCAAATTGGACCGAATAAGAGGTGGATGCATGGATCAACTCGACAGGAAGATTTTGAACCTTTTGCAGCGTGATGCGTCACGGTCGAACGTCAGCGTGGCAGAAGAGGTCGGATTATCTCCCTCTAGCTGTCTTCGGCGGGTTCGACGGCTGCACAAGACCGGAATCATCGACCGGATTGTCGCGATCTTGAACCCTGCCAAAACGGGGCGGGGGCTGAAGGCGCTGGTCACTGTCGAACTCAAACTTCATGGCGAGCAGCACATGCGCCGCTTTCTGGAACTCGCAGTGACCGAGGACGCTGTATCACAAGCCTATGCTGTTACAGGCGAGACCGACGTCGTTTTGATGCTAAACCTGCGCGACATGGAAGAATTTGATGCGCTTTGCGATAGGTTATTCCGCGATCAGACCAATGTTGCCAGATTTTTCACAATGATGGTGATCCGCACTGCGAAAGAAGAAACCGCTGTTCGGATTTGACTGCGCCCCCCTATTATTGTCACCGCGGCCTTATCATTCGCCAAAATCGATGGTTTCCACTTAAATAAACGGTTTTTATTATATTTTCGGCCGACCTAACGATACCTCTGCAACAATCGCGAGGGGATTTCATATGGCACATTTCGGCACCTACGAGGGGGACATTGGCCTGAAGTCGCAGCCGAAGACGGAAGCGCACGGTACCTCCCCCGGCCTTTTCCTTTCTGGGTTGATTGCGGCGCTTGCATTTGGCCTGCACCACTTGCCCGGGGTCGGTCAGATTAGCCCACTCATCTTGGCCATTCTAATCGGCATGGCCTTTCACAACCTGATCGGGACGCCCGCGATTGCGAAGGCTGGTGTCGCGTTCAGCCTCAAACGTATCTTACGCGCCGGTATCGTGTTGCTTGGGCTGCAACTGACGGTTCAGCAGATCATCGCCGTGGGCGGCCTCGGCGTGGCGCTTATCGTTGCCACGCTGTTGGCCACATTCGCCTTTACTACTTGGCTAGGGCGGGTGTTGAAGGTGGATGCAAAGCTAACCCAGTTGATCGCTTCTGGCAGCTCGATCTGCGGTGCATCTGCCGTGATTGCCACAAATACCGTGACCCGCGCCCATGATGAGGATGTGGCCTATGCCGTAGCCTGTGTGACGATCTTCGGCTCGCTCTCCATGATGCTGATGCCTGTGATTGCCGGCCTGTTTGACATGGGGCCGCAGGCCTACGGCTTGTGGACCGGCGCGTCGATCCATGAAGTGGCGCAGGTCGTCGCCGCCTCCTATGCGCGCGGACAGGAAGCTGGCGAATTCGGTACCATTGCCAAGCTAACACGTGTCATGATGCTGGCGCCCGTTGTGCTGGGCCTTGGTTTTCTTGCTGCCCGCAAACGGCTCAGCGCTGCTGGCACGGCGAACCGCGCGGCGGCACCGCTGCCGTGGTTCGTATTCGGGTTCGTTGCCATGGTCGCATTGGTCAGCACCGGCTGGGTGCCCGAGGCCACAGCGCCCTACACAACCGGCATCACGCAATTTCTGCTCTCCATGGCTCTCGCGGCAATGGGGCTGGAGACGGACATGCGCAAACTGGCAGCCGCAGGTTTCAGGCCCGCGCTATTAGGAGCTGGTGCTTGGGTTTTCATTTCCTTTTTCAGCCTCGGTCTGGTTCTTCTCTTGGCATGACGCTTGAACAACTCAGAATCTTTATCGCTGTTGCCGAACGTGAGCATGTCACCCAGGCGGCGGCCTATCTTAACCTGACTCAAAGCGCGACCAGCGCCGCGGTGGCAGCGCTGGAGGAACGGCATGCTGTTAGCCTGTTTGACCGGGTTGGACGTCGTGTTGTTCTGACGGATGGAGGTAAGCTGTTTCTGAGCGAGGCCCGCGCCGTGGTGGCGCGCGCAGAACAAGCAAAACGTCTGCTGAATGATCTCGCCGGAATGAAGCGTGGCACGCTGCGCTTGGGCGCCAGCCAGACAATCGCAAACTACTGGTTGCCGCCATTGATGCAACGCTTTCGAAAGCAACACCCGGGCATCGCGCTTGAGCTCGCAGTTGGTAACTCCACCCTTGTGGCCCAGATGGTCCATGACGCCACCATTGACCTCGGCTTCGTCGAGGGGGAGATCACAGATGCGGCGCTTAACAGCCAAAGTTTGCCCGGGGATCAACTGGCGCTCGTCGTGGCCCCGGGGCATGATTGGCAGCATTGCCCGCCTTCTACAGCCGAAGACCTGAAGGCAAGTCCGTGGGTGATGCGAAAGGTAGGCTCCGGTACCCGGTCAGCCTGCGAGAGTGCCCTGATCGACCAAGGTCTAAGCGCTGAACATATAGAAGTCGCGTTTGAGCTGCCATCGAACGAAGCGCTTTGCGTGGCGGTAGAAGCCGGTGCAGGCGCTGCGATCTTGTCGACCCTCGTGGTCGCCCCGGCGGTCAACGCAAATCGGCTGGTTTCGGTGGATTTCAAGCTACCGCAGCGCCAGTTTTATGTCTTGCGCCACAAGGAACGACATCTTTCCTTGGCCGAGCGGAGATTTCTTGACCTTCTCTAAAATCGCGCCGCTCTAAAAGTAGTTTCGCGCTTTCGATCACCCCACGATGATGCACGCTTAAAATGCACTCAGAGAACCAGATAGAAGGATCTTTTGCTGCACCCAGAAAAAGAAACCTGATTTCTTGGAACCCTGCACCTTCGCGAACGGTTGGCCCTGTAGAATTACTTAATTCGTGAACTAGCGCGCTCGTGTCGCAGTGATCGGGAGGGCGCTTATCGTTTTTACGACGAGGGGGCTCCATGAGTGAAATCACACGCCGCAATCTTCTAACGATGATCGGAACTGCCGCAGGCAGTGCCGCTATGTATCATGCCATGACTTCAATGGGTTTTGCCGCGCCCTCTGATTATAGCGGACCAATTAAATTAGACGGAGATCCGCAGGGAGCGAAGGTGCTGGTTCTCGGCGCCGGCCTGGCCGGGCTCACCGCCGCCTATGAAATGCGGGCAGCTGGCTATGAAGTTGAAGTGCTGGAGTTCCGTGAGAAGGCGGGCGGACGATGTTGGACCCTGCGCTCGGGTGACGAGTACACTGAACTCGGTGGCGCAACCCAGAACGTCGATTTTGCTGAAGGCAATTACATCAACCCTGGCCCATGGCGGATACCGCATAACCACCATGCCGTTTTAGACTATTGTAAGCGGCTCAAAGTCCCTCTCGAGCCATTTATCCAGCTGAACTATAACTCTTATCTGCATCGATCGGACGCCTATGGTGGCAAGCCACAGCGCCTGAAAGACATCAAAACCGACTATCGTGGCCATATCTCGGAGTTGTTGGCCAAGGCCGTCAATCAGGGAAGACTTGATGAACTGGTCACCGCACAAGACCGAGAAGTCCTACTGGAAAGCCTGCGAGCTTTCGGCGTGTTGAACGAACAGAACGAATACGTGAAGAGCTTGGACACTAGCCATTATCGCGGCTACGCAAAGCAGCCGGGCGGCGGTGTCGGGGCAGCGCCTGAAGCTTCGGACTTGCTTAACCCGCAGGAGGTGCTGCAGTCGCGGCTTTGGGAGTATCTCGCCACCCATGAAACTGTGGATCACCAGGCACCCATGTTTCAGCCGGTCGGCGGGATGGATGGTATCGCCAAAGGGTTCGAGCGCGAGGTTGGAGATCTTATTACCTATAACGCCAAAGTCGTCTCGCTGCAGCAGGACGAGAGCGGGGTAACGGTGACATGGGAAGACACAGCAGGTGGAGGTCAGCAAACCAGCAAAGCGGACTATTGTGTCTGTACCATTCCTTTCTCCATCCTTGGGCAGATCGACCACAACCTTTCGGGTGATTTGTCCAATGCGATCAGTTCGATGTACTACAACGGATCGACGAAATGGGGCCTCGAATTCAAACGCCGCTTCTGGGAAGAGGACGAATATATCTATGGCGGTATCAGCTACACCGATCTCGCCATCGGTCAGATAAGCTACCCCTCGACAGGCTATTTTTCTGATGGGCCTGCCGTGTTGCTGGGCGGTTATACATGGCGCGGAGAGAACTCCTACAAGTTCAATGCCATGCAGCCTGATGAGCGCTTGGAATGGGCGCTAAGACAGGGTGCCAAAATCCACCCTCAGTATCGGGATGAGTTTAAGACCGGTGTAAGCGTTGTGTGGCACAAGGTCCCATGGGTTCTCGGGTGCTCGGGCGTTTGGGAAAATCGCGATAATTACGACGATGCCATCAAGATCGACAATCGCGTCGTCTGCGCAGGCGAGCACCTTTCTTACCTGCCTGCGTGGCAGGAAGGGGCGATCCTCTCCTCGCTTGATGCGATCTCGCGCCTCCATGACAAAGTAATCAACGGGTGAAGCCATGCGACAGATAGTTTTCTCAGCGACGATCGTAGGCATTCTCGGCACTCTGCCGCTCTATGCCCAAGACAACGACGCAAACATGCGTGCGGCGCAAGCCACGGCGCCTGAAACCGGCGAGACCTCTCCCGAGGGCGAAGCCCGTCCACAAGAGCGTGACATAACCGCTATGGCGGATGGCGGTGAATGGGTCGAAGAATATGTCAGCGAAGATGGCGAAGAGTTGTATCAAACGCTCTGCTCCGGCTGTCATATGGCTGACGGGTCGGGGGCCATTGGGGCTGGGAAGTACCCTGCTCTTAGTCGCAACCCCAACCTCGAATATGCCGGGTATGCGACCTACATCATCATCAACGGCCAGGCTGCAATGCCAAGCCTTGGGCATTTTCTCGATGACCAACAAGTATTGGCTATCACAGACTATATTCAGACGAACCTCGGCAATGACTATGAGGCCGATGGTACGCTCGACGCCGTGGCCGACGCCCGGCCGGCCGAGCCCGTAGATCATAACACGGAGGAACACGAATGATCCGCAAATTTATCGCCCCCCTCGCCGCTGTCGCAGCACTTATGACCACGAGCGTATACGCTCAAGGCTCAGAAGTTGTTCGCCACGGCTTGCCGGATTCAGACTTCCCAATCTTGCAAGCGGTGGAAGTGCCCGCGGATGCAACCTTGGTTTACCTTAGCGGCACCGTGCCGACGGTCGCCGATGAGGCCGCCGAGAAGGGCTCTCCTGAATATTTCGGCGATACGGCAACCCAAACCGCCAGTGTGCTCGCTTCGATTGAGAAAAAGCTTGCCGGGCTTGAGCTTGATATGGGGGACGTCATCAAAATGCAGGCCTATCTTGTTGCCCCCGAGGGTGGCGACGGGATGGATTTCCAAGGCTTTATGGAGGGTTACACTCAGTACTTTGGTACCGAAGAACAGCCTGAGCTTCCAACTCGGTCGGTCTTTGAGGTCGCAGGCTTAGCAAACCCCGCATGGCTGGTAGAGATTGAGGTAGTGGCGGTAAGGCAGGATTCTTGAATACCAGTTGTACCTTCTGAGAGAAGGTAAAGCGGCGGCCCGTATCGGCCGCCGCTTATTTTGAACGGGTCGCTAGTAGCTGACCCTCAATTATCCTCCAAGACAGCAGATAGCTTCTGGCGCGCGTCCTCGTTGAGCCAGTTACGCCAAACATCCTTATTATTTAATAAAAAATGCACAGCGGCTTCTTCCGTAGACGCGTTGTTCTCGTCCTTCCAAGCCAACAGCGCGCTCATTTCGGAGGTCTCGAAGCTAATATTGCTCATCAACTTAGCGACGTCCGGGTACTCATCGATAAAGTCCGTAGTCGCAACCGTGTACACCAAACTGGGAGGATAGGCGCTTGGTTTTGGGTCTGCGACATCAGCGTTCAAGTTGGCGTTGTGTGCAGCGAGGTCTACACTCCCGATATCAACCATGGTCATGTCAAAGCGCCCCATAAGCGCCGTAGGCTCCCAATAATACCCAAACCATGGCTCTTTGGCTTCATATGCTGAGGCAAGGGACGCAGCTAAAGTTTCGCCGCCCCCGTGATCAAACACTTCAATGCCCGCTTCTTCAAAACCATATGCGCGAGCAATATTGCGGTTAATCGCGCTACAGACCCATCCTCCTGTAGGACAGTTGTTGAAGCGGTTCCCTACAAGCTCAGGGTTGTCCAAGATGCCTTGGATCGTTTTGAGTTCTGGATGCTCTTCTGCAAGATAGGTGGGGATCCACCAAGCCTCGAGGCCGCCTGGCTGCAACACCTGCGTCATGTCCTGGATCACGTCATCCTGCTTGAGCTTTTCGTAAGCGCTGCCTGCAGAGTTGACCCAAAGTTCGGTGACAATATCCGGCTCATTGTTTTCAGCAAGTGATGTAAGGGCGGGAATTGTATCAGACGGTACCCGGGTGACGGTGCAACCGTAGCCCTGTTCCATCAGGAATGATGCAATCTCTGTCGTGATAATTGCAGACGAGAACGTCATCTCGGTGATGCTGACCTCTCCGCATTCGGCAGCCGCGATATTGGGCGCGGTGGCCGCGATCGCTGCGGCTGAAAGCCAGAGCTTCAGATTTCTCATTTTAGTGTTCTCCCGTTTGTCTACACGTTCCTGGCAGGTGGCACGCAAACCTTCGACAGGTCGCTCTCTGACCATTTTCGTTCTGTGGCACGGTTGGGTTTAAGCACAATTTCATTGATCTTTCAAAGAACTGCTACCCGACCCGATCTGGCGCCATTCCTATAGTCAATGTGGACCTTCCGTAGCATGAAGGTGCCAGCGACCTTATGTGTGCCTGGGGGCGAAGTGCTTTAGAACTAGCCGGCTCAGGGGCTGCAACACCCCACCGATTGGTCATCTTTGCGAAAAATTCGAGAGTTTCGTTTTTCGCAAAAAATATAATATAATCAATGGTTTACATTGACTCCCTATTAAGATATGTTTAAATATAAGCACATCTCATGGATGTTCATAAAAGGACTTTAAATTGGTAAGACAGAACGGTCGTGTTAGAAAACTCGCGAAGCAAGTGGCTCAAATGCTGCAAGCAGATGGAACCATTGTTCGGCTGCAGGAAGAGGAAGAGGGTATACATTCTTTCACAGTAACGACCTACCTGGAAAAGGATTTCGAAGAGTATCGTCGCACACGTTCGTTTGACCTCAAACATGTTCGGACGGCCCCTGGGGCAGGAAGACACTCTCCAAGTCGTCCCTTCATCTGTCTTGAAGCGGGACTACGCCCAGAAACTATCTACGACCGCATTGCGTTTGGAACAAATCCCAAGCGGCTTCCGGGAGATGGTTTCTTGTCCTTGGAGGGCTTTGTACTCTTCCCCGAACCACTGCGGTCTCATCGGGTACGCTAGAGTAATGCACAAGAACTATGGTATGGTCTGCTGTAATCCCTGCATACTCTGTAAGCATTCGGCGATGGCCGTTGGCGCGCCGTATTGATCAGAGGCGTTTGGGTGCGGTTTTTGGTTTACGCGGCTTCGGGCCCCATTTTTTGGCGAGACGCTCGAAGTTATCGAGGATGCGGCCGATCTCTGCCTCGGCCGGGTCGAACTGCCCCCCATACCATTCCAGCATCTGGCTGTGTTCTTCGTGCTTGGGGTCGGCTATGGCATCGAGGAAGTCAGCGTAGCCGGAGAAGCCACCCACATCCTCGGGTGGGCAAGCACCGATAGCCCTGACAAGGCGTGGATATGCGGTGCCCGCAATAGAGCCATCGATTTTCTCGATCTTGATCACGTGGTGCCAGTTGTCGCCAAAGTCATAGATAGAATGGATGGTCTTGGTTCCCCCATCTTCGATCACGTCAAGCAGGCTGGTTTTGGTGGCGGGCATCGGGACATCGTAAAAACCATCTGGATCTGGCACGCCCCAGCCGCTGCCGCCGGCCTGAACTCATACAGGTGGCTGTCGGTCCATCCCATGGCCGCCTGGATCACATCATGCAGGCGGTTCAGCTTGATCTTGAGGGGCACATCAAAGCGTCGAAGCACCTGAGGCTCGACATCGGACAATGTGACCTTGATGCGTGCGACCAGCGTCATGCAGCAATCCTCTTCAATTCCATGGCGGCCTTCCAATTCCAGGGCAACAGCTCCGGCAAGCGTGACACAGGCACATTAGGCAGTCGCGCCAAGACGTCTGCCATCCATGCCTGCGGGTCGATGGCGTTCATTTTTGCCGTGACGATGAAGGTATACATGAAGGCTGCCCTGTCGCCACCGCGTTCAGACCCTGCAAAAAGCCATGACTTTCTGCCCAATGCGATCCCTCTGAGCGCCCATTCGGCGGCATTGTTCGTGATGCCCGACGGCGGCGACGGCCGGTATCAGAGACCGACAAAACTTGAATGCGGGGGGTGTCTGCGTGTGCGTCCATAAGGACACTTGATAAACGATCTCACAGCCCGCAGCCGGTCATGTCCCAGGGAGAGGTGTAACTTCTGGTAGCGCTTTTGGTGGCGTCCGCGCCCTTCATGAGGCGCCGTAGGA
>NZ_JBIFFS010000015.1:0-20721 GCF_043557255.1 Sulfitobacter sp. 1A13353 | reverse complement strand
GTCGTAACCTTCCCCCACCAGTGTCAAAATGTACTATTGTTTTGACTACCGCCATTCTACACAACATAATTCCTTAAACATCCCATGTCAGGAACGTCCAATTGACGCTAAATGCTTTCCCCATCGCGGTGACTGCCTCCCTGCCCTTCGCTGGCCCCGGGCACTCCGCCCTACCAGTGATCTTTTTTGAAGACCCAGATGACGGCCAAGGTCTGCTGTGTAAGGAGGCGGTCGAGTGGGCGTCTCAGTTGAGCAGTGGAAACCTCGGCAGCGTTTCTGTGGGTAAGCATGTTAAGACATTAAGTAGATTTATAAACTTCTATCACCTCTATTCAAAAAACCAGTCACTGCGTGGGATTCGGGACCAAACGATCTCTATCTTTGCCTATTTAGATTTTCGACTAACCGGAACAGTTCATCTCAGCCATGGTCATGCCCTAAGCCCTCTTGAATGGAACGGTTGCGCCCGAAATACAGTCAGAGCTGAATATAGACATTTGGCAAGATTTTTTTCATTTCTTGAGAAGTACGTAGGAAATGAAACGGAAGCCCTAGATTACCGGCTATTCCATCTTTTTCCGAACAAGGTGCTCATGCACAGTAAGAAAAATGAACACGACTTCCTACAGCACCTAGCATCTTATCGAAAGTTTTGGGCTGATCTTCGCGAGGACGAAGCCCAGCTTCCTCAGCGGATGCGCCCTGCCCATCGAAAGATCGGATATCGTCCATTTCCAGACGAATCAGAGATTCAAAGCATTATCAACGCAGAAAGAAATCCAGTCTTCAAGGCAATATGGCTTTTGCAAGCATATGGCGCTTCGCACCGGATATCCGAGGTCCTGCAAATTTGGCAGGACGACATTTTGCCGCCTTCGTACAATCGAGAGTTCTTTGGGTCTCCCTCCGATGGGGTGCCATTAGTGCTAATTGCCCACCCATCTGAAAGCACCTGGGTTGGGCGGGCGAATAAAGAAAAGCAGACTAGGCATGCATTTCTTCTTAGAAAGTATGGCGTACCTCCCAGATCAATGCTCCCAGCTTCCGACCCGCTGTATACCGGCTTCAAAAGCAAACAGGTTTATGGGCTTCATATGACCGCAAAGACGTGGTGGTTAAACCTTGATGCAGCGGCTTTATTCGACAGTTGCGTTCAAGAGATTCAGCTATTTCACAACCGACATCGCACAAGTCGAAGACACCCTTACTTTTTTGTAAACATGCTGGCTCGTACCGACAATATGGGAGGGCCGTTAAAAGTGAAACGAATCGAAAGCGCTTGGGTAGCCGCGTGTAAAAGAGTAGGAATCTTACCGCACCTGCGCGGTCGTAACATACATGGACTGAGGCATTTCACAAAGAACTATGCTGAGCAGTTAGGTATGTCCTCTTCAGTGATTCAAATCATGAGAGGCGATGTTTCTGCGGCTTCCCAAGATGACTATGGTCGTTGCGCTTTTTCGTTGCACGAGGCCCTTGCGCACTCCCAACTCGGACATAGAAAAAATTAATGGCCGATAGTAGGAATGATGAGCTTTTCCAAAGCAGCATTTTAGAGACCGAATCTGGTCGCTACTATATAAACGGATCTGAACAAATTATTGCTCCATCAACCCTCAGTTGGGAAAGTCTCTTTAAAGCTTTAGATCAAGCGGAAGAGGAATGGCGAGAATGGCTATTTCAAGGACTTCTTACTCCCTTCAAAGAGCACGCTGCTGACCCCCTCACCGCCGCAAAGAAATCGTCCGCCGATACATCAACCGAACTTACTTTCCGCTTGTACAGCGATTACGGAGCACAGAAAAAGTTTCGATTCATCGCAAGGCAATTCATTTTCTTTGACTGGATGAACCGACATGGATACCTCCCGGATCTGCACAGGCGCCAGGTCAAAAGATCGAAGTTTCCAAAGGGCTTTGACGTTGTAGGGGCACTGGATTCTCTTGCAATCGACGATACCCGGGCGATGTGGTCAAGCATACTCTTAGACAAAGCTACGAGAATCCCTCTGACAAGCGGTTATCAAGAACCAAGTTTAGCATACGATTTGGAAGAAATTCGCCACCTCGCCAAAAACTACCAAAGAAAAGGCGTCGGAGACACACTGAGCTTCCTAAATTTACTCATGGATGACAGTCTCAAAGCAGCCTCAACCAACGCCTCGAGTAGATTACGAAAGTTCTCGGCATTCCGGTTCTTAGCACATTTGTCAAGTAGTCAAAGAATACTCCTCCCGGCGCCAAAATTAGCTTCGCACCCGAATGAACTTTCGCGAATTTATCCAGCCTTCGTCCGAAGATACGCGATTAGAAAGCTTTCGGGCAAACGGATGCAGGAGCTAATCGCGGGTACTTGCTACCTTGCAAACGCTCATAAAGGCGCAAGGCAGCTCAGAAATGTAGATTTTCTAGTTCTTTTTTGTGCGGGGAACTATGGAACGTCGAATACGTTTGCGCCAGAATATCTCGCGCTCGCACAAACAGCTACCGCAGGAACTAAGAATAACTATCGACCATATTTTCAGGGCATAAAAAATTTCCACGCGCTGTCTACCGATGAGGCTCGAGGTTGGGATGCTAGATTGAAAGGTAGAAACAGTGTCGCGGTCGCTGGAAGCAACTTTGCGTTATTCCAAGAGAGAGGGAATTTGGTAAAGGCGGCGCTACCCGTTCAGGTATCCAACTACGAAAAAAAATCTGGACTGAGGTTCCCGTCATCATTTGATCAGGGTGTTATTGACTGGACCCATATACTTGATAGATACATTCGCCAACTCCCACGAATTGGCACAGCCCAAGCATATTCATCAGCCACGCATTGGATTACCTATCTCTCTACCTTATCAATCACCGAAAGACCTCGAAATTTTTCTGAGGTCGATCGCGAGCGGCACATCCGGAGCAATAATGGAACTAAGAACACCTATGTCGCGTTTCTAAAAGCGAACGGACTTGGCACGCGCCAACGCCTTCGAGATCTATATCAGGTGATGCAAATATGGCAGAGTGAACAGAAACATAAGATTCACTTACCTGTGGAACCTAAGATTGACTGGATTAATAGCAAAAAGTCTTTTCGTACCAAACGTAAAGCAATTCCAAGTATTATCATCGAAACTTTGATCGAAGAGAACGCTCGTGGGTGTTCGGCTGGGAATCCGTATGCGTCTTATAGGAATTGGATTGAGACTCGGAAGTCGCCCGCTTCTATTCTTTTATTTGACGGAATGCGGGCCGATGCAAAAATTCCTTCGGTTCCGGCGATTATTGACTGTATATTGCATTTTGGAATGCGTAGCTCTTCTGCTCGCTGGCTCGACTCAGGTCAGGTAGACGAGTACACGGTGGACCCAACAACCGGCGATCAATTCCTAAATTTGTCGAAAGATGCGATGCCGGGAGTCCGGAATGGTTTTCTTCAGCGAATGCAAGTTGGACCCAATCAATGGGTTAAATCTTTTCTAATGCTAAAGAATAAAACGACTGATATACACGAGATCCCGTATGCGCCAGATGAACTTATCGAACGTTTGTTATTTGTACTCCGCATGCAACAGACTTACAATGAACTGAGCGAACCGGTTCGAGCTGTCGAAGACGAACAAACCACCAATAACCTTGACGATGCCCCTCTGATCTACCCATTGTTTCGGGATCCATCCCATCACGACAGCAAGCCAGTATCGTACATCAAGGTTGCCAATTGGTGGGTCGAGCTACTTAAGAGATGTGAACCTATCGTCAATGAAAAGCGGAAGGTTTATTACGGATCAAATTGCGATTATTATGACTTTTTTGACTCTTATGGTAAGCCGCTGTGGGACATCCATTCTATTCGCGTGACTGTCATCACCGCCTTGCTAGAGATGGGTGTGAGTCCCACAATCATCCAGCATCTCGTTGGCCACAAAAGTTTCATGATGACGCTACACTATCAGGCTGTCGATGCTGGTAAGGTCAACTATGAGATTTCTCAGGCTCTTGAGGCCCGTCGCATTGCTGCTGCTGATGCGATCTCTAATGCTAGAAACGAGGATGAACTTGAGGAAGCGATAGAAGCAGTAATGGGCGGACTCGCTTCGAGCGTTTCAGGAGGCGGGATTGGGGATGCTACCCGCTATGCATTTGCAAACGGTAAGACACTTAAGAGCAGCCCTGGCGCATTCTCAGTATTCAGCCATGGTATTTGCCCTGCGGGGGACTGCGCGCAAGGCGGCGCCAAACGAGGTAACATTCATCTGGCGGTCCATCGGGACAAGGCGTGTTCGCGGTGTCGTTTCAGGATAACCGGACCAGCTTTTCTTGCTGGGTTAGAAATGAATGCCAATATTTTAATGAATGAGATATCCGATTCAATTATAAAAGAAGAGAACCTCAATTCTGAGCTATTAGCACTTAACCGAACAGGCAGACCGTCTGCGGTGCTTGAAAGCCGACTAGAACAAGAGCGTGAGTACCGGGACGAGGTATGGGCTGATTGGGCGGCCGAATATCAGACAATAAAAGACTGTTTGAAGCTGGCTGCGAATGACAACATGGGTAGTGACCTCCCTGCCCTTCCTAATGATGTCTCCGTTCACTTTAGTGAAAAGAGTCGCTTGCAGTTGCTTCATGACATTGTAGGTAAATCGAAAATGATCGCTGGTGGAGCTGTTGACCTGCCCCATGGTATTGAAGAAGTCAGAAATGATATGCTGTGGGATATTGCCATCAAGTCGGGTAATGTTGCCCAATATCTGATTACCTTAAGCAAAGATGAACGCACTGCTGCACTCCAGAAGTTTGGAGATATGATCTGCAAGCACTTTGACGAGTTTGGTCAAGACTCAGATGCGCTCTTTCGCTATGATGAAAAAATGTTGAAGATCATGGAACCTTCTGCGGAGCGTGGAAGATGAGGAATACATCCAGATGAAAAATAGCGACTTAATTTATGCGCGTTTGCTTGAGGATGCTCTGGAGTTTTCTGCGCCCAAGAAACGGCTCGCTACATTGGAGAGACTAAAGAACGCCTGCGACCTGATTGCCGCGGGCAAGCGTATTCCCGTTGATCCTTATGGGAATTTATCTTCGAGAAAAATGGCTCAAAAAATTAATCCGTCTAACATTGATCGTATTGTGCGCGCAGAAAAATGGACAGGCCCAACACGAAGCTTTATCGCCAATAGAGCTAACGGCCTCATTGATTATGTAAACGTCCGTGAAGAAGAGCGGTCCTCGAAGGAGCGTGTTCCCCCCGACACTCCATCAAGTCAGCTTGAAAGCCATCTGTTGGAAATTGAGAGCGTTGAGGTTCGGCAGATTATGCGGCGAGAAATCGAAGGGCGTCGTTCGGCTGAACGGGAGATAAAGATTATCAGAGAAGGTTTAAAAAAGCTTCCTCAAATCGATGTTAGAGACCTCTTTGATGGCCCGGTAACAGCGGAAAAGATGAAAGCGGCAACAGCAACATCGCTGACGCATTCAAAGCGTCACTTGGAAGAACAGGTTAGGAACCTAGTCAATAGACTAGCGAACGGCGACCTTAGACGGCTAGGTTTGAAATGGGACGGGGAAGACATAGTCACGATGAGTAACGCCCCCCTAGTTCTGAGTGCAGAGCTAAGCGCCCTCATCGAACTCGCCGGCTTGCCCTCCAGTCTTCTGACATCACGACAATAGCAGGGAGAGGGAGAAAAAAAGCGGTGACGAGCACGTGCTCAGGATCAAGCGATTGCTATGGAGCCCAACGAAGAACCGCAAATCACTGTTCAAGGGGTGCTACTAAGTAAGCTGGTCTGGCTGAGAACTCTATGAGTGGGCAGGCGCGGCGATCCCGATGAGAAACGAAAAACGACGAGCACGAAGCCCGCCGCTCTCAACGTTCACGGCCATCGGCGTCCCCGCCTGTACCGTGAATACAGATTAGCAGCGTGGTCAGCCCCCAGTCAACATAGGATTATTCCGCTATATTCATCGAATTGAAACAACCCTTGTTTGCCAGAGCCCCAGAAGTAGGGATACTGGGATATGGAAAAGAACAATAGTGGAAACAGATATTCACCTGAAGTGCGCGAACGTGCTGGTGTTCGAACATCAGGCCGAATATGACAGCGGGTCAGCTGCCATTTTTTTCACTGACCTCGACGACATCCTGCATCCCTTCAGCGACGGAGAGAATGAGTTTCCCAGCAGCGCTTTCGGCGTTTCGCAATGTGATTACAAGCGTATCGATCGGTCTGGTGAGTGGAATCATAGACCAAATCCACGCACGTTCGTGCGCCCATTGTTCCTCGGACACCATTTTCTCAGGGGGGATCCCGCGCGCGAGCGCCTCCTGATATTTCAGTTCCCAGATCTCATCGAAAAAATCTAGCACCACTACCCAACCTTCGAGACCGCGACAGGAATCATATTGAATTATTCTATGCTCTTTCGTAGAGCGCGGAAAATCTCGACGTAGAAGGGGATCGGTCCCATCCCAAACCTGTTTGCCCCCCTCATTGAAGGTGATACCTAGCCTGCTCGCTTTCACGTTTCCATTTAGTGTAACTTCGGAGGGTGCGACGCAGTAGAGGAAATCGACAGGTTCGTTGCCGGACTTAGAAGCCCGTACAAGCAACTGGTCATGCAACTCAGTGTGGTCTTGAAAGGGTGTAGTGGTGACTATAACGCGCCCTCCCGCTGCCTCAGAATTTGGTTCAACTTTCCAATTCAGCCCCGCCCGGTGCGCAACGGAATTTGAAAAATGGGACAAATTTGCTTTCATTCTTAGACACTCATTGAATGACAGGTGCCCTTCACGGCTACGCCCTGCAACCGCTGTCCTCCAATTCGTAGACTTACCCCTTACGAGTTGCGAAACTCCGTCGGCCAAAGCAATTCGCTCACCGCCATATAGAGTTGCAACTAAGTCTGCTTCGGCCTGCGGCCAGTCCTGTCCCTCATCAACTAAAATGGCATCGTAATCGAATTGCTCGAAGTGTTCCCGCTTTGTGCGCTCGATATCGATGTCGCTTAACACTCCTTCCCGGAAGTACCCAAGTACTTCTTCGCATTTCTTTTCGTAATCCTGGAACCCTAGTTCTTCCAGAGCGCCAATGGCTCCGAGCCTATTTAGCCACGAATAGGCAAACGACATCACTGTCCGAACATCTACTCCGCCGGCGTCGCTGCTGCTTGGAACATTCATAAGCGCCAGAAGGCGCTGGATATCGGCCGCGAGCGCATGGTTGTAAGTTAAGAACAGACTCCGTTTTCCATGGGCCTTAAACGCTTCGTGGGCGATCTGAGCCAGCAAGACCGTCTTCCCTGTACCACCCTCTCCTCGGAGATGGATGCGCTCACGACCGAGCATTTGCGCCAATCGACGGGCCTCTTGTGGGCGCGCGGCAATCCGATCCATGCGCTTTCGATCGA
Source organism: Sulfitobacter sp. 1A13353 (assembly GCF_043557255.1). Lineage (NCBI taxonomy): Bacteria > Pseudomonadati > Pseudomonadota > Alphaproteobacteria > Rhodobacterales > Roseobacteraceae > Sulfitobacter > Sulfitobacter sp. 1A13353. The sequence continues at coordinate 13,324 of NZ_JBIFFS010000015.1, read as the reverse complement.
GAGAGCTTGGTGTAACAGAATTAAACAAGCCTGCGCTTAACACACGGTCTATGAGGTCCGGTTCACCGGATGACATTGTATACTCGTTACCTATTCTACCGATAGTGTTCTCGGACAACATCGCCGCTAAGAAAGTCGGCACGTCAAACTGGGAGGCAACGGTTGCAGCCTCCGGCATCTGTCTCCCCCGATCTTTTGGCAGCGCGTTGATACCTTCAAGCATTAAACAGCGATAGACCCATGGGTTGTTGCCCGTCACATCGCGAAGATAGGTAAGCAGCGCATATTTCTGCGCGTCATTCTGCGCGGTCGCACTTTTCCAGCCATCACGGTACCACACGTCTACGTTTCCTGCGCTAATATCTACTCCATCGGCGTCATGGTCTTTGACCTCGATAGCGGCAATGAAAGACCGGACCCGTATCTTTGCGCCGGCAACGCGACGTCCGGAATGGTCCTTAAAAACCACCTTGGGTACGATGTAGCGGCTCGGTCCAAGCTTCGCCGCCACTACAATGTCGACGTCACTAACGTTGTAGTTCGAGAGCTTCCTATTCGCCGATATCTTTACCAGCTCATCTTTTGAAGCAGCTAGGCCTGGCCAGTAATCCTTGAAAGAATTCGCAAGTTTAACAGCGGTCCGGAACTCGGCGCTTCCCTTCTCACCCATGACTTCGATCATGGTCTAAGATCCATAAAGTACTTCGCCTGCCGGTGTGCAAAGTCCCTTACATCAACAAATTTTAGGTCAATGTTCCCGTTCGCGGCCCTGAGTTCGTCTCTTGCTTCGACTTGCTGTGGCTGCCAAAGCCCTTCGCGCGGATGCCAAAGCGGATGCCCCAAGACAAGTGCCTTGTTTGCCGCAATTATGGCTGTAAGGCCGGCCGCGTAGTCAATCTCCACTGGTAAGCCTGTGCTATCACAGAACTCTTTAAATGCATGCGCTTCCTTGTCTTCCGCGCCCCCTAACCAGCGAGAAACATCCAGACCATTCCCTAACGCCATATCGGCAAGGTCTAAGGCTAGCCTCCAGTCCAACACGCCGTGGACGAAGCGATTGCTGTAGCTTCTGAGGCAGTCAGGGCAGGACTGATCGCAGTCGCCGGCGTGAGAATCTTCTTGCCACTTGTGCGCAACGTTCGAGTAAAAGTTCTCCAATGCTCGCTGCATGTTTTCAGGTTGCGATGCCCAGCGAGAATATCCAGCACCGTTTTCAAGCTTGTCCGCAATGAAGACTTGCTCCGTATCGACTTCCACTTCCCCAACGCGAACCCTCAATCGTTGAAGGCCTGTGCGGAATTCCTCAGGATTGACATCCAGTTCTGTCGCAATCGCCAGCTTTACCAATTCAGAAAACGATGTAATGGCAGACTTTGCAGAGGATTTTTGTCCTGTGACGTCGAGTACACCTGCATGTCCAACACCCTCAGCACCCTCAAAATAGAAACTAAGAACGTCTGTGGTGAAAACAGCGCCGATAGCGCCCCTGTCGATCACCTCCCCGGCATCTGGATTAAGTGTAACGCCATCCCGGTAGAGATTCGGCTCTTTAACTAAGACCTTATTGTAATCTTCCTGAACGAATTCATAGAGTTCTCCTTCGTTATCATTCACTAGTGCAATCTGTCCTTGCCCGAGCGCCATACGCATTGGGCCGCACGTATTCGCCGCATCGTAATCCTGCTCAAAAGCACGTACGGGTGGGGGTAGAGCGGGCCCCCTTTTTCGCTGGCCATCGTAGTCCCGCGCCTTCCAGTGAGCCATGAAACCGCGCGGTTGGTACAGCGGGAATGATTGTGATGGATGCCCGCACACCTTACAGACTTCATGGCTTCCATGGGCGATAGAGTTGCACGTATTATTTGTACAACGGGTATATGGGAGAGACTGACCCAAAGGTGCTGGGTCGTTCACCACTCCTGTATACCCATCCCTCCGATGAACAAAGCCGCAGGCTGTGTAAAGCCTCTTGTCCTTTGGAATTTCTGCACCCGGGGCAAACGCCCAGATGGCGTGATCAAGAGGCCGGTCACTAATGACCGTATCTTCCGCTCGGGTCTTTTTCTTGTCCCAAAATAGGCTCCGAACCTGAGTCGGAAAGCCGAACATCGGTAGGTGGCCGGCGACGGCCAAACGGTGACTGAGTTCTTCTTGAATAAACTGCGTACTGTTTACGCAATTCTCAATATCTGTGACCAGTTTGACGCGGAGGTAATCTTTAATTTCTTGCTTCTCGCTCAGGTCTTTGAGCGGCGCGAAGACACATATCCGATCAACCAATTTATCTACTTCAGGAGTTTCTTCCAGCCAGGCGGCCACAGGCTCGCGGTATTTCTCAAACCATTCCGTCGTTCGCCCAAAGGCTCCGTGCGCGCTGTCCTTCGTCCGGACCGGAGGTTCGTCTAAGTCAAGGAATGCTCTTCTCAAGGCCTCGGCTGCAGCTACTCGCTTAATGATCTCCGGTCGGGACAGGTCGAGTTCAGGTTGCGGAGGAACATCCCCTGTCATTCGCTCTGGGTTATTGAAGTAATAGTCATCATGGGCAGCACCTCGGGATATCGTAACTGCATAGGAAAAGGCCTGGCCGGCACGGCCGGCACGACCCACGCGTTGCTGGTAATTAAACCGCTGCGGCGGCATGTTAGCCATCATAACAAGTTTCAGAGAGCCGATATCAACCCCTACCTCCATGGTCGTGGTGACGGACAGAGCGTCCAGCCCATGCGTGACCTCATGTTCGCCTTCTATGAAGGCTTCACCTTTAAACAGTCGCTGTCTCTTACGTTGCTCCGAAATTGGCTTGGTCTGCCCGGTTAGCTCTGCCACGGAAAGACGGTGCGCTGGCTCACGAGAAACCCAGGCGTAATAGTCCTGCCCCGCAGCTTTCACTTCCTCGAATGCGTTCGATTCACAGTGTTGCGTAGTACATACTTTTACCGGCAAGGTCATGGTGAGGCGGGAGCAGGTCTGGCAACGCTGAAGTTTCCGATCACTTGCTCCGACCAAGTTTAGTGGACAGGAGGCAAACCTGTTCGTCGACAGCAGCCAGTGCTCAGTCATTGCTCCATTTTTGGTCAAGCAGTCTTTGATGGCTTCTAGGAGTTCGCTTGGCTGGCGACTTATCAATGGCGCAACTTTTTCAATGTAAACTTTCACTGACCTAGGTGGGGTGGTTTGGCTGCGAGTCTTGTGTCCCTCAAAAAGCCTTGATTGGCCGAGCACTCTAACGACGTTGGTCAAGATACCTTTTGCGGTCTCGTCATCCATCCCGAGAGCAACCCCATGTCGACCGGCAAGCTCAACCGTTGCCAAGCCCATCGATTCGAGATCGCGTCCTGCGCGATCAAATAAAGACGTCGCGACGACTGTAGCCAGGCGCTGGACGAAAGCACGACGGCCGTCTTCAGCAGCCTGACTATCCATGCTGGGCCATGTAGCCCCTTCCGGAGCGTCAAAAAAGCGCCACCAGGGGGTTCCTTCACCGTCCGACCTGTCCGTCGCTACGCTCGCATCCGTACCCGCTGGGTTTTGCCCCATACGAACGAGATCATCTCGAAGACCCAGGATAAGAACGGACCAAGCGATAGTGCCTGACGCCGCATTCGCATCGTATCTCGAAATCAACTCCAGCTCGTCGGCCTCGGCAACTCCGCTTTTGAAAAGCCTAACAGCTTGCCAAACACCCGGTGTTGCCTGCTCCGCGGCGTCTTTCAAGGCAACCGCACGGGGGTCTCCGGCCTTTACGTCGTCAAGTAAGGAAAGTAGTTCCTCGCTAGAAGGCAGCTCTTTAGGTTGTAGCGCCTTGTTCACGAGTTGGCGAACTAGATCACGATAATGATGCAATTCGAGACCGGCAGCAAGATCAGCCGCGTCGTCACGACTGTCCGTAAACGCGATCATCTTCTCAGCTTTTTTACTGTCCCCAACAGCTAACATCGCGCGGTCCGCAATTAATTGGGTTGTTGCGTTGAGACCAGTCCTGAGGCCCCTGATGGGCGTTTCCACAATCCCGTCGTAAAACGCAGGCAAATTTTGAGAGTTAAAGTAAGCAGAGGAACTCAGGCAGTGAGGGCAGATTTCAGGAAGGCCAGCAACCTTCAGTCCGTCTGGCAAGTTGGTGGGAACGCTCAAAACCACGCCGGTAGGTTCACCATGGCCTGGAATTAGCTGGCCCAGTTTGGATTCGAACCGTGCGGTCTGAAACTGAAAAGTAGCTGCCCCTGCGGAATTCGGAAAGGAGTGGCTCCAGCTCGATGCCCCTGAGGGGATTTTGCCCCCCGGCCAATACCAGCGGAACTCCTCATGCGATCGCTCGTAAACCATGCCTGGCTGGCCGCCGGTTTCGGTAGGTTTCGTTGCCTCCAGAAATATTATATCTTTTAACTCTTCCTCGCTAGATTTCACCACGAAACCTCCAAGGAACGCTTCGCCGCAATCGTAGCAATAGAGCAGTTCAAGCACTTGGCCGCCACAGCCACACTTGAGTGCTGGCGCCTTAAAAAGCCGACCAATGTTTCTTTCAGGCGAATGGTATTTTGGATCAAGTTCCGTGCAGCTCGGATTCGAGCATGCCCAAACTCCCTGCACTTGTCGCAGAAACATATGTGAACGGAAAGTGGGTTGTGGTTTCTCCCAGCTACCACGATCTTCGCTTAACGCTGCTAGAAATAGGCTATCTAATAGTTCTTTGGAAGTGTCCTCGCCGAACAGCGTTTGACTGACCTCAGATAGTTTGGCAGGCCGAACGATTTCTTCCAGATCCTCCTTCTCTGGCACTTTTATCATCGCCTTCCCGGCGACCTGACATGCGACGGCTAGCGCTACCCTCGGGGAGAAGGAGGCAGTTAGCCTTTCGCTTGCAGCTTTTACGACTTCGGGATTATCTGACCGCAGAGATTCCGCTTCCCGAGCAAGCGGCGCAGAGTTGATCGGAAGGCTTTGTTCAAATTTTCTGGGCTCGCCGGGGCAGATCGCGAATGTTGACTGGTCAACTCCGAAGAACTGCTGTAGATACTCGCGCCCCGCATCACCATTCAGAGAGGCGCTCGTCGCGATGCAACGGAGCTGTTCTGAAGACGGATCGAGACCAAGACGACTGAGAAGGTTTCTTACGATCAGTGCCACTTCTGTACCTTGCGTTCCTCGGTAGCTGTGTAATTCATCGACAACGAGAGAGAACTTATTAGCTGGATCGGAAGCCAACCAATCTCGTGTCTTCTCGAAGATTGGCGCTTCAACATCTCGCAGAAGCATGATGTTAAGCATGCTAGTATTGGTAATCATGATGTCAGGTGGAGAAGAAATCATATCCCACCGTGTTAGCATTTCGCCGCAGTACGGGTCTTGAAACTGACTACAAGCGTTCAAGATTTCGGAAGTATCTTTTCCTGCTTTGACCAGAGTAGCCTTCAACTCTGCCGCTTCTTTCGCGATATTCTGGATTTCACGCGCGACCTCATTGATCTTCTTTCGGTCTGGGGCCTTCAGTATCTCGGGAGGGACGAAGGTACCACCGAGTGTTGCGCCGGTGTAGCGGCCGAAATAGAATAGTGGGTCACCCATACCTTGCTGGGCAATCATCGCAGAGGCACGCAATCGCGCAATCTGATCTTCGACAAGCGCATTAGTAGGATAAAGCACGAGGGCTCGCATTGCCGCCGTCGATCTACCACTGGAGTTCGCAAGAAGTGGGGTCCAAGATTTATCTGAGGATTTAAATTCGTGCTCCCACCAAGGATTGATAGACGGCCGCTGGCTCGCCGCTGGGCGTTCCTCAAGAAGGCGGGCCAATAGAGGGAGAAGGAAACTCTCTGTTTTGCCCGAGCCGGTGCCCGATGTCACGACCACATTGCGTCTACCATCTTTATCACCTGCCAAGGCAGTCACTAAAGATTGAGCCTGATGTTCACGAAGCTTGATGGAACTATCGGTTCCGAAAACGATCCTACCAAGCGCGGAGGCTGTTTCCTCGCTTAACCCTGCGTCGCGGCATGCTTCGGCGATATCCCTGACAGAAGCGTACTGCGGAACGGCCTCGAGAAGAGGCTCTTGCGCCATGACACCTGAGGCTTGGAGCAAATCACGTCTTTCTTCCATGATGCTTTCGTCCCGCATCCAGAATGCACTGTCGTAGTATCTCTGGTAGGCTTCCCGAATATAATCGATCACTCGGCCAGGTGTAGCTTTCGCCATCAAACATTTTCTCCGTCGTACAAGATTTTCATGATTGAACTCGCCACTTGCGAGGGCACATTTGGATATGTGGTCAGACCCTCCTGCTCCTGCGATGGGAGCTCGCCTGAACAAGAAACTAATGCTCTCTCCAACAAGCCCATGGGCTCTGCTCCCAACGTTGAAGAAAAGGATCGCGTCATCGGTTCGTATGCATGTAGTCTCGTCACCTCACTCCGGGCAGCTAGCAATTTGACAATCTGCTGTGGACCCGTGAACGCGGCGCCATCGCCAGCTCGAAAAGCATACGTTCTGCCGATATGATCGAAACGATAGGCACCACTGGTTTCGCAATCTTCAACCGCCCGCCACCTTGCTTTTCGAACGTCAAACTTCTGAAGATTTCGCATGTTGCTGCCGAGAGAAACGGAGGCTAAGGAATGGCGGTAGCTCCCCATACTCCGAGCGACCGCCGAAAACTCTAATGCAAAGTCCTTCACTATTTTAAGTCGTCGCCCAAGCGGGTCTTTAACGTCTTCGACCACTCCGACCAACTCGTTGAAACTGAAGCCCTTCACGGTTACTTTGGTCGGCTGCTCCTTCATTGAGGCGAACTCAAGGATGCCGCAGCCGTCTGCAATTACGTTCCCAAGCTCTTCCGTTAGGCTTTCGCATCGAAAGCCAGATAGAACTGCTGCGGTGTCTCCAATCATGTAGAGTGCCGGCGGAGGTACCGACCACGCTGCAACCCGATGGGTGCCTAACTTGTATGAGATATCGAGTAACCCAAGAGCAGAGTATGCAGCTGCTGTTTGCCCCAGCCTCCATGGTTCGAGCTCGACATCAGAAACAATTCTCTCGAAGGTCGAGAATGAGCCATTCCCTAAAAAGCAGAGGGCGTCGAACAATAAGTCGTGATCTATGCGCGAGATTGCTTCGAAACTTTGCTCACCACGCCATGGCGGAGTCTTAAAAGCCCCTGGCAGCCTCCTTAAACTATTTACCTTCTTGGAGGACGCTGATCTCCTTCCCCGGTTTTTCATCAACACAACTGATCCACATCCTTTGCATTGCATTTGCAAAGGCGTCGAAACCGAGACCTTACGAGGCGCAAATTCGCATTTCCAGTAGTGGAAACCTCGTTCAGCACATGACTGCTTCTCCCAATCAGTGATTATTGGAAAACCGCTATCAGAGACGTCAGCGAAATCGACTAGATCCTCTTCGCGGTCTCCTTCTCCGGCTGGGACGACATACGTGTCGCCTTCAACAAAAATATTGTCATCCTCAAACTCCACTGCCCCGCCCTGCCCCTCAACGAGGTGGCCACGGACAGATGGGCGACAATCTGGACCAATCTTTGCTGCTGCAGACACCAAATCTTTATACGCCCGCTGGCCACTCTCTTGGCGATGGAGAGGCCTCGGGCGGCTCGCTGACCGTAACAGGATTGGTTTCTCGCCAAGTTTATTTTTGCCTGCATACCCAGTTACGAAGAACGACCCGTCCCTCAGCCCTTCAAGTCTTAAGGTACAACCCCGGCCCGAGTTCCGCTCCGTCCGAATAAGCTCATCGCCGTGTATACGGGGCTGCTGGAGTTCGAAACTCGTCGGACCGGATTCTGCAACAAGGTGAACTTTAGGTGGCACCTTCGCGTGCCAAACCCCCCGCGACAATTGCAGCCCTTCCGATACTGTAATACCGACGTCGGAGGAGAGCGGTACGATATGTTGCAGATCCTTACCCACTTCCACATCAGATCGCATAATCCAAACATCGGTATATAGAAGCCAACCCGCCGGCAGACCATCAAGCTGGTCCGCGCTGACCTGTTTCGCTTCGCCAGTAGAGGCGGCGGAGAGAAAGTCCTCCAGTTCTCTTATAATTTTTGGCGCGTTGCGCACTAGCAAGAGATGCGGCACCCCGAATGTTGCGCGCGAAACCTCGCTCCAATAAGATCCCCCCTCGGATTTCACGAGCGGGATCAATAAGCGCGAAGACCATGAATATACCTCCTCTTCGGCCCGCAATACCAACTTGCGCGCGAACCCTTTGGCATCGATACCGAGTGGGTTCGGAGACAAGGTGGCGAAGGCACCGTACGAGAAGTTACCAAGTGCGAATGAGTTCGTTTCGGCATCCGTAAGATTGTCGATCGCTCTACTCAGTTCCTCTGCCCGACCAAGCTGTAGCGAAAGGGACCGCTTTGGAAATGAGGAGACAATGGCCGCGAGCAGCGTTAGCCTTTTGGTTGAGGCCCTCCCTCTATTACCAGTCGATCCGGAGTATTCTTTGGCGGATGCCCAATCGTAAAATTCATCGAGCGCGACCTCGTAAAGCCTATTTCTGAGATCCTTCTTCTTCCAAGCTTCTTTGAGGCGAGTATTCGGCTTACTGCTGTTCATCCATTCATCGAGGTATGGACGCAGCTCTTCAACCGTCAATCTCTCACTAGCAGTGAAACCATAAGTAATAAAAATATCGTGGAAAAGCTCGCGATCTGAAGACCGTACGAAGGCCTGAGACATGGCGAGACCGACGTATTTCCAGGTTCCTGACGCAGATGCAGTCGGCCGCCCAAATTCATAATCGTTATCTGCAAGCCAGTTTGCTAAACAGTTCCAAAAAACCTTAGTCGTACTTGCATGCTTCGACAGTAGGTCTTTTGGCAGACTGGTGACCTGAGAAAGCCGTACATAATAGTTATTCTGTCCCCAGTCCCCCTCCGCAGCCATCAAACCCGCGGCTTGCGAAAGAGTGAAGAGTACAGCCAGAAAAGGTGGGGGACCTTCATCCGTTCTCGCAAGCCAATTCCAAGTAGCCCGCTCTACATTTACGTAGGGGTTGCCAGCCCTGAACAGGCTCGCCCCAACCGCTCTGCAACAAAAGCATTCAACGTCGTTTTCTTCGATCCCGAGCTCAATCGATATCTGAGTTCGGGCTTTTGGATCCAAAGTAAGGTATAGAGCACGGCCGGCGAACCTACCGCCTAGGAACGCATTGCAAAGCGCCTGATTCACTCGAATGTAGTCGCGAGTTAGACTACTTTCTTCAAACCACGGTAGACTATAGTGCTCTTCATGCGCGACTTGCCGCGCTAAGTTGCTCGAAAGCTCGGTGCTAATGCCCATGGGAGACTAAACGATTCTCGTATAAAGTGAAAATCTTACCTTTAAGCTTAAGTTTCTGATAATATTGCAATAATTCTAACATTTTAATGGCGCTGGCGTGCAAAAAGGCTGCGAGCCCTCCTCGCCCACCATAATCTCGTTAACGAATTAAATTTCAAGAGGCTTTCTAAACCGGCAAAAACGGGAGTGATCTTCACCCCCATCATTGCCGGAGCAACCTGCCACTGAAGCGCAGGCGCGGTCAGCACGAAAGAAGAGTTCCAACGGCCTTTTTGATGCCGAAAGGCTATGCCGCACACGTCTACCCACCCAGAACCGATGCAGGTCATCAAGCGTGAAGCGCGAGTTGCACTCCCCAACGGAGAACCAGCTCGCCTAGGCTTGCTGCTGTTCCCACTGAGTGCGGTGGTGGGAGGGTTAGTCGTTCACAAACAGGGCTTAGCTAGATATGTTGCAAGAACGCTTTCAACAGATCTAGCTGGATACACTCAAAACCGTGAACAAAATCGTTAATATTGATCCCCTTACCAACGAGCACAACGTTTCGAATCGTCGCCCCATGTACATGGTTGATATGTTTGCTGGCTGCGGTGGCCTATCCATGGGTTTAGAGAACGCGGATTTCTTACCTGTCTTTGTAAACGAGCTAAACCACGACGCGATGGCCACCTACCTAAAAAACCGCCATCACTCATTGGGAGGCGAACCCTTTTCTACCAATAAGGCTCTTCAGTGCAACGATGCCAACGATCTACGTGGGAAGAGGTTAGAGAAGCTTGTATCGGATCTCAAAAATCTTCCAGAAATCGACCTTCAATTCGATCTAGGAGCTAGCGCTAAATCAGGAGCTGGCTCCAATCTTGATCTTCTTGTTGGCGGACCGCCCTGTCAGGGATATTCCGGAATAGGGATCAGGCGTTCCTACGATGTAGACAAAGCTGACCTTCCTTCCAACCATCTCTTTGTGCGAATGGCATACGTAATACGCAAACTGCGCCCGCGGATCTTCCTTTTCGAAAACGTGCGAGGGCTACTAAATGCGAAATGGACCCGTGGAGGTGATAGCCGAATCTTCCCAGATGTCCTGTCAGAGTTTAGATCGATTCCCGGGTATACTGTCCGTTATTCTCTGGTAAAGGCGAAAGACTTTGGTGTACCCCAGAACCGCCCAAGAGTTCTGCTTGTCGGTATTCGTAACGACATTATGGCTTCATGTGAAAGTCTGGACCCACACGCGGATAAAGAGGACGCACAAAGCTGCGGCTTCCTTCCCCAGCCTACAGGCGGTTTCCCGAACCTTATTGACCTTCTTGGGGATCTCGTGGACGATAATGTGGCAGCCACCTTAAAGAAAGGTGAATTTCCCAGAGGCGCCTTCTATACCAACGAATACCCATCGCACCCACAGAACGAAATTCAGCGCCGTCTCCGTCAGGCGCCCGCTTGGTCTGACAGTAAGTCCGTGGCTTTGACAGAACACGAATACAGCAAACACAAACCGAACATCGTAGCCAAGTTTCAGCATATGATCGATAACAACGGCGAAATACCAGAGCTCTTTCGTACTAAAAAGTTCTCGCAGCGTGTCCTTCCGGAACGATGGGGCAAATCAGGACCGCACATTACAGCTACATCCCTTCCAGACGACTACGTGCATTTTAGTCAGCCACGCGCACTGACAGTTCGAGAATGGGCTCGCCTGCAGCTTTTCCCAGATTGGTATCAGTTTGCGGGCAAACGCACTACCGGGGGGCTCCGCCGTGCAGGAAATCCGAAAGAAGGTTTGTTCGACCGAGAAGTCCCAAAGTACACGCAAATTGGTAACGCGGTGCCCGTTGGACTGGCCGAAGCCGTCGGAAACCACTTCCGTGAAATTCTTCGCGCGGCTACCTAGGGGGAGAACATTCCGAGCTTATTGACTATTGCATTGCCGACGCTTGCACGCACATTGACTTTGAAAGCATTAGAAAAATTGCTATCAAAAATTTCTGATACCGAAAGAGCCACGCCGGACTTCGTTGGCATCCCCCAATAGTTTCCACCACTGAGTCCAGAAACACGCTTGACTGCCATTTGAGTGCTACTGTTTGGAATACTTTTCTTTTTTAAAGAATCCTTCTGAGACGGCACAGTAACGAATGAATAACTAAACCTTTTCAGATGCTTAACATTATACCCTCGCTTACCTATATGAATATTAGTCTCAGAGCCAAAACTAGCACGATACACCATATCCCAGAGCATGGGTATTTGCGCATTGTCGTTCCAATTAGTTTTGCATTGAATAATCCCTAGCTCAATATCGCCAATTCGTTTCTCAACCTGATCGTTCAAGTCAAACATGAACTTGGCGTCGGGAGCCGGGAATTTAAAGTCCGCGGGGTACACAATCACGCAGACATCGGATTCCGTATTCGTTTGATGAGTGCCGTACCTTATCGTCGTCGCATCTAATAGTGTTTCAGGCATCACCGCTTTAGATTGACGGACTGCGACCGCATTTGTGCCGGATAAGATAAGATTGAGATACCAAGTGACGAGGCATTCCCATCCTGCGCCACCGCCAGAGAGATCAGCCTGCCCCCGTGCGCCGGTATTCGTCGCAAAGAAAACCTCACGAAGGTGGCTCCCGAGGTCGTGTACCAACTTTGGGTTTGAAAAGCTCGCAGAACGCTTATCTAATTCGACTTCCCAAACAGGCCAACACTTTTTCCAAGTATTAATTCTGTAAATTGCCTGCATGGCCAACGTTCTATGGTGTTCCGCTGTCATCGTTAGTTAGACCTTCAGCTATAATTACATTTGATCTGAGCAAATAGACTTTGAGCAGATTATGCAACCTTGAAGTGTACTTTCGCGTCGTTACAAAACAACCATCGTTCTTTTTCTAATCGCCGCGGCACACACGAGAAGCCGAAAGGAACACATTCAACAAATTCTTTGAATCGCCTATGCTCATACTTTAAAATTGATAGGCTGAACCAAGCCAGCGCGAAATTGCAATGATAACCCAGAAGATGTTTTCAGTGCCTTCCACCAGTAACATCGACCCAGCCAGAGATTTGGTGGGGTTTACCGCCTCACGCATTATCGTTCTGGTCGCTGATAATAAGCGGAATGAAAGCTCGTAGAGAGACTATACACTTACCCGAGCCAAAGCTGGAAAGTTCTTTATGCAAAAGGTATTAAAATTTCCAACAATTTGAATTGCGGACTACAAACTTCAATCTTACGTTCTAGTTTCGAGCCGGTAAACGAAGAGCTGTCTATCAGATAGGATATGCAAGTATCGCACCGCAACTAGAACTTTACCGTTAAAATTTGACAGTAATGCAATTATTTCTCGCCAAGCAACCAACAATTTCACCCGCGGGCAAGAACACGTTTTCTGGCCGCTCATTGGTATCCATTTTTTTGGACTTTTCTCCTCATAGGACAGCGATTTCAGTGCGTTCGAGCCCACAATCGATGTATTGTCGTGGCATGGTTTGCGATAATAGTAATGTAAGGGATACTGCGCTTCAGATAAACTTGCGCTAATAGATCGCGTGCTCACTATGAACCATCTCTCAATGTTCAGAAAATATCCTGGGGGAGACGCCGTAGGCGGCGGGGGCAAAGCCCCTACTCGATTGGGCATTACATGCCCAAAGCCTCCTTATACATTTCCAGTACTGCTTCTTCTTCAGCAATATCGTCTTTGTCGCGTTTTCTAAGTTTCAATAGGGTACGCACGACCTTCACATCGTAACCACGCCCCTTCAGTTCGCTGAATACCTCCTTCGACTGCTCAGCGATATCCTTCTTCTCCGCCTCGAGCCGCTCGATCCGCTCTATGAATTGACGCAGTTCACTTGCCGTCACCTTGTAGGAATCGGTCACTTCTTCGTAGTCAGCCATGTTCATCTCACCTGTATTATTGAACTGGGATATCTTTCAGAAAACACCTTAAAACACAGTGTTTCACTCTAACTTATTGGTTTTCCATGTGCAAAACACAATGATGGCGGGATATGTAACCG
>NZ_JBIFFS010000027.1:0-1114 GCF_043557255.1 Sulfitobacter sp. 1A13353 | reverse complement strand
GTGTGAGTTCACGGTGAAGTGCAGTTTTTGATATCTCGTTTTACTCCAACCGTTTCTGTATTTCCATCAGGTTGCTTTCAAAGACCTCAGCGGGCGTCCGGTAGCCAAGACATTTGCGCGGCGTTGCGTTGAGGCGGTGGCAAATCGACCTCAAATATCGATTTGTCAGCGCCGTCGGTGCGGTTGATCTTGGCAGGTATCGACGCAGCCTGCTGTTCGTATTCTCAACAGTGCCTTTCTGATAGGGCGCTTGCGGGTCACAGAACCAGGCATCCGCTCCGATCCCGGCCTTGAGATATTTCCAGGCCGAGAACTCGGTGCCGCGGTCGAAAGTGATTGACTTGCGCGCGGCGGCGGGCAGGGGAACCAACCCGTTGATCAGGGACTCCATGATCGGTTTGGATTGTCGATCTTCATTACGTATCACGACGGCATAGCGGCTGACGCGCTCCACCAAAGACGTCACGTTTACCTTCCCATGCTCCTTGCGGAACATCATCAAGTCGCACTCCCAATGGCCGAATTCAAAGCGTTCTGAGACACGCTCAGGCCTGTGCGACAGGCTTTGAATGTCGAATATGTGGGCTCTGTTGTGCTTGCGGTAACCACGCGGCCGACGGCGGCGCCGATGCTCAGGGAGATGGCGGTAGAACTGTTCCTCGCGACCGTCTTTGGAATAGGCAAAGCGATAGATCGTCTCGTGGCTCACGCGGATCGGGTGCCGTTCGAGCCGCATCCTGCCGGCTATCTGTTCGGGCGACCAGCCAGCCTTCAGGCGGTCTTCGATGGCGGCTTTCAAATCAGGGTGAATGATCATCTTGCGATGGATCGCGCGGCGCTGCTCATATTTCTCCTGAGCGACGAGCGCATGATACCCGTTTAGCTCAGGCAGTTCACCATCCGTGTACCGATTACGCTTAATGTCTCGGTAGATCGTGGACGGGTCGCGACCCAATCGATCCGCGATCTCTGAAATCGGCATTTTGGCTTCAAGCCACTTTGCAAGCTTGCGACGTTCGTCCAACTTCAGGTGACAGTAGTGGGTTCCCATTCTTCATACTCCATGCAACTCTCTGTATTCGTACAGAATTTGCACTTCGTTTGTGAATCCACC
>NZ_JBIFFS010000014.1:0-23483 GCF_043557255.1 Sulfitobacter sp. 1A13353 | reverse complement strand
CGCACGAGCCTTACCTGCGGCGCCCTCCACCGGGCAGGCCCCCGCGTCACCTTCAAAGGGGCCGCTTTGGGCGATGGAGATGAAGACGCCATCGACCCTTATGACGCGCAGAGCGCCAACATAACCCATTGCGATTGATGAATATAATCCCGCTTAAAACGCGCCGATCATCGACGCGTGATTTGCCATGGAACTTTGGAAAGTAGGGCTTCAGACGCGCCATCTGCGCATCACTCAGCCAAAAGAGGTCAGCCATATAATCGCTCTGTTTTTAGATGGTGAATCACGCGGCTTCGCTCAAATCAATGGGTCCTGACCTTAGCCGCGCGAGGCGGGGTATGGCAGCACTTGTCAACAGAAATCTGCCACTTTCATTTCAGCTCCGATTCTTGAAGCCAATGCGATTTTAGCCACAATATCAAAACTTTCAGACTCCAGCGTAGAATATAACCGAGTTTGGGGTGTTAATGCGTTGCCTCCAGTTCATCTGCTAACGCTCTTAAATCATTTGAAAAATTATTATACTGCCTCAAGCTATTTGATCGCATCACGCATTTCTTCTGGTGTTGCGGGGAAAACGTGTTACACAAAGGGAAACCCGGATAACACGGATTTACGAGGCAGGACAGATGAATACGAGCGGATCAGCATCCCTAGGCAGGCATGCGGGGCTTATCTCAAGCCAGCTTATACAGCATCGGGAGCGCTTACTCGAGCCGAACAAAGAAAAGGTCTTGCGACCTTTTTCGTTCAAGGAAGCTTGCCACTACATCGGCGTGAACGAAAACTCGCTGCGCCACACCCTACGTACCAACCCGGATCTGCCCCAAGGAACACTCCTTCGGGGCACGCGTCGTTATTTCGAGGCATCCGAGATCCATGCAATCAGAGACTTTCTGTTCGAGAATGACCGGCTCGAAAGCAAAAACATTACGCGCAGACAGGATGGCGAGCGCTCTCAGGTCGTTAGTATTGTGAACCTGAAAGGCGGTGCGGGAAAAACCTCTACCGCCGCCAGCGTCGCGTCCGCCTTGGCTTTACGTGGCTATAGGGTGGCAGTCATTGACCTCGACGCCCAGGCCAGCACGACACAATTTTGTGGGATCATCCCCGAGCGCGAGCCGGACATGCTCACACTCTATGACGCGATCCGCTATCCTGATGCTGCAGATCCCGAAGGAACCCAGCGGGCAGATATTCGCGAGGTGATCCGGGAAACGCATATCCCCAATCTCAGCCTGATCCCCTCCAATATGCATATCATGGAGTTCGAGCATGAAACCGCAGTCAATGATCAGAAGAAATTCCCGTTCTTCGTTCGCGTAGAAGAGGCGCTAGCGCCCATCCGCGATGACTTTGACTTGTTCTTGGTCGACTGCCCGCCACAAATGAGCTTTGCGGTTATCGCATCTCTTTTTGCCAGCTCCGGGCTTCTTGTTCCCGTCACGGCCTCCTTCATCGATGTCATGAGCCTCGGTACCTTCCTCGGGATGGCTGGTGAGATGATGTCGGTTTTGGAAGGACGTCAGGGCGCTCGACCCTACGACTGGATCAAATACCTAATCACGAGATACAACCCCACCGACCAGCCGCAAATTCAGGTCGCCAGCTATTTGAGATCCATCCTCGAAGATGCGGTTATGGCCAGCGAGTTCTATTTGTCCGCCGCGATCGCGGATGCGGCGAATAGCGCGGAGACTATTGCGGAAGTCGATCCGTCTAGCTTCAATCGCCAGACTTATCAGCGTGCTTGGGATTCCGTGACAAGGGTCGTTGCGGAGTTTGAAGGTCTTATCCATCAATCGTGGGGGAGAGATACCGATGGCGCGTAAAGGCATTTTCTCAGCAAGTCTTGAGCGGACTTTGTCCGGTGGTGAGGATACGCAGGAAGCCCCCTCCCCTGCCCCAAGCACTCCCGCTGCAGCGCCTAAATCTGGCAGCCCAACAGTCCGACGCTTCCGCGAAACATATGATGATCTGCGGAACCAAACGATTCAAGAAATCGACGTCGACCTTATCGGTCAGAGTAAATATCAGGATCGCTTCGATGTCTCTGCGGAAATTGACACGCTTGTCGAATCCATTCGCGAGTCCGGCCAACAAGTCCCCGTATTGCTCAGAACTGCGGCACCTGGTTCCGGCTTCGAATACGAGCCGATCTACGGTCGGCGTCGGATCGCGGCCTGTCGCATTCTCGGCATTCCGGTCAAAGCCTATATCGGCGAGCTGGACGATGACGCTTTGGTCGTGGCCCAAGGTCTGGAAAACGCTGAGCGTCTGGAAAATAGCTACATCGAGAAATCTGCCTTTATCACTCAACTGCTCGATAGCGGTATGAAGACCGGGGTGATAGAACGCGCCCTGAACATTCCAAAAGGTGAAGTAAGTCGAATGGCAAAGGTCATTCGGGAGATCCCGGGAGAGCTGATCGATGCGATCGGACCGGCTCATGGCATCGGTCGGAGGCAATGGGGTGCGCTGGCAAAGATCACAGCAAATGTTGAAACCCGCCGTATCAAAAGAGCGGTAGAAGCGCTGCCCAAGGATCTGGATAGCCCTGGCCGGTTCAACACTGTCCTTCAGGGTTTGAAGCGCGGCTCTGAGCAGGCGTCAAGCAAGCCTAAGAAGCTTTCGGTTGCAAAAGGTCATGTTGAGCTGTCGCCCAGCACCAAGGGCATTAGCATCAAGGTGAAGGATAAGTCAGACGCCGCCTTCATTGAGTGGCTCCAGAATAAAACCGAAAAGCTTTATTGGCAATGGAAATCAGAAAATAAATGACGTAACCCATTGTTTTTAAAAAGTAATTAGGCGAGGTCTGTGAAAAGATGTACCACGGCACATCTCCCCCCCACCCGCGCAATAAAGCGCATCTAGGTGCTCGAAATACGAACCCAGTTAGAGCAGCAATAAGATAAGAAAGGAGGCAGACGCAGCGCAAAAAGAAACCCCCCGAAACCGTAGTCTCGAAGGGCCTCAAGTGATTTAAGCACCTCTTGGATACCCTGTCAGAGAATCGTTTGCAACACCGTTTTCGGTGATTGGTATCTCTTTGCCGTCTGAGAATTCATGGAACAGGTAAAAACTACGGCAACTAATGCCGGAGAGCGGAGGAGCTATGCCCCGACCCTTTCCGGAACCATGCCTTCAGTCACACGCCGCGATCTTCTTACCGCGGTAAAGAACAGCAGCCAAAGCTATGGCCTGAACCCAAGCTCGGTCCTCGTGCTGGAAACGCTTTTAAGCTTCCTCCCATGCCGGGACCGAGAAACGGGTATCGAGACTCCTCTTAGTTCGGATGCTTTGTTGGTGGTTTATCCATCGAACAACTCCATCTGCGAGCGTGCCAACCGCATGAGTGATCGTGTACTCCGCCGCCACATCGCCAAGCTCTGCGAGATCGGTTTCATCACGCGCAAGGACAGCGCCACCGGGAAGCGCTTCCCGCTCCGGGTTGGCGGAGTTGTTCGTGATGCCTTCGGCTTCGATCTTTCACCCCTCCTCCGCATCTACCCCGAGCTGGTAGCTGAAGCGGCAAAGCTCAAATTAGAGGCCGAGGAGCTTCGCTCGATGCGCTCCAAGGCGCTGGCAATTCGTGCCGATCTTCTTCGCGCTCCTGAGCAATTGACCGAGGCACAAATCGAATTTCTTGCTGAAGTGAAGAAGATTCTTCGCAGGACCTCGTTGAAATCCGAGGGAGTGGCTGCACTCATTCGGGAGATGCGTGCTTTAAGTTCTGACGCCCAAACTCGTTTCTCCGCGTCGGGAGAAACCATTCAAACCTCTCAGCCCCGCCACTGCGCCCCCTGCCCTACCACGGCTTCCGCAGATCAGTCGCGGCACACTGAGCCCAAAGAGGTCGCCCTACAGGAAGCTGTGCGCGGTACGAGCTGTGCCGGACATGACAGGAACCTTGAGATTGATGCGCCCCGGTCAGTACCTTTGTCGCGCCGAGAAGTCGAAACTCAACGCGAAACGCGCCACCAGGTCCGCCTTACGGATCCGCCCAAAGAGTCCGGCAGGAACGGTCAGAATGACCGCCAAGTAGAGTCCGTAAGAATAGATCCTACTAAGAAGGTGCATGACGAATATGCACAACTTGTCAAAGCATGGGAGCATTGTCCCAATATCGCAAGCCTCTACCCGGATGCTGTACAATCACCTTCCCGACTACGCGAAGCGGTTTTTCTATTTGGATCTTTTTTAAGTTTAAGAAGTGAAACCTTGGCGAAAGGTGTCGCGTCAATCGGATGGCCAAACATGCTCAGAGCTTTGGAATATCTGGCCGAGAATGCGAACCGTATCAAATCACCGTCGGCTTATTTCACCTCGATGATCGCAGGGTTCATCGCGGGCAATCCTGTCGCGGGCATTCGATAAGCCAGAGGACTTTCTCTAAACTAGGATTTGCTGCGGTACAGATAACCTAAAGTGCATATTTGCTGTTGATCTCCAATACGGCTAATTCAGACGCCCGCGCTGAGCTTGTCCGGCCGAATGCTTATAGAGACACGGTTTGCTGGATTCCCCGCACCGGGAGACTTCGCTAACACCTGTACCACGGTACAGGTAGCTCAATATGTGAGGTCACAGTGGGCTTTATCGCCCGAACCTGGCTAAACTTTGCCGCACCTCTTATAAGGCGTGACCGATAGTATATTTGCACTGATGAGGCCCGAGCGAAATTCCAGTGTAGAAATCTGTACCATGGTACAAACTTAACTGAGTGTTCATACTTGGAATTACTAACCGTTCGTTGAAGTGACCTTGTCGACATTTTTTTCGACCAGTCAAGCTTGCTTGGATAGGCTTCCTGATGAGTGAACCGCAATCGCTTTGGAGAAACCTGTACCGCGGTACAGGTTTCTCAGAGAAAGGGCTCAAAATCAGCATCATTATCGATGCAACGGATTCTCTGCAGTGAAATTTCCCGGGAATATGCCAGACGCTTACGGCGTAAGCCCGACGCTGAACGCTCCAATGGTCCTTCTTGTCATCGACCCGCTGGTTTATCTGCTTAGCAACGAAGTCCTATAACATATGGGGCCGGTATTGCTTAGCCTCTGGTACCCACAGCTCGGGGCTCTCCCCGAGCTTATAAAGCCGCGTCTGTGCGCGCCCTATAGCGCTATTGATAAGTGCGGTCGGATCGTTTGACGTTAAGCTCGGGTTGCCGACTGAACGACTACCAGCTGGGGCCGTTAGGATCAGCGAAATGACTATCAAGGTACTGGCGTACTATGTCTTCCGTGATGGCCCCGTTGGTGGTTGAAGAATACCCCCCCCTGCCCCAAAACCTCAACCCCACGCTTTCGGATGGTTCGAATGCCCCTCTTGAACCTTATGGGACGAACGGCACTTCATCTTGCGCACCAGAACCGAGATGACAAAATGCTGACTAGGCTGCTGCGCCTACGGCACAAAACAGCAGAAGGCGGAAATGTTTTCGGCCTGAGACGCGGTGGACTACTCATTGGCAGAAAACAAGGCCGTCGCCGATCGAGCGGCCACAGGTTTTCAGAGCGCAATTGCTTTATTCCCAAATTCATCTTGCATGCGGGAGTAGGAGAAAGCCATAGGCATACTCAATCCGATGACTTCTTCCATACGATGGGCCGATACCCCATGTACTCGAGCGAAACATTGGGATTGGGGCCCTCGCGCGCGTTCTTCTGAAATGTGCCCATGTACATCCACCAGCCAGTTATGCTCATCTTTGCCCATAGGTGCGTTGATGTGTTGCGACATACGACCGTGCAAAAGCCCAGGTTCCTAGAACTTGCGACAGAAGTTGATCTTCGTGGAGAAGCAGCCCTCCTCAAGAAAATCAAGGTCAATCTGAATGCCAATCAGAAAGCCTTTCGAGCCATGAAGCTTCAGCCAAGATTGTAGGAAGTTGTCGCACCCACCAAAGTAGCAGCGCCGAGCACATAGACCCTCATAGTCGGAGTTGCGCAGTTCTCGTTGATCATGTCGAAAAACCTACGGTTCATAAGGGCAGGGGGCATTTCCTGGTCTTTCTGGATCAATCGAATGGGAATATCGTCGTGGATATCCTACACTCCCGTAGCAATCTCCCTCGCCATGCTGCCTTCATTTCGGCTTTAAAATTCGAAGACTTTTGATCCACGTCACAGCACCGCGGCCTGCGTCAGATTCATGCGGAACCGGTCGCGACGGCGCTGATACCGCCGGGTCATTTCCGCGCTAGTGGCTCCAAGATGCTCTTGGGCATAGCGCTCGTCAACCTCTGCTGAACTGGCGAGGCCTGCTCGAAGAGAGTGCCCTGAGAACAGCGCCAAAGTTCTTCTTCGGGTAGTTCCGCTCGGATGCCTGCGTCCAACGGTCTGTTTGATCAGTCGGGCGACATGCTTGTAATTAAGTCGGGCCTTCAAAACCTGTTTGACGTCGCGCGAAGTGCGTAAAAAAACTGGCCCGAACTTGGTTTTAGCAAAACGCAGCCATTGTTCGAGTGCATGTACGGGGCGTGTGTTCTTTGGAGGCGCGGCCAATCTCGGTCTTGCCCCAGCCTGTCTTGCTTCGGAAGCGCAGCACCGCCCCATAGTCTATGATCTCGACCCATCCACCGGTCTCAGACGTATCATCCTTATGCCGATCGAGACTGACAATTTCAGAGCAGCGGAGACCGCCTGCATAGCCAAGCAGCACGATGGCTCGGTCCCGTAGCCCTCGCAGATCGTAGGGCAAAGGCGACCATTGCGATAATATCTTCGCCCAATACACCGTATTTTTGCATAGGTGGTCGTGCGTGCTTCCGTTTTATCCCTGCCAGCACGGGAGCAATGTGGCGATCCTTCCGATTGAGCTCGTACCCGCGCGGTGTATAGTGCCAGGAGAGGCCGGACAGGCGACGCTCTATTGTGGAAACAGTTAGGGCAGGGGCCGCTCCAGTAGAGGCGGCTAGGTCGGTCAAATAGAGTCCAGCCATCTCAGGTGAAGGGGGCAGGGGGCTGTGCCTTTGAAACGGCACCAGCAGGCAAAGTGTTTCTAGTCAGTGGCGTAGACGTTGTTTGTGTTCTCCGCGGTCGAGCCCTTGACATAAATGCGCGTCGATTCAATCAGGCGATAGAGCGTTCCAGAGCCTGCTACATCGGAGGGAAGTTCCGGAGGGCGCCGTGAGACGTCCATCCTCATCGCCCTGGTTCGGGAAATCCCTTCTTGATGCTGAAGAATGCGGATTTTCGTTTTTTTTCTGTCGTGGCTAGGAGGGTATATGAAAAAAATCCGATAATGTAAACTTATTGGACATACCTGTGAAGCGTAAGCTGGGGCGGTTTTTGCTTTAATAGATGGTCTAAAGCGCCGCCGTTAGGTAGCATGAGTGCATGGATTCCCTCCGCGCCCTTGACATCGATCATTCTAGGATAATACCGCGCATGCCTTTCTGGGTGGCCTCGGCGCGTGCGGAAAGCCTTGAAGATGTGGCTTTTTTGTCGGGCGCGGCCCTGAACCACCTCTATCTCTTGATGGCACGGGACGATGTGCCGGTGGCGTTGATACGCGCACGCTTGACCTTGAGCGCGGCGGAAGCTTGCGTAAAATTTTCTGGGCGCTCGGAGCGGGCAGGGGAGTTGCGCGATGCGGTTCATTTTTTGCGCCCCGGGGATCTGCCGGGGCCGGGGGGAGAGGTCTATCTGCCTTGGCTGCGCGCTGCGGAGCGAGTGGTTTCGATCAAGTCTCTGGACCGAGCTCTGCCCGCTGTCGAAGCGGCCCGGATCGCTGACTATCTCGACGCGGGGCAGGGGGCGCCGGTTAGCCGGGCGGCGAGGGTGTTGGAGGCTATGATGGCGACAGCGCGACAAGAGGGGCCGGCCCTTGTCCTGGCGGATGCCGCCTTGGCGCAGGCGCTTGGTTTGGATTATCTGACCCCGCTCTTAGCAACCGGGTTGAAGCGCGCGGACCTGCGCAAACGGGGGGATGAGCTGCGCCGCGCCTGCCATCGCGCCGTCGTGGCTTCGGCGCTCGAGACGGCACGCCTTGCTGCTGACCTCACGCGGCGGGTAGAACATGTAAAAGCGGTCGCGCCAAAGCTGCGCGCCAAAGGGGCACGGGATGCCGTGGAGATGTTTTTGACCCGCGATTCCGTCGCCGCAGCTGCACTGCCTTTGCCACCGCGTGCGGCACGACGGCTCTGCGACCGGCTGGTGGATCTGGGGGCCGTGCGCGAACTCACCGGTCGCGACACGTTCCGGCTCTACGGAGTATAGTATGGCCAAACAACACTCTGAGCCGGAGCTGGACCGCGAACTGGCCGACCTTCCGCGAGCGCTGCGCTGGCGGGAATGGATGCGACGGATCGAAGCGGTGCTCTTTGCGTCCGCCTCCCCTGTGCCGCGGGAGGATCTGGCGCGGGTGGTTGGGCTGGGGGCGTCGGTCGATCTGCTTATCGAGGATCTGGCCACCGATCTGGACGGGCGGGCCTTCGAGATCGCCCAGGTTGCTGGCGGCTGGATGATGCGCACGCGATCTGCCTATGCCCCCGCGATCCGCGCGGTGGCCGACGTGAAGGATCAGGTGCTCGACCTGAATGAATTCGACCTCGCGGTGCTGGCGGCTGTCGCTTACTACCAGCCAATAACCCGTGATGGATTAAAGGATATTTTTGGCAAAGAGGTCAGCCGCGATTTGATTGGAACGGGTCCACGATCACCTCAAAGAGGGGCACCTTACACGTTTGTGACGACAGAGCAGTTTTTGATCGCGTTTGATCTTGAGAGCTTGCGAGACCTTCCGGACAAGGAACAATTGTTAGATGCCGGTTTAAGCGTAGAAAACGCGAAAGCTGGGTGAATAAATGTTACTCGAACTGTTTGCCTTGTGAATGGTTTTGGCCTAAGCGGCTTTAGGGGGTCGGGTGGTGCCCTATTCAAATGAGGCTTGAATTTCCATGGGCCTCGCCAAACTGCTGTGGCTTCCGTCCATTCCCGGGCATCTGGTGTCGTCGCTTTTTCTTTCTTTACCGAATGGGAACGTCTGGTTCATCATTTAGCTCGCGCTGATTTTTGATCTATTTGTGAAAGACTTCACGCAGAACTTCATTATATAAAGGGAGGTGGACTTTTAGAAAGCTTGTCATCCTTTTCACGATTTTTTCTCCTAGTTTCCCAGCATCTTCCTCATTTGCCTCAGCAAGATCGTAAGCCCGCACTTTTTGAATATCGGTTCCGCTTAAATGTTTGTATCGTCCAATCTTGGAGGTTCTCCGGCCAATGCTGATCTTTTTAGCATCAACCAGATCAAGCACCCCCCTGTAGATACTCAGACGTGTACTCTGATCACCAGGCCCAAGAACCATTGATACGCGGATGCATCCTTCACCCCAGCCTAGCACTTCAATAAGTAATACCGCCCCTGTATCTACCCAACTTTTATCTTCACTGCAGAAACCATCCATCTCTAGCCATTCCTTTACGGAATAGCGAAGAATCCTGGGACTTGATCTATCTTTTACAAGGGTGAGCCCCGTCGCTTTCTTGACCGATGAGATAACAGCCTCTTCGTTATCATTAAGCCATTCAAATATATCGGATTGAAGGTCAGGTCGATATTCATAAAGCGTATCTAGGGCATTCTTATGCTTCGCCCAAACCTGTTTTGCGAGGTTAGCTAAGGTATCGCTTTCCATGAGTTGCCTTCTTATCATATTCGAATACTTTTTATAAAGTCCGGCCGCCTCTCCAGTAAAGTTTCTTTCTTCTATCGTTTGATCGAAACTTGTGACTAGGTCGGAAAGGCTTACAGGAATCCACGATAATTTGTTGTTATCAGAAGGAGTTGTAGCATCCTTAGTAAGGAACACAAAGATATGATCCCATTCCTCTTCAGGATACTCTGACTGAACATAGGATTTGTATTTTTCCAGTTGATGATCACTCTCTGACGCATCAATTTTAAGCTCAATAGCTAATAACAACCCTTTTGCACCTTTAATAATCCCTCGAGGCACTTCAATTAAAAGGTCTATGCTTGCTTTCTCGCGATATACAATCGCGTTGGAGCAGTCAGAGCAGTAAATTTCAATTGGCTGCAGTTTCGTTTGACCGTCACCCGCCTGTACAACGGCCTCTTGAAGTAGTGTTTTTAGGAACAAATCGCCAAATGGATGAGGTTGATGGGGATTCAACATAAAGCTTAAAAAATGGGCATGGCGGAGTTCTTGCCGAACCATTCCGATGGCTTCGAATGGGCAGAATACTGATATCTCTTTCTCAAGGCTTCGAAAGGCATCAGCCCCAGGCCCGATTAAAAGATTTTCAATTTCCTTTATTCTCTCGTCTACACAGAGTATTGCTTCATCTTCTTTCGAAGGATTTACCGAAGTGTTCATCACTTATGCCCTAAAAAACCTTGCTTACATTTTGGCTACGTAATCCTAAGTTTCAAGCCCCCTGGGCCGGCCCCCGGTCACCGAACCGAAGATTGGCGCAGACTCCAAGATGTAGTAGTGGCGTAGACATGGCTTCCTACGGCATCGGTGATGGCTTAATCGATTGGTATTTTGGCCTAATACCTCTCGGACTTCATAAACGAGCTATTAGGGCAACAGGCACGGTTCCGAATGCGCTCTCAAGGTAGATCTATGCTTCCCGGGTCTTAGATACCCGCTAGGGTAGCACCATATTCCAACTTTATGCTGTAAGCCCCGGAGGTGTCCTTGTCGCTTGATCCGATATCGACCGTGCATCCTTTGACCGGTGCCATTCGTCCTGTAACCTCTGCGCTTCTGGCTGAAACCTACCTCTGCCCCATACCGAGATCATTTGATGATAGCGCTGCAATCCGAGACGGGGGTGCAACGCCTTGGGCAACCAGTCTCGCAGCGGCTCCTGAAGCAACGATCGCTGCCGTATCTCATGCGCTGCGGGACTTGATACGATCCGCACCTGCATTCGACACAAACTCGATCGAGGCCGAAAAGCTGCCTTATGGGCGTGCGCGGACCCACTTGGCGGCATTGCAGGATCTGTGGCGCGATATCGGCACCTTGCCCGAGGAGCTGGCACCGTTGGCTCACGCCGAAACCTGTAGTGCCAGCGATGCTCTCGAGCCTCTCCCCTGGCTCGCGTCAGGCGACCGAATGGGCGCCACTGCGGCAGATCTGCGCTTAGCCGACCTTCTTTCAAAACATCACGGGTCGGTCGAGCGCGCAGACGCGTACCCTGGATTGAAGCCGGCCGGCACAACCCCAGAACTTCGTGCGTTCCAAACTAGGGAAGCCACGCCTGGCGCGTACTCCCTGCGCGTGACTGCCCTGCGGGACCCGCTTGAGGAGCTGCGCTTCGCCGCGGCCCGAGCGCAGCGGTTGCTTGATGAAGACAGCACCTTGTCGGCTGACGAGATCGGCCTTCTCCTACCCGATGATCCTGAATGGGTGGTCGATGCCGAAGCTATTTTCGCTGAGTTAGGGTTGCACTTAGGGGGATTACCTGGCGCTTTGACGCGAGATCGAACGAGTGAGACAGTGCATTTGCTGCTCATCTCGTTACGCAAGCCCACCCCTGGCATGGCAAAGACCGCTCTCGATGCTCTGGGACTAGGAACTGATTGCGGGAAGCTGCGCGATCTTCTGAACCAAGCGCCTAGCAATGGCGCTGAGCTTACGCGAACTCTACAAGCATTAGCAGGCCATATGCGCGAACCTATCGGTAGCGCCCTTCGGGCGATACCTGCGCTCCCTGATAAAGCTCCCATTGACTGGGACGCTTTGATTGCCGCTATACGCCCTGGGCTCACGCCTGAGGCTCCCTTAGGGGCGGCGAAGGGGGCAGTTTCAGTCTTTACTGAAGGCCAAACGCCGTGGCGTGAGGTGCGCCATCTGCTGGCAATCGGCTTTGCAGGCGATCGCTATCCTAGCATTGCTGGGGCCAGCCCGTTCTGGCTGGAGCACGAAATCGACCTGATCCAAAGGTGCTGCGGAATTACTCTGTTTGGGCGCCAACGATCTTTGCAGATGGCGCTGGCACGATTAGACCGACTGCTTTCGGTTGCGTCCGAAAGCATTGAAATCACGCTCCCCGTCCGCAATCGGGCTGGCGCTCGCCTCGCGCCCTCTGCAGCTCTCGACATGCTGGCTCATCGCTTGGGCAAAACGGCAGAGGATCTGATCGTTCCGGTTTCGTCTGATCCCTCCCGCTGGCCGTGCGCTATACACCATATCGATCACGACACCGATGCGGGACGCCCATGCCTCCCTGAGAAAAGAATAATAGATCTACAACGGGATCTGACCGTACTGAGAATTAAGGACGGCAAGCCGCGCCCGCAGTCGCCTTCACGGCTGGAAACATTGCTCGTCTCTCCGCTCGCCTGGCTCTTTGGTGAACTTGGGGTAGAGGATCAATCTTGGTCACCCGATACGCTCGATGCCCTCGTGCGCGGCACGCTGTTACACGGTGCGCTGGAAATCTTGTTCCCTTCAGGCGCTCCGCCCGCGCCTGAAACGGTCGCCGACGCCGTACCAGACGCGGTAGAAACAGTCATTCGGAGCAATAGAGACCTGCGCTTTCTCGAGGCGGAGACATGGGCCGTTGAACGAGCTCACCTCATCAGTGATTTGAGCCATGCGGCCACCAAATGGGCTGAAATCTTGCACGAGACCGGAGCGACGATCCACGCCACAGAAGGATACTTAACCGGCAATGCCTTCGGTATGGATCTGCATGGTAAAGCCGATGTGGTCCTGCGACTGGAGGACGGCGGTCTCCTTGTCGTAGATTATAAGAGCGGCTCATCAAAGAGCCGGGTAAAGCGGATGGAGACGGGTTGGGACGTCCAAGCACAGCTTTATGGCGACATGATTGCGGCCTCCGATATGGTGAGCGGTGAACCGGTTTCGGTTGGTTATCTGAACCTTGCAGACATGATGATTGTCAGCGGCGGTACGCTCGCCGGTGCTGCTTTCGGACCGGTGGACGCAGATACACACGCCGAAGCACGCAAGCGGCTGACTGCAACGGTGGCAGATCTTCGCAAGGGCCGCATCACCCTAAACGAAACAAGCGACCGAAAATCCTTCGAGCAGGTCGGCATTGGAGGCTACGCGCTCGATCACCCCCTCGTAGATGCCTTCTTGTGGGAGGAAACGTAATGACCATTCAGATCGTCGGCGCAGGTGCAGGCTCAGGAAAGACGTACCACATCCAAGAAACTCTTAAGGATTGGGTTGCGGATGGGACCGTCCGGCCCGAACGGATTCTTGCAGTCACGTTTACAGAAGCCGCTGCCGCAGAACTGAAAGGCCGTGTCCGTGCAGCGCTTTTAGAGGAGGGGCGCGTCGAAGAGGCCGCCGCAGTTCAGCGCGCTTATGTTTCTACCATTCACTCCCTGGGACGGCGATTGCTGACCGAGCATGCCTTCGCTGCCGGGCTGTCCCCCGCACTACGTCTTATTGAAGACGCAGAGGCGGAACTTCTTCTTCGCCGTGCCATCGCGGAAACCGAGGCGCTGGCTCCCATCACTTCCAACCTTGCAGCCCACGGTTATGCCTGGAGCAGGAATGGGGGGAGCGCCACTGAAGCCTTCCGCGCCGATCTGCGTGCCGCTGTTTCGCGCCTGAACGAGCTAGGTGTTCGTGGGGACGACCCCGACCTCCCCGCTCGCGCCCGTCGGGCTCTCGAGACAGATTGGCCAGAGGTTGCCTTAGACGGCATCAAGCTCGATCAACAGCTGCGCGCTGCCATTGATAAGATGCTCGCAGTATTTCCTGATGGGATCGTGGACTGGGCGAAGAGCGCTGCCGCCAAGAAGGATTTTAGCGCTAATGCCCGTGATATTCTTCGGGGGTCTTCGGTCGAAGCCTATAAAGATTGGACGTGGTGGCAACGGTTGCGCAGTCTCCGTCTGGCTAAGCGCGGCGCCCCGACGCCTGAAGGCTACGATGATCTCGCTGAAGCGATCATGAACGCAGCAGGTGCTTTGCTTCGTCATCCCGGTCCTAAAGAGCAAGCAGCCGCTCGGCTTGAAATGCTGATAACGGGGGCGCAGGATGTACGGCGACGCTATGCTGCCGCTAAGGCCAAGCTCGGAGTGATCGATTTTGGCGACATGATCGCTCAAGCAGAAGCACTTCTTCGGGACCGACCGGATGCGACAGCATCAATGCTGGACGGTGTCGACTGCGTCATCGTCGATGAGTTCCAGGATACAAACCCCGTACAGTTCGCGTTGCTGTCCCATCTAATAGCCGGCGCACCTCGGGTAATCCTCGTGGGAGATGGAAAGCAGGCGATTATGGGGTTTCAGGGGGCTGATGCTCGGTTGGCCCAAGCATTGGCTCGTGCCCGTCCTGAGGCAGCCGCAACACTGGACCGCAACTGGCGATCTGTTCCCGAAATCATGGCGCTGGTGAACGATCTAGGTGCAAGGCTTTTCGAAAGCTACGAACCGCTTGAACCACAGCGTAAAGCCACCGCAGCCTCGCCACCGCTAGAGGTATTGCGCGTGCCAAAAAACAGAGCCCCTAATGCGAAGGGGTGCCACCACGTCGCTGATAGGATCCGGGGCCTTCTCGCCGAAGGACGCGAGATAGAGCAGCGGAATACGAAGATAAAACGGCCGCTCACCGCCTCGGATATTGCCATTCTGTGCCGGACTCATGCCGATGTCATGCGCTACGCTGATTGTCTGACACAACTTGGCATCCCCGTGGATGTGACCCAAGACGGTTGGAACGATGCGCCCGCCATCGTTGTAGCCCGTGCAGCTTTAGCCTTCATCGCCGACCCTCAGGATCTGTTTTCAGCATTGGTCTATCTTAGCTACGGTCCGGCCCGCCTTTCCCTTGAAGAGGGATTGACCGCTGTGCTCGAGGGGAACCTCAGTGATACTGAGATGCTAGTCCCGCTTATCGACCTTCATGAGCGAGGGCGCGATTGGCCGGTTTCGCGCGTATTGGCAGAGCTTCGCGTAAGGGCAGGGCTCGATGATTGGGCCGCATCCCTATCTGATGCGTTTCGCACCCATGCAGACCTTGCCCGCCTCGATGCCGAGGCGATCGCCTTTGAGGCGACCGACCCTACCACTCGCGCTGCTTCAGGCGTGTTTGGGTGGGATATTCGATCATTTCTCTCATGGCTGGCCATTCGAATTGAAGCCGGCGAAAATCGACGGCCCGATCCTGGCGAGAGTCTCGCAAGCGGGGTCAGGGTCCTTACATGGCACGCAGCAAAAGGGCTGGAATGGCCCGCCGTTTTTGTCACCGGTCTTGGCTGGACTGTCGAAGAGCGCCCCAACACTTTGCGCATCGAGTTTGACGGTTGGGACAAGCCGGAAACCCTGCTCGAAAGAGCCACCCTACATTACCATCCCGAAGTTGCCGCACCGGAAGTTGCCGCGCGTTTTGCGGATACACGTAGGCCAGCTGCTGCAGATAGCGAGCGATGTCTGGCCTACGTCGCTCTGACGCGAGCACGTGATCTTTTGGTGATTGAGTGGCCGGATTGGTGCAAGCCTGAGCATGACACCCTCGCGCGTCTGCTTCAGGAAGAGGGCGAACTAAACTATGGGGAGGCCTGCATCTCAGTAGGTGATGCTGAACATCCCGCCCGCATTCATGTCTGCTCCGAGACGCTGCCTGATTGCTTCGAAAAGGAATGCGTGGCTCCACTCCCTAGAACTCGGGCTCGCCCTGGCCGCCGTGATGCTTTGGGGGTGCGGGGTACACCGCTCTTCCTCCGTCCTTCTGATGCAGCTGAGGAACCCGCGCACTGGTCGTTGCGCACCCATGCGCTTGGAAGTGGCCTGACAGGCGCTGCAGCGGGATCGGGGTCTCATTCTGATGCAGCCGAACGTGGCACTGCTCTTCACTTGGCGTTCCGGGTACTAATGCAGCGCCCAGATCGAATGGTGGAGGTTGGGCTTGCAACAGGTTTGCCGGAAGCGACCATGGCAGTGTTGGCCCAACAGGCAGATGCACTTGTTCGCTTCCTCGACGCTGAGGGTCTGACTGAACGTCATCACGAGCTACCCTTGGACGTTACATTACCTGACAGCACGCGCATTAGGGGCACGACAGATCTGCTTGCACGCAGCGCAGACGGGAGACGAGCAGCGTTGATCGATTTTAAATCCGCTGCCCCAGCGGATCCCCTAGAGTCAGCACAGCCATACCTATCTCAGTTGGATGGCTACCTCCGAGCGACTACCGCCCTGTGTCCCGAACTAGAAATCGATTGGGCTGGCATTCACTTCATGGGGTCCGGATCGCTGGTCTGGGGGCACCAAAGCGTCCTTCAGCAAAATGGAGATGTCAGTCAAAATGGCCCCGAAGCTGCACGAGATTCCATCAAACTCGTAGGCGGATAGAGCTCGCGCAACTTTGGGGTGTCATTAACTGACGAGGTGTGGGGGATATCTGCCGGGAAGCGTTTCAGGACCACGGACAGTTGAAGGTGATCAGCTTCGTCATACGGCCACCCAATGGCAGTCCTCGTCCACGTCGATGGTAAGCAGATTGCTTGCCGATAGTGCCTCGCCTGCGCGCCAGCGATAAACGCATGGTCTTGCCGGATAATCTAAACAGGCTGCATTGGGTGCTTCGATGCAGGGGGCGCCGTTCATCTTATAGTGTCCTACGAAAACCGGGGACGCATCGGCGCTATATAGCAAAGCTGCTGTGTCGGGCGGGATTGCGCCAGAGGGCAACTCGTCGGGATTAGGCACCGACAGGCATGCTTCCCGCCACGTAGTTGCTTCTGGACGCCACCATGCAAGACGCACGTTATGGCGTTCATGGTTGTTCGTGTCGTGGAACATGTAGCCGCAGGGTAGCGAGACTTCAGGACCGGAAAGCAGCCTTTCGACCGCCTTGCCAAATGAGGAGGTGGCGGCAGCCACTTCAGGAAGGTCATCAGCATGCAACCGGCCGTCGGGACGTCTGGCCTTGATAAGCTCGATCGCAGTATCGTCCCAGCAGGCGTGAACCAGTCGCAATCCATCCAACTCGTACCAGAGGGGGAGGGTCAGGAACCAATCCGTCCATGCCTTGGCTTCTTTCGTGCCGACCCCAAAGGTTTCTATGAAGCTTTGATGTTGCTTGGTTTTTGCAGCTGTATGCGCGCGCAGCCAAGCACCGTCAGCGTCCTTGCGATGGTAGAGGATCGCGTTGAGTTCGTGGTTGCCCATGACCGCAACGGCGCGACCACTATCGACCAAGCGCCGCACCCGCGAGAGCACAGACTCCTCGTCTACCTGCTTCGTTAGTTTTCCGGCATCGATAAAGTCGCCCAGGAAAGCGACCGGAGTATCTCCTGCCACTTCTAATGAACGCTCAAGGCGATCTATATCGGCGTGAATGTCGGGGATGATAATATATTCTTTCATGAACCAATACCTACCGTTGCAAAGCTAACCCCGTCCACCCGCGTCATGATGCTCGAGCGCACAACGTCGCAGTGAGCTTCATAGTCGAGCACTTCGTGAAGCGGGTGAATGCTTAGTTTAAGCTCCCGGATAGCGTTCGGAGAATGAAGTGACGTCACCTTGGTGGCTCGAAATGCCCGCCAGATCGCGGGCCACCCGGTCGATGAGATCGGCGCATTCGATGCGTTGCCGCCAAGGATGCGCCATCATTTCTTCAGGGTAGAGAAGGCCGAGCATGTTGCCCGCTATCGCCCCGGTACTATCACTGTCGCCTGAGTGGGTGACAGCAACTCGCAGCCCTTCCTCGGCTCCTTCCGCAGCTAGAGCGGCAAACAGCGCTATGGCAAGCGCCTCTTCCGCGACCCAACCCGCGCCCAGGCTTTCAACCGTTTCAGGGCGACCATCGCGAGGCGCGGCCAGCGCTTGCTCGAGTGCTCGATTGGTTTCGGGGCCGGACTTGCCAACCAGCTGGCGCGCCGCAGTCTCGAGCTCCTCGCCCTCCAGAACTGCGTTGAGCATCAGCGCCCAGGCAATGGCGGCCTCTTGGCCGGTCACGTGTCCATGAGTAAGGGCAGAGCTCTCACGAACGGTCTGCTCGATATCAAATCCTATTAGTCCAACTGGGGCCACTCGCATGATCGTCCCGCAACCTTTGGAGTCGTTTCTAGCGACTTCACCGAAGGTTGTGGTTCTGGAGAGGGATGAGAGGCATGTCATTCCTGGTGCTCGGCGACGATGAAGACGTGGATCGCAGAGAAGTCCAATGTCATCAGTCTCACAGGCGGGCGTTCCACCCTGCGTAATGAACCAACGCAATAGTGCATGATGTATAACGCTGGCCGGGTGGCAGATCCCCTTCAGCTGGCTGCGTACTACAGCACGCATCAGGCCTTCGGCGGAAAAAAGGGTCATTTGGGTATCATCCGTGATGGCGCCTGGGTGACCGTCATGCGGAAGCATATCGTTCACGCCATCAGGGAAGCGTTCGAGGATCTGGGCGAGGCTCCAGAACTCAATCTCTGCGCCGAGTGCATCCCCAATAGCGCCTCCGAATAGGCTGGCTCGAATACGTTCAGTGCGTCGGTTATCCAGCTCGGCTCGCTCGCGTAGAAACGCTTCTTGGACGGCGGTCTCGACTGCTCCCACGCGGGTATCCCGCACGCGGCGCATCGCTTCGTCCGCATCGTCGCCACGTTCGATAAGAAGCAGGCTCGCAATAGTACCGGCCCGTCCCAACCCGCCGCGGCAATGAATGATTACGCGTCCCCCCTGGTCCAGCTCTTGGTGTAGCAGCGGCGAGAGGCTCTCCCATGCAGGAAGGTCCCGAGGGATATCTCCGTCAGGGAACGGATAGTAGTGCCACGTGAGCCCAAGCTCTTTGACGCCGGAGCCTAGCTCGCGGACACCCAGCTCGTGAAGTTCATGAGGCTCTACCAGAGTAACTACCGTAGTTGCGCCCCAACCTTGGATCGCTTCGAGGTCGGTTTTAAGATCGCGCTGCCAAGGCGCACCGAAGAGACTTGAGCCGGATTTCCCGGGGCAGATCGTAAGGCCCAGAGAGCCTGATCCAACGCTTAGGCTGTCGATCCTAAGAGGGTGGGTAGAGCTTGTTCTGATCATAGTGGTTCCTTCTACAGTGAAAGTGGCGTGTTGAATTTTCTTATGCTCATCAATCCACCACCCATCCCGCCTTCGCAGCCTCGCGCCAGGTAGCAAAGCATTCGATCTCTCCCTCGTCTTCGTCGGTGGGGTTTGCGGAGGAAACCGTCATTGTTCGGAGATAAATGCAGATAGGATGGTCGCCTTCACCTCGGTCTGTGGCAACGCCGTAATCTCCATAGCGACGTTTGACGCAGATCGTATCCACCCGAGCAGCGGTCTCGCGTAGGCCTTGTTCGGCAAGTTCGACCTCGATCTCGGTTGGAGCTTTAGCTTTGCGGCCACTGAAATATCCTTCGGGCATTGTGATCTCTTTTCCTTTCAATAAGCTATGCCTCGATCTTAGCCGTATTGTTGGGATGAATGCGGAGTGCTCGGGATTTTCCGCTGAGCAGCTTCGGAGGATTATTTATGAAGTCTGCAATTGGATTTTACTGGACGCTTCCGGTGCCTTGGGCAGGTTTTACCAAGCTTCCAGCAGACCCAGACGAAGCGGCGGTGGTAAGTCAAACAATTCGCTACCAAAGAGAGTTGGTGCATCGCTACGCGCGAGAGAACAGATGGCAGATTGACGACGAAATTACCTTCCTGGAACTCGAGTTCGACCGAGCAAGCAACTATGTCCGCGATCCATTAGAACGCGTTGCTCCACGGTGCCAGGAACTAGATGCCCATCTTCTAGTAGTAGATTTCACCGTCTTGCACGGGTCGCGCAGCCACTATCCGATGTTAAGTATGGCCGAGAAGCTCGGTTTGGATGTGGTGATGATTGCTGCAGATCCTGTCCTTCTCGACGGAGAGAGGTTCGATCCGTATCAGCATTTCCGCGACTGGCGTGATCGGCAACAGGAGTGGGCCCAGTCAAAGCCAGCGCGTCGCGCGGCTCTTAAGGCTCAGATCGCCGAACTGCGGGACCGTGGGATGACGTACGTAACGATTGCCAGGCGTTTGAATGACCTCGGAGTACTTTCGGTCACGGGCAAACCGCATACGGCGGATAGCGTTCGTAAGGCAGCCATCGCTAGCTGAGGTGGTCGCAGGCTGCTACCCAAAGGCTGAATCTGGATAGGACCAAACTGCGCCGCCCTTTTACCTGCAACCAACGATGCGTAAGGCAATTGAGAGGCTCTCGTACGATCAAAGGTATCTGATACTAGATACTAGCAAAGGGGCTTGTCTGCGGAGATCGGTTTGAGGCATGCTGAGAGCATGACCTACAATCCGCGCACCAACCACGTCGCCCACCCCCGAATATCTAGCTTCGGCTAGATATAATCGGGGGAGTGCGCTGGTGCGGGTGAGGGATTTATAAACCCTTTGCGGCAGATTACCGTTGATCCGAGAGTTCGATTTCTCTCCACTCCTACCAACCTTGCACTCATACTCTCGCGAGGGGATTATGACCCAAGCAATCGCATTGGCAGCTGTACAGGACGCGATCACTGCCAAGTACCCTGACAGATCAGTCGAGATTACCGCCCAAGTGCATTATGTGCGACCCGACGAGGTTGCGCATGTAGATGTCTATGGATGTGATGATGCAGTGACACGCAGCTCCATCAGAGCCGATGCAGTGCGCTTGCTGCAGCAACTCGGCATCGATATCCGGCTGATCGGCTGGCATGACGTATACACAGTATCGCCCGATTATTCAGACCCCGCGACACTGCAAGACTACGCCTGCAGATTGTATCTTTTGGAGTGCTCTGAGACAGGTGCATATGTTGATCCACAGCGGCTGTCAGCGCCATTGCGAGAGCGTGTTGATGCGCAAGTGGCCCGCCAGCGGCCCATCGTCGACGGACGTGAGTATTGCTACGTGAGCGATGTGCTCGAGGAGCTTGATGATGTCTGAATGGTCGGAGATTGCATCCCGATGACACGTGACGCCGGTATCACCCAACGCAGAGTGGCTATCCGTCGCGATGTGGCGCTGGCGGTGTGGCACGAGATCAAAGCGGAGCTCGGCGCTGCCGGCTTGGAAGTGACCCTAATTGGATCCTTGGCCGATGGACGCTTTTCGGCCCATTCCGACATCGATATCTTGGCGAAATTGGGGGATAGCGGCCTGTCCAGGTCCGCTGTCGATCGCATTGTCAGCAAGGCCTCGCGAGATATTTCCGTCGACCTCATCTTCCAAGAAGATCTGACCCAGTCAGATCTGGAGGCCCTCCTTGGCGCCTGAGGTGGATCTGCTGTTTGGCCCTGGCATCACCCACATCGATGTCAAATGTTGGGACAGCGGCCACACAGCGACGCGGCGCCCGGGAGATGTGCTTGAGGGGATCAGCCAGCATGAGTTTATGAGCCGCTCTGTCTGTCAGTGCGGCACGGGCTGGCAACAAGTGACGCGATACCCTCACAAAGCGTCTACTTCGATGTAGGCCGTTTCGTGAGACCGGTGTTGACCGACAAGCGGGGTTGGCTCTTGGGAGATAACCCACGTAATGTGATCTCGAGCGGAGGCCTGTCTATAGCAATGCGCTCATGCATCTGCTTGCCCGTCGCAAAGCTGAGGTTGGCAGATTTTTCGGCTTCATCGTGCGAATCTGTCATCACGTTGCTCCCCTTCGCCTAATTAGCCTATCACGATCTCGGATCGAGCGGGCGTTACCATTTGAGGAGT
Source organism: Sulfitobacter sp. 1A13353 (assembly GCF_043557255.1). Lineage (NCBI taxonomy): Bacteria > Pseudomonadati > Pseudomonadota > Alphaproteobacteria > Rhodobacterales > Roseobacteraceae > Sulfitobacter > Sulfitobacter sp. 1A13353. The sequence goes on along the minus strand of NZ_JBIFFS010000014.1, from coordinate 1,822 downwards.
CTTACCAATGTCATTGACGTGCCCGCCATACGAGTCCGGCCGCTTGGAGTTTGGGTATCACGTGCGTATCGAGACGTTGATCTGGACGATGACAGCGGCGGGTATTGAGGGTGCCGAGCGCCTGAAAAACACACCGGCAGGATGGATTGGCATCTTTGAAGCTCTCGGCGCGCATCTGGCGCAGGATCCAAGGAACTACTCGATCAGCGAAGCCAGTGAGGAGTTTGGCGCGCTGTATCTCGATGTGATCGACAAGAGTACAGGAGGCGCAGATACAGATCTCTTGCGGTGGTGCGCTGAGCAGAGCGCCAGCCGGTGCATGGTCTTCGGCACAGCGGGGCGGATACGCTCGGAGCTTGGATGGGTCATGACGCTCTCAGACGCAGCATACGATCTCCTGATCGAGACGCCTAACGAGCGCTTCTTGGACTTTGTTTACCCTAGCTCTGAGCTGTAGGGTCATTCCATGTCGATGTGTTCGGTGATGCACAGACCGTGTGCGATGCACCGCGGAAACTTTAATCATGCTGGTCCCGTTACACTTCTAGCAACGATGATGTCGCAATCACGCGACAGCCGTAAGGTTGAAGGATCACAGTATGAAACTGGTTGTGACAACCGCCGCCGCCGCCCTGATTTCCACTGCCGCCTTGGCTGATACCTCGACTTATCGTCAGGACCTCTTCCTCGACACCTCGATTGGCGCTGAGAAGACATTTGGCGATGAGACACGTATGCTGGCACCCCTCGAGTCGACCAAAGCAAATGACATCACCTTTAGCACTGCAGACGATACCTTCGATGCCGATGTTGTGTTGAGCAGCAGTGGCGACCTGCGCAGCCCGGGTGAAGGTTATATCTACGGTGGCTATGGCCCTGGTAACGACAGCCGTTAAGTTCGGTCGTCTTGCTCATATCGCTTGTGCTATACTCATCCATGAGATGACCGACCAACTGCAACAGTGTCTCTGCGCCTCTCCGGAGGTCTACGCGTGAGTAAAATAAATTAAGTGGATGTTTGATCACAGGGCCGCCCCCGGGCGGCCCTACTCTATGAGGCTCCTAAATATGATGCATTGGACGCAGTGAAGGAATTTACGTTCGGATCAACCGGAAGGCGTCCAAAAACGCGGAACGGGTTTTATGGTGAGTGATTTTGACATGCCGGGATTCGGCTCTAAGTTGTGTCACGGTAATTCCTGAACGCGCGATTGACGACAGAATGCAATATGACTGCTCAGGACGATAAATGGCGATATCTTCACAGCGTGATTTGGGATGCTCTGCGCCGTGGCGACGACATTCCGCTCGATGATCTTCCAGACGATATCTCCGCGCATCTCGCCATATCTGGTGCCGCGCAACCAATTCACCAGGGCGTGAGACATGCTCTGGCGGCAGATGTCCTGGCGGCGCTCAGTCAAATCAAAGAGTGAAATCCTGGCCCATTTTGCCGATATACTGGGCGTCATTAAGTGCTGCAACGCAGCTTCACCAGACCAGTCTTTCGCTCCAGCGAAACCGCATCAGGAGGTCCCATTGCACCAGGTCTCTATCTAGTGGTAGCGTCCGGCTCTGAGACTGCAAAATGTGGTTGGGCCGGTGCCGAAACGATATCTCTTCAGGATGACACACTACAGGAACCTGCAAACCTACCTCGCAGATGGACACATCCGTGCGAAGAACCATCCACAGATGCAAGCCGGGTATCGAACATCCTTTGAAGACATCGTTGCGCGTCGAGGCTGTTGATTGTCACTGAGAACTGATGGGGTGGATACCCCCTCCCGACGGCATCGCAATGTGCCAAGGTGATGTGGGT
>NZ_JBIFFS010000013.1:0-54871 GCF_043557255.1 Sulfitobacter sp. 1A13353 | reverse complement strand
CTCAGACGGACTGATCAGCTCGGCCGTCGAAAGCGCCCGGCCAGCCGCGAGTTACACCACGCTATGGGGCATGATCTTAGCCTTGTCGTGGTGATGCGATGGGTCAAGATAAGCCCGGATAACATCTACATGTTCGATGTGGCATCCGAGCACAATATTTGGACCTGGATGAACGTCGTTTACATGATTTTGGCAGCCTCCGTGCTTTATATGAATGCGCGTGTTCGCAAACAAAATGGCGCTGTATCTACAGGCTGGTTCCTAACGGCCGCCGGCGTTCTTTTGCTCTCGCTAGATGATATGATTAGTATTCACGAACGGCTGGAAGTGCTCGGACGTGATATGGGCGGCGGCAGCGGTTTCTTGCATTTTGCCTGGGTTGTTCCCGGCATGATCGTTGCAGCAATACTGCTCTTGGTTTTCGTGTTAACAATTCGAAGTGCTACCGCATCCGCGCGGCGTAGCTTTATTCTGGGGATTGTGCTGTTCTTTGGCGGAGCTTTCGGCCTTGAAATGCTGAGCGGCGCTGTACTGTCAGCGTACGGTCACCAAAGTTTGTATACGATCCTCTATCACATTGAGGAGCTGTTTGAGGCTGTCGGAATTATCTTTATTTTTTCTGCCGGCTTAAAAGATCTCCTTCAACAAAGTAGCTTGCTGAGAAGCCTCGCTTCCTAAGAGAGCACTGCAGCGCAGGCCGTATAAGAAGCGGATCATGGCACCTTTGCTAAATATGCTTCCGAATGGTTTGCGCCCAGTGAGAATAGCGGATCTGTTGCCTGACAGAGGCCACGGCTTCCTCACGCCCCATAATCACAGGAGAAACAAGGCGCCTAGCGCTGAATACTTTCGAGATACGCCAACAGACCGGCCAGGGCCCGTGGGGTTGGGGTCAAAACACCGTCGACTTCGACCGGAACGGTGTCATGGGCCATTGTCGCTCCGAACTCCGGCATGACACGGGCGAGATGCCCCTGCTCGGGATCACCATAAATATAGCTCAAGGCGCGGGCGCGGGGAAAAACGCCGCCGTTCGCGCGCGCTAGCAAGGTGAGATCCTCAGGTTTTGTATCGAGCCCCGGCGCAAGGGGGCCGTCGCCTCGCCCTGATGCACCATGGCAAGAGGCACAGTTTGCAGCATAAAATTTCGCACCATCGTGTGCTTCGGGCATTGAGGGTACGGTGCAGGCTGCGATACCAATCCCTGTGATTGCGAGCATAGAAAGCAATAGTTTGGGCATGCGCATAGCAAATCCTTCAATACCTAGGCTAAGAACACGCCTAGTATAAACTGCCTTGGTGCTCAAGCGCACCCGTTTGACGGGGTGCGAACATCTCTAAGAGGGGATGTCTATCGCTTTAAGCTATATTGAGCACTGAGACTGCGCGCCAAGGTTTGGTTGTCCTTTTCGGCAGATTGATGGGCGATCTGAACAATCTCTTGCGCATAGGTGTCTGGATCATGGTGGGCTTCAAAATAAGCCCGTCCTGCGGCGCCGATCTCAGCGCCTGCGCGACGATCGGCCGCCAGAGTCGCAAACAACGCGTGCAGCTGCGCGCGCTCATCCTCAAGATCGATAAAATAGGCTACATTATCAGGGAGCTCTGCATACCACCCTAGGCGGGTGACAGCCGCAGGCGCGCCAGCATTCCAGATCCGCAATTGGCTACCAGACGCTTCCCCCATGCTGGGGTAGCGCATGTTCAACACAAGATCTGCCTGCCGCAAGGCGTCTTCTAAAATAGCATCGGAGACGAAGCCATGAAGACAAACCCGATCAACAAGGTTCAGTTCAACAAGCTTGGACTGTATGGCTGCAGGGTTCCAGATTTTGCCCATGACATCGAGCCTGAAGTCAAAATCTTTGGGCATCTGGGCGAGTGCTTCTAGCACCTGCTCCAACCGTCTGTTGGGCCCAATCCATCCGAACTGAAGAAGCCGCAAAGGGCCGGTCGACATTTGCGCGCGCATAGGCGCGGGACCGATTTCAAAGGGCAAGGGTAACAGGTGGCAAGTCAATTCGGGCAAGCGCGCTTGGATAATACTCTGTGCGGGGCTGGTATGCGTTAGAATGGAAAGGGCTTTCTCCATTGCCAGTTCATACCCAGGCATGACACTGCTCAGATCGGCCCCTTTTTTATCTTTGGCCAAGCACGCCTTCCCGGTCTGCATGCCCTCCGCCCCATACCATTTTTCCATGCCCGCAAGATAGCGCGCGGCCTCCCATTCATTGTATTCGACAGCCTCGATCATCAGTTCTTGGATGGCCAGATCGTGCAAGACCACCACCGAAGGAATGCGCTGTGCCAGTCTTAGGAAACCTGCATGGTAAACCCATGAATTGCCGATATGGATGAACACCACTTCTGGCCCGGTCCCGCGCCGGGCGGTGGTGAAATCTCGTGGCAAGATCGTATCCGGATCAAAGTGCCTGACAGTGCAATATCGCTCTAAAGATAGATCCCACTCAAGCGCATTCGTCCATAAGACGACCTCGGCTCTGGCACTCAGAGCCGGCAAAATGCGGGCCGTGTAATGTGCAATATCCGTTTCAGCCGGGGGAAGAGGGCTTACCCAGTGAATCGTGATCGCAGAACGGGAGCTTTGCGGCGGCATCAGACAGCCCGTTTTGCTAGCGTAAGAAAGGTCGCTTCAGAACATGGAAGCGTGAGTAAATTGGCCCGTCCCGTGCCTGTAAAGGCGCCCACACCGACTTGGAAAAGCTGCAATCGCAAGGTCCCGCTTTGGGAGGTCTCGTTCGGATCACGCCGGAAGCTGAATGTTGTCTTTTGACCCGGAGCCACCGCTTCCGAGAGGGGGAGGATCACATTGGTATGTACGAGATACCCTTCTTGGTCGATCCATTCCGCCAAAAGAGCCGTCGCCTGGTTGCCCGAGGCAGGCCACCAACCAGCAGAAATGTTTTGTGCCGTGATTTGGGTAAGCCCGGTGGCAGCCTCGTCTTTGCTTAGGCTTAAGTTTCCAGACAAGCGCGCCGGATCGCCGTGATAGAGCCCTGGTGGCGGTGCGGTGGGTTCCCCCACCTTGCGGCCAACAAAGACAATGGTTTCCCCGCGCAGGTTCAAATCATCTTCCCGGGCAACCATAAGCGCAGCGGTGGAGGGGTCTACGTGATCCTCATACACATCTGTGGTCCCCAGATAATAGGTCTCAAAGCCAGCTCCATGCGCCAAGGCTTCCACCTCCCGGGGGGTATATTCTCGGTTGTGCCGCCCATAGACACCTCCTGTGGGCACAAAAAGCCCAAAGGAATAGGGTGATTGCCCATTGAGCATTTTCTGCACACCGCGGTGGCTACCTACATTCGGTGTGGTCAGGATGACATGGCCTCCAGGGCGCAAAACACGGGCAGCTTGCGACAGGAAGAAATGTGGATCGAGCGCGAGATGCTCAAAAATCTCCATTCCCAAAACCATGTCGAATTCGGCGTCACCATAGGGCATCACATCGCGCTCAATATTGGCAGGACGCAACTCGATAGAAAAATCTGGATAGTCAGGGTTTAAGCTTTTGACGGTCTGCGCATAGGGATATGGCCCCTCCCAGATACCACTCATATTAACATCAGGCAGGGCGTTGGCGACCATCGCTTCGAAAGCCAGAGGAGGGAACACACCGACGTCGAGAATGTCGCGCGGTCCGCAATCCACGACATGATGCAGGGTTGTCAGATAGCGTGTCCAGTGGGTCCCGAGATACTGCGCCAGTCCGGGCTCCACAGGGGCAGGGCCCTCTCCCTCCTCTTGTGGCATGGTATCAAAGGCATAGGCCTCCAATACCTCGGTGATAGATGCGAAGGGCAAAGCTGGCGCGGGCGGCGGTGCTACCGCCGCTTGAACCCGCGCCACCACTTCTTCTGCGGGCGTGGCCGCAGCTTTTGCCTCGAGATCTGCAATCTGTGCAGGTCCCGGTGCGGGTTTGGCGGTTTCACCTGTCAGGGTTTCCACCACATCCTCCCAAGAGATGTTCAGGCTTTGATAGCGTTCCAGGCCCGCGCGGCCCATGGTTTCCGCCAATCTGACATCTTCGTGCAGGGTCATGAAGGCTTGAGAGAGCGCTTCTGGGGTCGCCGCCGTAATGAGCCCTTCGCGCTTTTGGGAGATGAATTCCAGAGGCCCGCCGGCATCCGTGGTGGTGATAACGGGCTTACCTGAAAGCATGGCCTCTAAGGTGATATAGCCTAGATCTTCATCTTGCGGCGTGAAGACGACCGCCCGGCATTGCGCATAGTGGCGGATCATCGCGGCATCATCGATCCCCCCCAACCACTCTACGCGACCGGAGATCCCCAAGGCTGCGGCAAGATTGCGCAGCTCGTCCAGATAGGCAGGGTTTTCCGGAACGCCGGCAATCACCAACCTCAAGGGGCCGGGCACTTTTGCCAGGGCGCGTAGCATCAAATCCACCCGTTTGGACGGGTTCAACCGGCCCGGCGCAAACAAGTAGTCACCGTAGTCGCCCTGCCTTAACTGGTTTGCCAAAGGGGGCGGGTGATAAAGAGGGGTCGCGTCGAGATCGAGGTATTTTTTTAACCGTCCAGCGACATTTTCAGAGTTTGCATAGATAGGCCGGTGGCTGCGCGCAAATGCAGCGCGGTCTTCCGCTTGGATCATGTTCCGAGCCATCATCCCGTCCGGCATGTCTAGCAAGTCCGATGTCCCGGCATCCCACATGTCGTAGGCCTGGCGGTGCTGATGGAGAAGCCAAAAAACCGGATTCGGGTGATAGGCAAGATAAGCGGGGAACTTAAGCCCGATCATCATGTCGATGGGCACACCTTCTGCCTCTGAAAGGTCTGTCAGCCGAGCTGCGTGAATGCTGTCGGTGAGGCACTCCATGGGGTACCATTTGAAGGGCAGGGTGATTTCGCAGGCCTCATGGCCATAGTCGCGCAAGGCTTTGACTAAGCCTGCCGCATGGCGCTCCGCACCCCCTGAGACAAAGGGCACTTGCGTACGGACGACGCCAATCCGCATCTTAATTCTCCTTAAGAGGTTTATGCCCCAGAATGGCCAGATCCTGGGCGCCAAACATCAAATTGGCGAGTTCAGGATCAAAGCCAGGCTTGGCCATGAACTCGGCCAGCTTTTCATGCGGGTGCAAATGACGTGTTTCCACAGGGTGGAATCCCACCGTTTCAAACAGGACATTTAACACCGGGTCGGTCATAGGGTGCAGATGGGTTGGGTCATTATAAAAGGAGGTCGCGCCTACGAGCACATTGCGCACATTGGGTGTCTCAAAGAGCAGAAGTCCACCCGGTGCGAGCACGCGCATCGCTTCACGGGTGATCCAGAGCACCTCTTCAAATGGCAGGTGTTCAATCAGGTGGTGCGCGGTGAGACAAGCCAAGGAGTTGTCCTCAGCCTCAGCCAAAGCGCTGCGTGCATTACCTTGACGTACATCCAAGCCCTTGTCTTGGGCCTCGCCAATTTGAACGGCATTCGTGTCAACGCCGTGCGCCTTTATACCGGCGTCTGCCAACAGGCCCAACCATTCCCCGCGACCACATCCAATATCCAGCACAGGTTTTTGTTCGGTCCGAATAACAGCGCTTTCGACATCAGGCAGGTAGACCCGCAGCCGGTTGCGGATATCGGAAGGGGTGCCTCGATATTTGTTTTCCAGCTTGTGGTAAAAGCTGTCCATAACCGCGCTGAGCCCATCGGAGTTCTGTGGCATTTGGGGAGAGTGGGCAGGGGGTGTTTCGTCCTGCTGCGAGGAAAGAAGAACTTGATCGAGGCGACGTGAGATTTCGACGAAGTTGCGCGCAAGTTCTGCATTGCGCGCCATCAGCGCTTGGGTTTCACCGTGGATGACCTGTTTGACACCATCCTTTAGATGGCGCGCGCGCCCCTCCCAGCCGTCTGACTGCTTGTCAAACTGACGTTGCAGGTGATCAAGGCGGCGTTCTAAGTCGCCAAACCGCGCATCATGAGACTCAACGGAGCGGTAGGCTGCTTTGGCCCACCGCTCTGTGCGCCCAAGCTTGAAGATCGCAGCTAGATAATCGCCTGCTCGCTTGACGCCACTCATATCATCTTCCTATTCCGCTTTTAGGCTTCCTCCAAAAGAACGCCCTATGTGTGTAGTTCTACTCTTCCCGCAAGCTTTTGAAAATCGCTTCTGACAGCGGGTCCAACATGTACTGCAACACGCTGCGCTCCCCCGTCAAGATGACCACATCTGCGGGCATGCCCGCCGTCAATCCTTCGCGGATTTCGTCCGTGAGATTTTCATCAGGTACTTTGATCCGCGCCAAGTAGTAGGGCGCTTCATTAGGATCTTCGGTGGAGACCACATCGGTTGAGATGGACAAGACCTCACCCAAGACCAATTTTGATAGCCGCGCTTTGAAGGCAGAGAAACGCACTTCAGTTTCAAGACCTGGGCGTACATTGTCCACATCCACGGGTGCGACTTTTGCATCGATGAGAAGCGTCTCGTCACTGGGAACGATCTCCATGAGCACTTCGCCCGAACGGATCACAGAGCCACGGGTTGTGACAGCAAGACTTTGCACTTTGCCGGTGGTGGGTGCGGTAATCGTCGTTCGGCGCATTCGGTCTTGCGCCACCGTCAGGTTTTCATTGATTTCTGCAAGTTCAGACCGTGCGGTTTTCAACTCACTATTGGCGCGCTCACTATACTCTTGCTTAAGCTTAAGGATGTTCAGACGCGCTTCTCCCGCGGCGGCTTTGACTTGCGCGATATCGGACATAGCGGTGCCAATGCTGGCCTCGATTTGGATGACCTCATCTTCCATATCAGAGAGGCGGTTGCTCTCGATCACGCCGCGTTCTTCGCCGGAACGCATGCGCTCAAAAAGCTCGCGACGCAACTCAACGCGCTTTTCCAACGCCTCGAGCTGCACTTCATAGCCTTCAGCCTGTCCGCTTAGCTGTTCCGCGCGGTATTCCAAGATTTCTGTTTGGGACAGGAAGATCGAGCGGCGATCGTTGAAGATGTTGCGTTGCGCCTGCACGGCGCTTTTGACGTCGGGGTTGTCGGACGCAAGAAGCTCTTCCGGAAATGAGACCTCTTCCTTGAAAGTCTGTTCGGCAACCAGCCGAGCAATCAAGGCTTCGGAAGTCGCTCGACGTTGCTCCAGCACGGCGATCTCAGAGTTAACCTGAATGTTGTCGAGGACGATTAGTGGATCGCCCTGTTCTACGAAAGCGGCTTCACGCACTAGGATTTCTTGGACGATGCCGCCCTCAAAATGCTGGACAACTTTCCGGTCACTTTCCAGGGCCACAACGCCTGGAGCAACGACGGCGCTGGCAATGATCCCGAAATAGGCCCAGGTGCCAAAAACGCCAAAAGTGATGAGTAGGATGACATAGCCAGCAAAAGAGTACTTTCGCGGATTTGCCATCTTCGCAAGTTGGTTTGCAGCCGGTGCTAATGTCGCCACGGGGGGTATCCTAAGTATGTTGGTCGCGGGGCTAAGCAGGGGCGCCATGCCATCATGCAGGAGCGCCTCCTCCTTCCCTTATGAATAGGCGAGGTCCTGTCAAAAACCTACAGCTTGGCCGTCGAGAGTGAAACTGTTTGGGGCTGCTTTTGCTGAGCTGCCTGCTGAGGCTGCAAAAGCTCTTTTGTCGGTACAAACCGCTGCACAGTGCCGCCGCGCAAAATCAAAGTGTAGTCGGTTGCATTGAGGATATTGGCCTTGTGCGTAACAAGAACGATCGACTTCCCTTCGCTTTTAAGCTGGGCCAAGCACCGCGCCAAAGCCTCTTCGCCTTCGCTGTCGAGGTTCGAGTTGGGTTCATCCAACACCACCAGACTTGGGCTACCAAACAGCGCGCGCGCCAGACCGACCCGTTGCCGTTGTCCGCCTGACAGTCGACCGCCCCCATTCCCGATCTGTGTGGCATAACCCTCGCTGAGCCCCGAAATCATTTCATGCGCGCCGGCAAGTTTGGCGGCGGCGATGATGTCGTCGTCGGTGGCGCCGTCTATGAAACGAGAGATGTTCTCTGCTACAGTACCTGCAAAAAGCTTCACGTCCTGAGGCAAATACCCAATGGCTTGCCCCAACTGATTGCGATCCCAGTGAGAGAGTTCGATCTTGTCGAGGCGAATGGCCCCGCTGATCGGCTCGCCCACCCCCACCAAGTGACGGGCCAGAGTCGACTTCCCCGAGCCACTTGGCCCAATCAGCGCAAGTGTGTTCCCGGCCGGCAGGTCAAAGCTGACAGAGCGTAAAATTGTGTCGCGGGTGCCGGGCACGACGGTGGTGACACCTTCGGCCGTGAGATGGCCCTTAGGTTGGGGTTGTTGAAGCCGTTTGGGTTCATCCGCGACCGCGTCAAAGAGCTTTTTCAAGCGCGCGTTGGACTGACGCGCGGCGACAAATTCTTTCCACTGGGACACTGCCTGCTCCACGGGGGCCAACGCGCGCCCCATGACAATGGAAGCCGCAATCATGACTCCGGGGGAAATTTGCCCGCCCATGGCAAGGTAAGCGCCAGTTCCCAAAATGGCCACTTGGAGGCCCATGCGCACGAACTTGGAGCTCGACATGACGGCCCCGGCCCAGTCACTTGCCTGCGCTTGGGACACAAGCATACCATTGCGTTTAACCTTCCAGCGCTCGGCCAGAGCGTCTTGCATGCCCATGGCGCGAATGACTTCGGCATTCTGCATTGTCGCCCCGGCAAATTCGGAGGCTTGCTGGCCTTCGTTGTTGGCTGCCAAAAGTGCGTTTCGCGTCAAGTACTCATTGAGAAGCGCCAATGTGAAGATCACCACAGTGCCGCCGAGCGCCACCCAGCCCAGCCAAGGATGGAAGGCAAAACACAAAGCAAGAAAAATAGGGGTCCAGGGCACATCGAAAAACGCCAGCACACCCTGGCCGGTGATAAAGCTGCGCACCTTATCCGCATCCCCCAGGGCCGAGCGCGCCCCGCTATTGGGGTTGACCAGCTGCATCCGCGCCACACGATCAAAAAGGGGGCGAGACAGAATGCTGTCAAATTGCAGGCCAGCACGCACGAGCATGCGCGAGCGCACAAATTCCAACATGCCATAGGTGATCAAAAGCGCGACAGCGATCACTGTGATCACCACAAGCGTCATTTCGTTTCGGCTTGCCAGCACCCGATCATAGATCTGGAGCATGTAAAGCGGCCCCACGAACATCAGCAGGTTCACAAAAAAGCTGAACAGAATTGTTGCGCCAAAAATCGCGCGAAACTTCTTGTAGGCTTTCTGGAGCGGATTGGGGGCACTCATAGGATAAACATCTTTCGCTGCCTGACGTAGTCGTCCTGCTATAAAGGCTTTTTTGCGTGAGGTCACGCATACTATACGCGCGTCCTACTGCGAAAAACAGACAATGTGAATTCACATAACGAAGCTTAAGCCAGATCTGGCGTGCTGTAGATGCTTAAGTCAAGCCATTACAATAGGTTATGGTCGAAGGGGCGCAGATAAGATGACCAGGTGATCGGTCAGCCGGCTGAAGGGCGACATTGGACAGCCCAATTGGACTGCTTGGTACCATCTGCAATCGGCGGATTTACGCGCGTATGAATGCTTCTTTTCTACAAGGCTGGGGACGCAATTGTTGCGAGCTTGCCGCTTTTGCGGCACGTCCCAACCCGTCATGGACTGTAACGCCTTGGTCTTTACACCAAGAGTGCTATGGTGGCGCAAAGGATTTAGCCGATGTCTGATGTTATTCGTTTCCCCCAACTTATGAAGTCCCGCGCTCACTCGGTCCGCGAGTTGAAAGCGGCCGAAGGAGCGACGGATGACGTCAAAATGTCCGACTTCTATGGCGGGGCAGGGGACGAGGCGGCATTTGAAGATCCGACATGCGAGGCTGAGACCAACATTTCCTTCCTACAGCAGGAAGATGAATTGCCGACACCCGCGATAGGATGGTCCAACCAAGAATTGGCCGACCTCTACCGCACACAGCGCATCTTGGCACAAGCAGGCGTTACGACAGAGGTTGATCGCGGGATAACCGACGAAGGCGACCCATGGTTTGTCTTCATGGACGGCCAAGGCGAAGTGCTCGTTCACTTTAGTCGGTTCGACGGAGCGTATCTTGTCAGCAGCCAGATGCAAGAAGCGCCCATCAAGGGCGATAGCTTGCAAGATTTGGTTACCCAATTCTCGAACCGCGTGCGTCCCGTTGAAAGTTTTGGAGGGGCAGCGCGCAATGTTGTCTCAATGGGCAGACGCCACCGGGATGTGGTGTTCATTCATCCTGCAGCCGCTCTGGCTGCCTTGGTGTGGTCTGTCTATTTGATGTCAGATGAGTTGATCGCCGCCACTCCAATGATCCTTTCCGAAGAAACAGAAGGGCCCAGTAGCGTTCCAGGTGAAGCAGCCATAGCACGCAAGCTGGAAGCATCGGAGGAGGAACTTGAGGGCCAAACCAATGATCTTCAAAAAGCCTCGCTCGTCGGTTCTGATCTTGAATTTTCTAAGCAAGGCATGGCCGCTTCCTTCAACCGAGACGGTTTGATGGCAGGCCTCTCGGGGCATAGTGTAAAAGCTATGGGCGTCAGCCTCAGCTTTGTCGCTCTTGCTGTAGGTCTACCGCTTCCTGCAAGCAACGTGGCCGAAATCGTCAGCGACACGTCAGCCCCCTTGGAACTGAGCCTTAAGGAATTGTCGGCGGCTCTCTCTCAAGTCAAAGAAAAAGAGAAAACTCTTCTGCTGGCCTCTGAAGCAACCAATCCGGAAGAGCGTGCCATTGAGGCTGTGACCCCTGCAAGCGAAACTAAATTGGTCACCGCGCTGGACATCACTCTCGATACGGATGCCCCTGCGGTGGTTCAGCTGCCAGAAACAGCACCTGTTTCAGAACCTCACAGTCTGGCGAGTCATGCCCCTACGCAGCCCTCTACTACGGCCCCCCGCGAAGGGGCGCCTGCTCAGGCCGATAAAGAATCCGAAACCGTTACTGAAGAAACCCAAACTGCTTCTAGCAGCAACTCAACAGCGGGCACACAGGAAGTTAGCTTTCTTCAGAGCTTTGATTCAGCTTTTAAGAGCTTCGAGATCGCCGGTCTCGACAGGCTCGCACAGGACGATTTATTCAAGCTACTGAACTCCGAAGCTGCGGCCGGAATTCTTGATCCCTTGGAAGCTCATGACTCTCCTTCTCTTGAAGAGACACTCCGTTTTGACGCTTTTGATCAAGATGCGCGGGTTTATCTGGATTTCTTGCTTCAGACCTATAGCAACGTGAAAGTCGTAAACTTGTCTAAAGAGATCATCTTTATCCATATGGATGCTTTTGAGGACACCAGCGGCGCGACCGAAATCTACACAAAAAGCTGGTCTTTCGACGACGGTGGTACGATTTCCACCATTGGTCTGAAAAGCGATATGCTCGAGTTTGACCTAATCGCTTGAAGTTTGGCGAAAAGATTTTCCCGCAAGAAAGTAGTTTCTAAGAGCAGAGCTAGATCGGCCGCCTTCTCAGGCTGTGCTTAAGTTCCACCCTTGCCCCTCACAGGAAACCCATTCTAATGCGCGCTTTCCCGTTACACAGTATGTGCGTAATGAGCGTTGAGGCCCGCCAGAACGATCTGACGGTCGTCTTTAGACATTTGATCTAAGCTCTGAACGCAAAAAGACGCGAATGCATTGCCTTGTAGCTTTGCCATGACCTCAACCAAAGCATCCCCAGTTGGCCTGTTGGGGCGCACATAGCCGACATCTAGCGGGCGCTCAACGCGGGCACCTGCGAGGATCTCAAGGTGGTTGCTCATGCCGATAGGAGAGACTTGGTCGGCCGATCTGAAGCGATGGCTAATCTGTGCGCGCAGTTCGGCTTCACGGTTCTCATAGTAGCGTTCAAGAGTTGAACGGCGCATCGGATGAGGTTGATGTTCGGCGAGTAGATAGGTCTTGCGATATCCAACAAGGCTTGCTGCATCCCGTTGCGCGGCATTGTAGCCAGGCCGGGTATTGCGTACTTTCGACTTCAACCATTTCATTAATTTGCTTGGAAAACGTTGAAAATTCCCACGAATGATTGGAATGCCTTGATCGAAAAAATCCTCGGCCTTCATCTTGCGGCCGACAAAAATATCATCATTCAGATAGAGAAAATGTTCCGCCAGCCCCGGAATGCGGTGGATTACCGTTTCGATTGATCTGGACGAAAATACCGGTAACAGGTCGGCATGTTCCCCAAAGGCCTCGCGATGGTCTACAATCCTGACGTTGGAGTGTGCCGCCAATATCGTATCCAGCTCAGAGGGGTGCTGATCATCGGTGACAACATAGATCCGCCGCAAGAAAGGGCAAAATTGTAGGAGGGACTGCACGGCAAATCTGATTTCGCCTGAACTTGCAAAGCGGGTCGATTGAATAGAGCTTACGGGAGCCGTATCATCAAGATAGGCCTCACGTTTTCTCTTATGGATTGGGTCGTCTCCATCAACCCAAGTGATTACCGCATCGATCATAGCAACACACCCTCAAGCTGAAGGCCCCTTTATATAGATTTCCGACCAAGCGCTAGCTGGTGGCAGCCTAGGCACAAAACGGCTACAGCTTGGCATCCAGAACTTTGGGAACTGGGGTTGTTCAACGGATTCAGATATTAGCCCTGCGGAGGGATTACTAGGGATGCTATGCTGCAATGAAAACCGTCGGCATTTTTAACGACACTTCCATCTCAGGCCACTACGGCTGCACCGCGGTGATGAAGACCCTAACCTCTGAGCTGCAACAGCGCGGCGTGAAGCCCGCCTATCTGTGGCCGGTCGCGGAGGATTGGAAGCCTCATCGCGCTCTGCTGGAACAATATAGACCTGATATCATCGTGGTGAACGGGGAAGGGACCCTTCATCATTCGCGAGATCGCAAGCGAACCCGCGATCTGATCGCTGTAGTGCATCACGCAAAGCAATTAGGGGTGCCAGCGCATCTGGTGAACGCATCTATCACCGCGTTGGATGAAGCCGCATTGCAGGCCCTGGCAACATTCGACAGCATCCATGTGCGTGAAAGCGAAAGCAAAGTATTTTTGGCCGAACATGGCATTGAAGCGCAGGTGGTGCCGGACCTATCCTTGGGACTGGCCGAACCTGCTCAGGCGGAGAAACGCTCTGGCGTGATCGTAACCGACAGTGTTTACAGTAGCACCACGCAAGCGTTGGAAGCCTTCGCAAGTTCACGGAATTTCAAATTCCTTAAAATGAAGCCGCGTCTGCCTATCGTCACACGCTTAAAAGCAAAAACCTTAAGAAAAATCCGAAGATCGCCTGAAGAGAGGATATGGTACGCTCGGAGCGATGCTGGGAATTTTGCCCGCCTATTGGCTCAAAAGGAACTGGTTGTAACAGGTCGGTTCCACAGTGTGTTGCTGTCCATTCTGACGGATACTCCCTTCGTCGCGCTTCCGTCGAATACCCGAAAGATTGAGGCCGTTTTGAATGACGTGTTTGCATGCCAATCTCGCTTGATTACGACTGAAGATCTGACCGCGCCGGAATTCTTGGCTCAACTCAGCCAGGGTCTTCCGTTCTCTCCACAAGAGAAAGAAGCGCTCGCTCTCTATCGACAACAAGCTGAGAGGGGACGACGCGATATGTTCGACTTAATCGCAGGAAGCTGCCAGTTATGAAGCATGTCTTGCGCAAAATCGATCTGGCGCAGAGGCGCCTGCGCTACCGCATCGCCTCAATCCCTTGGGCGCCGTGGTTCCCAGCCGTCCTTGAGACTGAAAGCTTCCGGGGCAAGCGGGTCATCATCATCGGGCCGGCTGAAACTGTCTTGGATGACCTATCTGGCAGCGTTGTAGATGATTACGACGTCGTGGTACGGCTGAATAACGGCATCACATTGGCAGAGACCCGGCCAGAGGTACTGGGTAAGCGCACTGACCTACTGATCCACAATTTGAAAGAGACAGGCGCGCGCAGTGCCGGTTCGATCCCGGGCGCCTACTTAAACGATAAGAACGTAGGCCTTTTGGTGTTCCCGCATTGGCACAGTTCACGGCAGCGGAAGATGTTTCGTGCAAAAGAGACGGCGTTAAAAAACGAGCGCGGGCCAGAAATCAGAGTTTTGCCGCCGTCGATAATCAGCGGGCTCAAGCGCGCGCTGGACGATCGCTCTCCAACGATTGGCATGTCCGCCTGCGTATTCTTTCTCAGCAGCCCGGCGGCGGAGGTGGCCATTCACGGCTTTACCTTCTTTGAGACAGCCTATGCGCCCAGCTACAATCCAATGGTTCAAAGCGCAGAAGATGCGAAGACGTGGGTTCACCAGTTGGGAGCGCATGATCCGGGGATCGAAAAGACTTTTCTAAAGGCGTGTTTGTCGCAGAGCAAAGTTGAACGCGTGACTCTGGGCGCCAATGTCCGCAAGTATCTTTACGCGGAATGATTCATTCATTAACATTTGAAGAGTCCCGGCTAAAGAAAGATAGCCGTTAGCGAATCGAGAATCTTTGCGAGAGCCAAGCAACCCTTCGGCTGAATTCCTGATTGTACCCGGTGGCGAGACAAAGAGCGGCGATTCCATATTTTGCCTCATGAGTCCGCCACAATTTGGCCAAAAAGTGTGTTTGTCCACTAGCTAACCTAGGGTAAACTACTTGAGCTACTTTCATCAGGGGGGACCGCGCGACCGGAATCGCTTCTTAGCGTTTGAAACAAATTATTTTTTACCGGTTTCTGCGGAATCAGGAGATTCGAATCATGAAACCTATAGTTGTTGTCATCGACCGCCGGTGTATTTTCTCCGAGTGTCTTTGTGAATTTTTAACGTCAAGTCTGCCAGATTTTAGAATTTTATCCGTTAACAATGCAAGGCAAGCAGCTGAGCTTGCCTTTCTTCCCGTTACTTGCGTCCTTGTGTCAGAATCCGCAGATATTCTGGCCATACAAGAGGTGTTCCCCAAGGCTGCGTTTTTGTTGCTGTCGGACGGGAAAGAAAGCCAAAAAACCGATCTACAGGTCCCTAAAATCATGCTCGACATGCCGCGCAATGTCTTTGCTGAAATGGTCCGCAGCGCGGCACGGCATGGCTGTTCTCATGCATTAGAACCCGCTTCGGCCCCTGCAGATCAGCCAGTGGTTTTAGAGCCTGTAGAGAACGTCAAGAAGCCGCTACAGACCGCCCCTTGCGATGCCCGGTTGTCGGATCGCGAGTCCGAAGTTCTCGTCGCCCTTAAACGTGGCCTTTCCAACAAACTCATCGCCTATGAAATGAATTTGAGTGAAAACACTGTCAAAATCCATGTTCGGAACGTCATACGAAAACTTGGTGTCACCAACCGGACTATGGCGGCACTTTACGAGATGAAGGGGGGGGCAGAGCCCCCTGCCACCGACATGCCCCATTAATGATGCCCAAGAATCTGCTCAAGCACCCCCCATACCCTTTAGTCCTCACGAAACGCCCGGGACATACTGTCTCGCAGAGGCTGAAGTAGATAATCGAAGAAGGTTCGATCGGCCGTGCGGATTTGGATCTCGACCGGCATACCAGGACGTGGCGTAAAGTCGCGTGCCCGCACCTCCTCGCCCGCATCAAGCGCCACGCGCACCAGATAGACATTGCCGTTTTGTCCCTGCCGAACACTGTTCCCGGGCAGCACGTCCGCTGAGACGTAATCTACATATCCCGATAGAACCGGTGTTGTGCGCTGGTTCAAAGCCGTCAGTCGGATGCTTGCCTTCTGCCCTCTTCGCACGACATCGATATCTTTAGGCTGCACGATCGTTTCGATCACCAGTTTCTCATTAAGGGGCACAATCTCGGCGATGACCTGGCCTGCGTCGATGACACCCCCGGGAGTGTACTGGTTCATCGTGACGACAATCCCGTCCACTGGCGAGACGATGTTCAAGCGGTTGAGAACGTCCCGCGCCTGGCGCATTTGTTCGTCGATATCGTCAATGCGACCGCGTACATTCTGCAGACTTTCCACCCCGAGGCGCACCATATCGGTCCGCACACTTTGGCTTGCAGACGTAATGCTTGCGATCCGCTCGACCGCTTCTGCGATCTCGGCTCTAACCCTTGCGCTTCTGGATGTATTAGCCGCTTGCGCGCGCTCCAGCGCTAGAACCGCGGGACGTGTGGTCAGACCGCGCTCGAACAGCTTTTGCTTGGCGCTCACCTCCTCCGAAAACATACCCGCTTGGAGTTCTAGCCCGTTCAGTTCCTCCTGCATCCCCTCCATACGTCGCTCAAGCGATATACGGTCGTGTGAAAGAGACCTTAAGTCTGCTTCCATTGCCGCGCGTCGCGCGTCAAATACCTCCCGCTGCTCGGCCAACGCCGCGCGGATATCTGCATTGTCAGAAGCCGCAAGTATCTGGTCAGGGTATTCTAGCGTTTCGCGCCCTTCTATTTCGGCCAAGAGGCGAGCTTCCATAGCCCCCAACCGAAGCCTTAATAAGTTCAATCGGGCCAGATCCGCCTTTGCTGCGGTCGAACTCAAGGTAAATAAAGTCTCTCCTTCGGACACTGCATCGCCTTCTTTGACATGAATTTTGTCGACGATCCCACCCTCGAAGTGCTGCACAGCCTTGTTTTGACCTGTTGTTACGAAGACCCCACTAGCGACCACCGCCCCCGCGATCGGTGCGGCCGCGGCCCACAAGCCAAAGCCTAAAACCCCGACGAGCATTACGCCGTAACCAAATAAAGTAGCCCCACGGCCACGACGGGGGACATCCGAATAGATGGCTTCTAAATCGGGTATGGCGGTCATTGGGTGTTCCCTTCCTGCAACGGCGGCTGTGCGACGGCGGTGGGGCGGGCGCTTCCGCGCAGCAATGGCAAGATCTCGGACTGCGGCCCCATCATCTTCACGCTTCCCTTTTCGAGTACGAGGATCTTGTCGACATTGCGCAAAAGGGAAGGACGCTGGGTGACCGCGATCACGGTGATCTCACGGTTCTTGGCTCGGGCAAGGGACGCTGCAAGCGCTTGCTCGCCTGCTGTGTCGAGGTTGGAGTTTGGCTCGTCGAGCACTACGAGCTTCGGGTCCCCAAAAAAGGCCCGGGCTAGCCCGATCCTTTGCTTTTGCCCACCCGAAAGCGGTGTGCCGTCCATCGACACGAAGGTTTCATAGCCACCAGGCAGCTGCGAGATCAGCCCATGCACATCAGCAATCTCAGCGGCATCAAAGATTGCCTCGTCCGTGGCGTCGCCACGCATCCGCGCAATATTGGCCTTTACGGTGCCAGGGAAAAGCTGCACGTCTTGGGGCAGATATCCAATAGAGGCTCCAAACTGGCGCATGTTCCAGTTGCGCAGATCCATTCGATCGAGACGGACGGCACCCGCGGTCGGCATCACCGACCCTACCAGCATTCGCGCCAACGTACTCTTACCTGCTCCAGATGACCCCACGATGGCCAAAGATTCACCGGGCTTAAGCTCAAAAGAGATGCCATTAAGGATCACTTTCTTTTGGGGGGGCGGTACATAGAGCACCCTCTCCACGGTCAACAGACCCGTGGGCCGCGGCAGCTCCAGCCTGGCAATATTAAGCGGGGAGTTTTGCAGCAGATAACGGATACGATCATAGGCAGAACGCGCTGATATGACGTTCTTCCAGCCCTCAATCGCACCCTCGATGGGCCCCAAGGCCCGCGCCCCGATGATCGACGCCGCAATGATCATGCCTGCGCTCAGCCCACCTTGTAGTGCAAGAAACGCGCCCCAGCCGAGAATGGTGATCTGTGTCAAAAGCCGCACAAACTTAGACACCCCGGCGGCAAATACGTTGCGATCCTGCGCCAGAATCTGAGCTTTAAGCGACGCCGCCGTTTCGCGCCCCCACAGCATCACGCCCTCGGGCGTCATACCCATCGCGTTAATAACTTGCGCGTTACGCGCGAGCGCATCAGCTTGAAGGTTCGCACGCGCGGCATGAACGTTGGCCTGCGCAAAGGGAACCGCCGTAAAGCGTTTTGTGAGCCACGCAATCAACCCAAGGATCATGGCTGTTCCTGTGACGATATAGCCAAAATGCGGATGAATGAGAAACAACGTTCCCAGATACAGTGGAGCAACGGGGAGATCGCACAGTGTCATCAGCGTAGGCCCTGTGACAAAACTGCGAATTTGCTGCAGATCGCCAAGTCGTTGAAACTCCATTGAGGAGCCGCCCTGCGATGCCCGCGCTGCAGCGGCTAGCACGGGCGCACCAAGGCGGCTTTCGACCTGCGCCGCCGTCCGCATCAGCACGATCCGGCGGGCGATATCAATGAGCGTATGAACGAACAACAATCCAACGATGATTGCCGTTAGCATCAATAACGTATCAAGGCTGCGGCTCGACAGGACGCGATCTGAAACTTGGAAAAGGTAAATCGGCACCGAGAGCAACAGCGCATTGGCCACAAAAGAGAAAATGACGACCGTAATGATATTGCTGCGAAACGCCGCTTGGGCCCTACCAAGTGCGGCACGGAAGTCTTCATCCGCCTGTTGTCGCTGAAGAGGGGCTTTTGCAGGCGATGCTGCAATTTCCGCTGCCGGCTGCGGGTCTTTGCTCGGTTTCTTCGGAGGAGCGGAACCAATGGCTTTGACATCTCGCACCCCGCTTGCGTCTTTGGCACCGGCGTTCGGACGAGGCTGAGCCTCTCTATCTTGAGGTAATATGCCCAACAGATCGGCCGCGCGCATATTGTCGATCATCCGCGCGACTTCGGGGCGCCGCAGTAGACCAGGTTCAAAAACAGGGTCAGGCGTATCATTGCGTTCTGTCATGCCATTATTCCACTCAACATATCGCCCTCTCCCTCCATCGGGGTAAATTGAAATTGGTCGTCCTCGTGCGGCTCAGTGGCGAGACTAGGGTCGAGAAAGGCGATCACTTCGCTTGCAAGCGTTTGCGCATCTACGACCCGCACATCTTGATCCTCGGCCAGGATATTGGTCTGGATCATCATCTCGTCGTCGTAATGTTCGCCCCCAACCATGGCGACATTACCTTGGCCGCGAAAATCGACGATCTGGGCGAGACTGGCGGCTACGTTGCCCCCGGTCGCGAGTGACATTTCCCCCACGCCGAACTGCAGCGCAGCATCGGCGTCATGCACTTCGTTGGTTTGAGAGATCGCGTTGACATCAAAGTAATCCCCTTCAACAAAAAGAACCCGAAGCGGCATGCCGCCCCCCGCTGGAACGGGCAAATCAGGCGGGTCTTCAAGCGTTCCCTCCCGTCCTTCGAGTATGTCGAGAAAATCCTCGGCACCTTCCGTAACAGGTGTGAAAATATCGCTACCGAAGCGCTGGATCAGCGCTTCGTTCCACAACATGTTGCTCCCGCCGAGGGTCGCGGCAGTTCCGTCTGCGCCACTGCCAATGACACGCATCACGTCATCATCGAACACGACATTGTATTGAAAAATCATATTGGCGCGGAGCATGTCCCCACCCACGAAGATCGCGTCGTAGTAGTCGCGCAAGACCACAATATCAGAAGAGGCGACGCTTTCGTTGTTGCCCAACACGAAGCGCTGAAAACCTGTCACCGCATGCTGTACTGATAAATCTCCATCGCGGATCTCATTGTGTTGGATCAGCATGTTGAAATCGACAAGGTCCCCTTCGACCACATCCACATGCCAGCGCGGCGCGAGGGGTGCTGAACTTGGCAGGCCGGCGGCAATCATCGAAGGGTCGCTTTGAAAGTGCGCTAAGTTGGTCAGTAAGTTCGTATCAGCTTCTAAAGGCGCCACAGGTCCTGCAAAATGCGCCTCATCAAGATCCGATAACCGATTGGTCTGCCAGATCACCGATAGATCATGCACATCTCCCATCACAACAAGCGTGCCGCCCGCCTCGTTCACGTCTCGGATCGAAGCCGAGGCCAAGGCAAGATTGCCGCCCAGTTCGGCTTCCATTCCCGGTCTTTCGAGCCCGTTGCGCCCTTCAGTCTTGGGATCGGACACCTCTGCGTTTGCATCAACCGCTTCAGGGTCAGCGCCCAACTCTGGATCGGCCAGACGGTCGCGGTCGGTGAACTCAGGACGTTCGGGGGGCGTCTCGGTCAATACGCCGTCGACCCAGATACCTTCACCTTCAACTGCCAGTGGTGTGAGCCAGCTCTCTTCTCCTGCAGCTTCCGATTGCGCGTTCAGCACAACCTGAAGCGCTTCGGGGAAATCCTCAGGATTTGCGACCTTATCGCGCAAGTTTATAAGATCCGCAGGAGCCTCAAGCAGCTCCGCGCTTTCCAAAAAAGCAGCAAGACGGCTGTCGGCATTGGCCCAACCAGGACGCCCGGCCTCAGAATGTTGGAGAACCGTATCGCCATCCTCAAGAGTGTTTGTCTGACTGACATGAACCAATTGCGAACCAAGAAAGAAATATTCAATGGTAATATCGTAGTCCGGCACTCCGAATGTCTGAGCCGGTAAGCCGTTAAAATGCGGGGGCGGGAGAGAGCCTTTATCAGCACCATTCCAAAACGGCATCGCCCCCCCGGGCGTAAAAACCGCATTGGGGACTAGAGACGGCGCGGCATCGGGCCCGGGGAGGCGAGGGGCAGATCCGGCAATGCGGACCATGGGGGTAGGGTCAGGGGATTGGGGTAAGGTTTCCAGAGGGATAGAAGAGAACTCGAAACTATGCTCGGGGGCCTCTCCTTCCAAAAATGGCTTAATACTTTCTTCATTCTTGAGAAGTCGCAGATAGCCCGCGAAACGCTCAATATGCTCGCCGACATCATCCATCTGTATCGCGTCCTTAATGAAAGGCCCTCACGAGGTAGAAAATGAACCGGCGGGAGCCGAGGCGCCCGCCGGAACGACTGTTTTAGGGTTAGGCTGCGTCGTCCGCATCTCCGGTATCCGAAGAGTTGCCTCCGACCACGGATGTCTCAGCCAGGTTGTACTGGATGTTGGCACCCAGGGTGAGGTTCTGAGTGAACGCTTCTTGGGTGAGCGATGCATCCGCCGAGGTGGTGGAGTTGATGCCCATCCCATCATGACCTGCGCCACCCAAAGCGTTTCCGGCGTTGAAGTTGCCCATAGTCGAAGTGCCGCCAGTCGCGGTTGCGGTCTGATAGAAGCCACCTGCCGCTGCACCACCTTGGCCGCCATCAGCTGGGATCTCACACCAACCAGCGGCGTCTCCGGCACCACCGTCACCTCCGGAACCACCCGGGCTGCCGCCATTATAGGTGACATTGGGGTTGTTCACGGTGTCATTGTCGATCATGTCGTTCGCTTGATCGAGTGAAAACGCCATGTCGTTGCCAGCACCGTTGAGCGCATCAGCCAGCATGCTGTCGATGTCAAAACCGCCCACATCGTCAAAGTCGATAAGGTCATTATCGGCGTCATCATCCCGAAACGAGTCATGGATGCCCACGTCGATATCCATGTTTCCGACATCATCATTGTTCGTGCTGTTGTCGTTGTCGCGATTGTCACCGGCACCGTTCAGCACATCGCTGACGTTGATATCATCATCGCTGCTGTTGTTGCGGTGATCACCAGCGCCGTTGAGCACATCGCTGACGTTGATATCATCGTCGCTGCTGTTGTTGCGGTTGTCGCCAGCACCGTTGAGAACGTTATCGACGTTGATGTCATCGTCGCTTTCATTGTCACGGTTGTCGCCATCATTATCCGATTGGTCGACGTCGGAACTCACCGCGTTGGCTTGGTTGTCGCCGTTGTTGGTCTGATCGGCGTCAATTGTATCGTCATCGCTGCCGAAATCTTCGGGCAGGTTAACATCGACATCAGCAGTGGCCGTACCACCATCGCCGCCATCCCCCCCTGTTGCAAGTGCTCCCGCGCCCGCAACGGCAATTGCACCAGCAGCTGCGTTGCTTTCAGAACTATTACCATATGTCATTAGTTTCACTCCGTTATCGGAGACGGCATTCGCGTGGCCTCACAGCGACTATCTCATCTGCGACAGACCTTGCTCTCCGTTTCCCTGTCGCCGCAGTAAGCTTGCCGACCCCTTCATGAGGACGCGCCCCGCGGTAGGGAAAGCATGCCTTACATCTGCACAATCTACCGACACGCCAATTCGGATCTCACCCCAGTTCAAAAGGATTAATCCCTAGATCGTGTCTTGTTGCTTCATACCAGTTACGATTTACGGACAGGGAAACCCCTAAAAAGAGGGGCGCATATGCCTAAAAATATCCATACATAACAAATCATTATTTTGCATTGTTCATGTGTCTCTCTAGCCGGGGCAGCAGAGCCCATAGCCGCTGGTTGATGTGACCCAGCTCTTCGATCACCTCTGCAATCTTAACTTTTCGAGCTGCATCTACTGGACGGACCCGGCCGAAGCTCAATATTTTGCGATTTTGTTCGACGCGCATTGAGCGCGTAGAGACAGGGCGCCCCGCAGCATCGAACTCATAAGAGGCGTGTTGCAAATCGTTACGCACCCGACCGCATTTTTCTAACGCGTTAAGAACATCCGCCACTTCGCCGCGGAGATCCTGATCCGAGACATGCGCGCGCGTCAATCGTGATACCAAATCGGAACGCGCACGTGCTGTATTTAGCGTGCCATATACCAACGCCGCAGACAGGTCGTCGGTACGTAGCAGCACCATCATTAGGTAGATCAGGACACTTTCGTTGTTCGACCAAGCCAAGCTGAGTGCGCCTACTAAGGTCATAAGGTGCTCGCGCTCTGCCGCGCCAACTCCCGCGCCAGCATTCATCTCGGTAAAATCAGGCGGTTGCGGAAGATCCCCTTTGGGCATGCAGTGTCCTATCGGTGAGAGTTCAACAAGTATGCTACAATGATTTTGCCAAGGCACGGAATAAGAGTCGCGGGAAGGAGGCATCTTGCTGATAGGCGCGATAAATGCTGCCGCCGCGCGCAGGCGCATCACGCGACTTTTTAGACCCCATGCCGAACGCACGGCTTGGGCCGGAGGGCCCATGAGAGAAGCAGACTGGTCAACATCGCGCAGTATTGGCTTTCTGACAGGTGCAATCAACAGAACCGTGGCACAAGACAATCTCGATGAGGAAGGGCTCTTCTCTGTTCAACTCGGGGTCTGGGAAGACCTGACAAGCTGTGCTGCTGATCTGTTCGCAACCCGACTGTATTTGCTGTCGTCGGAAGGGGATAGGGACATGCTTGAGGGATATGCGGCAGGAACGTGTTTTGCAAACGCACTGTTATTGGACCAAGAAGACGTTGCTCACGCGACATGGGACGCGAATGTAACGTGTATTTCACCCACGAATGGCCAAGGACTTCTTGGATAGCTTGAAGCCACAAAGCTGGCCTCTTTCATATAAGCAAAGTGCTACTGGAATGTTTTCCAGTCTGCCCGCGAGGTGGTGAACAACATCCATCGAGCAAGGTGAACCAGTCTCGGTACACGACAATCAAAGAGCGCCTACATCGCGCCTCGACGAAAGGTCTTCACGTGCCGAAAACATCTTCGAGCGCGTCTCTCCTCGCATCTTGCGTCCTGACCGGCATCGTATTACATTCCACTACAGGGCCGACGAAAGGACTTACCCTTGAGCACCTCACCTTACTCAATTCGCCTCGACGACGCGCTAAGGCAATCGCTAGAGCGCGAGGCGGAGATCGAAGATCGACCGCCCACTCAGCTTGCGGTGCGCGCCATTCGCGCGATGCTAGAAGCTAAGGCTTTAAAGCGCGCAGCCATTGAGGCCGCTCTGGAGCAGGCCAATGAGGGGACGTTCATTTCGGCTGAGGCGATGAACGACTGGATCGATTCTTGGGACACTGAGGATGAGGCTTCCACTCCGAAAGCGGATATAACGCCCAACAGCGCATGAGGATCGTATTCCTCGAAGATACCGCGCAGGACATCCAATGGTTCCGCTACTACTACCGTTCCGTTTTCCCTGAAGGTAGCGCAAAGGCCCGCACTCACTTGAAAGCCATCCAGCTGACACTGGCGGCCAATCCTTATGCCGGTCACCCAAGCGATGTGCGAGAGAGCGTGCGTGAACTGTCGATCCCTCGGACACCGTTCACGCTCATTTACCGCGTGGCACCAACCCAAATCGAGATCCTGCGCCTCTGGGACACCAGACAAAACATTGGTTATTGACGCAGTAAAAGCGGCGAAAATTGAGCGCCGCTTTCAGCATTTGCCGTTTGGGGCTGGCCCCGGGGGGGCCTCTTTCCCGCTATATCCGTCATGACGACGTCAAAAGACACTCACCCGTAACACACCGAAAGACCTTCACGACTAGGATGCTCCGGCGGGAGCTGAGGCGCCCGCCGGAACGATTGTTTTGGGGTTAGGCTGCGTCGTCCGCATCTCCGGTATCCGAAGAGTTGCCTCCGACCACGGATGTCTCAGCCAGGTTGTACTGGATGTTGGCACCCAGTGTGAGGTTCTGGGTGAACGCTTCTTGGGTCAGCGATGCATCCGCCGAGGTGGTGGAATTGAGGTTCATTGCATCGTGACCTGCGCCGCCCGAAGCACCTCCGGCGTTGAAGTTGCCCATCTCAGACGAGCCGCCAGTCCCGGTTGCTGTCTGGTAGAAGCCGCCCGCTGCGGACCCTCCCATACCACCGTCGGCAGGAGTTCCCAAGAAACCGGCAGCTTCTCCTGCACCGCCTTCACCACCGTCGCCGCCCGGCTCGCCACCATTATAAGTGACATTCGGGTTGTTCACAGTGTCATTGTCGATCATGTCGTTCGCTTGGTCGAGCGAGAAGGACATGTCGTTGCCAGCGCCATTGAGCGCATCAGCCAACATGCTGTCGATCTCAAATTCGCCCACGTTGTCGAAATCGATGAGATCATCGTCCATGTCATCATCGCGGAACGAGTCCTTAATCTCGACCCCGACATCTAGGTTCCCAACATCATCGTTGTTCGTGCTGTTATCGTTGTCGCGGTTGTCACCGGTACCGTTCAGCACATCGCTGACGTTGATATCATCGTCACTTTCATTGTCACGGTGGTCACCCGCACCGTTGAGCACATCGCTGACGTTGATATCATCATCGCTATCGTTGTCGCGATTGTTACCGGCACCGTTCAGCACATTATCGACGTTGATATCATCGTCACTGCTGTTGTCGCGGTTGCTGCCATCGTCATCGGACTGGTCAACGTCAGAGCTCACCGCATTGGCTTGGTTGTCGCCGTTGTTGGTCTGATCAGCGTCGATTGTGTCGTCATCGCTGCCGAAATCTTCGGGCAGGTTAACATCGACATCAGCAGTGGCAGCACCACCATCGCCGCCATCACCCCCTGTTGCGAGTGCTCCAGCACCAGCGGCAGCGAGCGCACCAGCGGTGGCGTTGCTCTCAGAATCACTATTGAACATTGTTTATACTCCTTCAATCGGAGACGGCATGCGCGGGGCCTCACAGCGACTATCTTATCTGCGACAGACCTTGCTCTCCGTTTCCCTGTCGCCGCAGTAAGCTTGTCGCCCCCTTCATGAGGTCGCGCCCTGCGGTAGAGAAAGCTTGCCTTATATCCGCGCAATCTACCGACACGCCAATTCGGATCTCACCCCGGTTCAAAGGGATTAATCCTTGAGGGAAGGGGGAGAAATTTTCACCCACCAATCCCCGAAAAAAAGGCGGACAATACCGCAATGCCCTGATGAGACATAGGTTCTCTAAGTGAATCGCCAGCAAGTCGAGCCCGGACACCATAAGTCCACGGCTGAAGGTCGACCTATCATTTTGTCTGGGCAACCGGAACGGGGCACCTGCGAGCGGTTGGCAACGGTGGATGGGATGAAAAATCTAAACAGTGCTTGCTCTGCAAATATTCTGGCATGACGAATTAGAAATTCGTCATGCCGCGCAGCGCGCGAATGGAAAGCGTATTTCGCTTTCCAACCACACAAACTTCGGAGCTAAGAAAACCAACATTGACTACGTACGTAGATTGCCCACCCAGTCAAAGGCGGTATGCCACAACGCTGAAACGGCCACAGTAACCTGCTCTAGGCCATCCTGCAGCCCTGGGGTATGATCGGCGATGAGGATGCCACTCCCAAAGGCGGCCAGTACCAAGAGACTAAACAGCAGCTTACCAGATGCATGCTTTGGCATGGTAGAGGTGCTTTGGGTCAGTTGATCTTCAACCCTTTGAAGGACGTCCGCCATACGCGCAACTTCTCCCGCATTCGATCCCTCGACGATCCTTCCCTCCAGCGTTGCCATACGGCGTCGCAAATCTTCGAATGCTTCCATAAGTATTCGCGCAGGGCTGGGCTCTCCCGCATTGTTGGTTGAAGCGGCAGCTTTTTTGGAAACTGTCTCCACCGCCGGCCGCTTGGGTTGAGCGGGAGGCGCTGTGACAGAAGTATCGTGAATGACCTGAGCTTGCATTGGAGCCTCCACAAATGCTTTAGACCAAGAGCAGAACGTCGTTCGGCTACCAAGCCAAGACGCCAACCCCTTATGTTCTAAGGTGCCTGCAAGGACCCCTCTGCGGCAACCGATACTATCGGGCTACTCCGTATAGGTAGGATCACCAACTCAACGATCCTGACATCGCAGGCCTCAAGGCAGATGCACGAGGACTCCCCATTGATGTGCGTGCGAACTTGCCGGAAAGTGAGGTGTGTCGTTGCTTCCATAGCCTGCCTAAAACCGGAGACCTGCAGGCAGGCGCAAATCGATGGCCCAGCAAGAAGGGCGCGCCCCAGTTTGCTCAGGCACCCTGCTTAAGAATTTGCTGGTCAGGGACGGCTTAGCTATGCTTAAAAATAGGTGGAGCGCCATAGATTTTAGCGTGAAGACCGCCCTTCAAAGCTTTGTAACAAAAGGAATAAAATGTGCGAGCACTGCGAGCCGGGAAACTTTTTGCGATATTCGTCATAATGGTCGGCCTTGCAGCCTGCGGTTTCACACCTGTTTACGGCACTGGATCTGAAGCGGGACGAATCCTGACCGACATTCACGTGACCGCCCCTAACAATCGTGAAGAATACCTATTGGTCCGAAATCTCGAAGAACAACTCGGCCGAAACTCCGATGCACAACATGTTCTTAGATACAATATATCCTTATCACAGCAAGGTTTAGGCCTTACTGGGGCGAACCGAGCTCATGTAATGGGTAGTGTAAGCTACCAGTTGGTCTCTCAAGGAAACGGCCAAGTGATTGCATCTGGTTTGGTAGATTCGTTCACAGCATTCTATGTCAAAGACCAACTCAGCGTGGCTGCTCAAAGTGATGCAATCGAGCGTTTGATGAAAATCCTTGCCGACAAGCTCATCACAGATCTGTCGCTTAAAATACCCATGTGAACTGTAAGGCGTGCCCCTCCCAATGCGAAAAAGGGGGGGAGGCGATCTGAACAGAGCCGATACGCGAGAGGACGTTGATACTCTTCTGATCAGGGAAAGCTTTCAAAAGCGCATATCCCCGTTGCTGATGAAGCTCTTCAAAGGCAGACGACAAGTGATCTCCCCAACGTCACAATGAGCAACCTCAGCCGCGAGCTAATCACGCCTAACATACGCTCCTACTCACAAATCTAATGCCTTATTCTCGCCTCGTTGTTTTGGTCTAGGCGAGAAAAGCCTGTCCCGAGTCAGGGTGCGGGTAATTGGGGCTAGCGAGAAAGAGACAGATGAGACCGATCTACACTTTTGATGACTTCATCGACATGCTGGGCCGCCGTACGGGGGTGATCATTACGGTCATTTTACTAGGCTTTGTCGCATCAACCTTTTGGGCCCTGTCAAGGCCGCTTGTCTATCAGTCTAGTGCAACGATCCAGATCAAACTGCCCAAAATCGACGACAATCTAGTGCAGTCGACCGTTGGGGGCTCATCGGGGCAACGTTTGCAGTTGATCGAACAGCAGTTGCTGGCGCGAACAAACCTCATCGACCTCATCGGAAAATATGACCTTTATGCCGATCTTACAGCTCTACCCATGACTGAAAAGGTCGAGCTTTTGCGCAGCTCGGTGACAATATTGTGGGTCCCGGCCCCCGAAGGAGGCGATAGAGACGGCCCTCAGTTTTCGGCTATAACCTTCACCGCTATGATGGAGGACCCGGGCGACGCACAAGCCATGGCAAATGAGTTTGCCGAGCGCACCCAAGAACTTGCTGCTGCACAGCGCCGTGAACAGGCCCGTGAGGCTGTGAAATTCTTTCAACTCCAAGAAGAGGGCCTGATCCGCAAGATCGCCGCGCTTGAGAACGAGCGCGTTAATTTTCGAACTGCGCATGACCTCTCGCTCGAAGGTAGTCGTAGCTTCCGTCAGCGGGAAATTGGCAGCCTAAACGAAGCGATCCTTGAGCTGGACCGTGAAATCATTGCCGCCCAACTGGCCCGCGACCGTGTTAACCCCAACGCCCGCGCCGCTACTGTTGCCCGCGAACAGGCTGAATTGGCAGCAGCCCTGAACAGCCTGACGACGCAACGCAATGTGCTGCAGGATCAACGCGACGCCCTGAGCGCAAGCTTGCAAACCACGCCTGAAGTTGACCGAGAAATGACCCAATTCGAGCGTCGCTTAGACCAGTTACAAACCCAACTGCAGTTGATTGGCGCCCGGCGCAATGCGGCAGAGGTCGGCTTTTCGCTCGAAACCGATGGGGGTAGCGAGAGATTGATCACCCTAGAAGCCGCTGAACTGCCGGAGTTTCCGATTTCATCCAGCCGGGGGCAACATCTTGTCATCGGTGGAATAGCGAGTGTGGTTCTGGCGCTTATCATAGCCTATTTAATGGAGTTGCGTCGACCAGTCCTACGCTCCGCTGAGCAAATGGTGCGGGAAACAGGGCTGATGCCCGTCGTTTCGATCCCCGACCTTAGCCCTCCTGAAAAACACCCGCTCTTGAGCAAGGTCTGGGGGAAGCGCTCAAAACACCACAGTTGACAGCGGGCGCGCTAGACCATTTCCTCCCGAGAAATGGCCCTATTATAAAGAGCTTTCTCAACGAGCCGTAGCTTTCCAGCTGCAGCCAAATAGGCCTTCACCGCACCCGAGGAGGGGATCAGAGATGTCACGAAGGCGAGGCAGGCATCGAAAGCCTTACGTAGTAGATAGCTTGGGGCGAGACTACTTGAAGTATGAAGCCATAGCCTGCTTCTAAGCAGAGCAAACATAGTCCGTTCGCTCCCACTTCACGTCACCTTGTCCCCTATCATGTACCTTTAGTTTTTTTTGTCTTCAATCCATGCGGCAGGCGAATAGATTGAAGACAAAGAAGTTTAACCGCTTAATGCCTTGTCAGATGAGTACCTAGGACTTCAGCATCAGGAAATGCGCCGCAGCGGTGCATTATCCCAAGGCATGTCAGTTTGTGATGCGCATCGTGTCAGGCGCAGTCCCCTGAGCAACTTGAGCGCGGTACCAATTGGGTTGGCGCCCTTTTCCGGTCCATGTTTGGGTCTTGTCTTCCGGATTTGCAAAAACGGGCTTCGAAGGGTTTTTCGGTGCCTTTTTCCTCGCTTTTGCCTTCTTAGGCTGAGAGCTGGTAGCCTCCGAAATCTCGTCGAGTGAGAAGCCGTATTCTGCAACGACCTTAGCAGCTGCTTTCTTTGCTTCTCGTTGATCCCGCGCCTTTACTGCCGTCAAAGCCTTTTGCACGTTGACTAAGAGCTTTTCTAAATCCTTACGCGACATCGATTTTAGATCGTCTTTCGTAAACATAGCTGTTTCCCGTTATTTGGTCAGATCAGATGGGTGATCAATGCGGTGACTTAGGCTATATATTTAATGATAATCAAGATCTCTACATGATATCGTCATGTGCAAATACAGCCAATCGCAAGGTTGCTAAATAACTAAGCATCACGACACTCTGGGAAATATTGAGATACATAGCAAAGCGCGCTATCGGGAGGCTTTGGCTGAATAAATGTTGACTTGAGGCAGGAAGCCGCCGACCATATTCTTCCAAATCTCGCCTGCTTCAGGAGTATACCGCTATGTTTCGCCGGAAAACGTGGATCGTTCGAGTTTTTTTTGCAGTACTTCCCGTCAGTGCGATAGCAGAGCCTTTACCAAATGGCGCCAAGACCCCCACAGCTGCGCAGGTTATGTCCGCCTATATAGGAAAAACTGCAATCTGGGATGAAGGTTGCGAAGGTGGCATTTACTTTGGCCCCAACAATCAAGCCCGAGCCTGGTGTGCTCAAGAGAGTGAAAGCTTAGGGGCGGGAGAGTGGACTGTAGATGCCTATGGGCGCATGTGCCATGATCTGACATGGTATTGGCCGAACAATGGCCGTGCAGGAAGCTCACCCGGCGAGGCAAGCTGCATTCAGCACGTGGCTGATCGCTTTGGCCGCATTTGGCGCAGCTACCCAGGGCAAACGGAATGGTGGCCGGTCAAAGGCGATGCGACCTTAGTTCGCGGCTATACTTATAGAGAGCAGATCATGACCACCAAAAAAAAGTTGGGGATATAATCTCTATAATAATCTGAAGTTCCTTTGCCATTGCAAGTTTAGAACCTCCTCGGCGAGTGCTTATCGCACAAGAAAAGCGGCCTGCTTCAAGCTTGCCCGAAGCAGCAGGCCGACGTCTCCTTGAGGGGTTGTTCAATGCTCTATCTGCACTCAACTTGTACAGATAGAATACTCAAAGCGGATAAATGAATGGCTACAGCCGAAGCTGTAGCCACTACTGGGGTAGTCATGTGCTGCTGTAGGGAACACGACTGACTTTAGGCTGCGCCCTTGAAAGAAGCTTGTCAACGATTCTCGAAAACCCGAATCATCATTGTGCAGCCCTTTTATCACCAGTACCGCCACCATCCTGGTTATAGTCTTTTTTACCGAAACAATCGCACAACCTATAATTGCAAATCGGGTCGGAAATGTGCAATTAGGTGACTTACTGTCGCCTTATTTTATACTGCTCTTTGTATAGATTTGTGGCTACCCAACGTGCTTGGATCATCGCCAAGCTCAGCCTGCCAATGAGATTTTAGGGACCGTCTTCCTTGGGGAGAACCTCGCTGCTGAAGGGCTTTGGGTCTTTTCCCTTCAAGCGGTTGTTGAGACTCATTGAAAGGCTCCAGTCGGTTTTTCGCCTCAGAATTTCTATGCGAATTAATGATGCGAAGGCGTGCATGCGCGTTATGGAGCGACGTAAAGAAACAACTAAGCAGGTTACTTGCCAGCCGCGTGGGTATCATGAACCCCGGGCCAGTCGAGGCTTGTCTGATCGTGTCTTTTTGGACCCCAGTCGCAGACGAAGGTCCCGCGTTCTGCTTTCAGCAAGCACTATTGCGACGGGCGTGGTCATTTGGCTCATGCTTTTTGCCATGACCGTAGGCTCCAATGGGGGACTGGAAGCGGCACTTCCTGAACCTATTAGCGCCTTGAAAAGGCACACTATTGAATCTGACTCACAATCGTTCCACCTAGATGAAAGGGAGCAAGACCCGAACCTCGCGGCAATCGACCTACACGCCCAGCAAGAAGCTCTCAAATACCCGTGCTTGGCACAGATGGAGGAAGGAAACCGGCTTTCTGCGCCCGGTCAAACACAAAAGGTCTATGCCGTTGTGCCCGCAGACCTTCCTTGGGCAACGAAGTCTCTCACGGAGAGCTGCGATACCCTACATGTAGTACTGCCAACATGGTTTCATATCAACGCAACGCAGGACAGCGCTGAAGTCTTAGGTGTAAGCGCAGAAACCCGTGATCCGTTGTGGAATTATGCTGCTCAAAACCAAAACTTGCAGATCATGCCCATCGTTCAAATCGACACGACAGCATCACAGCTTTACAACGATGAGGGTGGCTCTGAGAAAGTGGCGGGGGCATTGATTGACTTCTTTGAGCGCTCCCGTGGAGAAAAAAAGGTTCAGGGTTTCTGTCTCGATGCGAGCCCTCTCGCGTCAGTAAGTGCCAATGTCTTCGCGGCGCTAGGCCGCCAGATGACAACCGCTTTGGCCGAACAAAACCTGACCTCTTGTGTAAAGCTTCCAAGCAACGCCTCCAAAAGGCTGCTAATCACCGCAAACCGGTTTTTTGATACCGTAATCGTCAATGGCTATCGCGAGTACTGGATTGGCTCCGCTCCACAGCCGCTCGCAGATAAGCGTTGGTTCAAAGCACATATAGCGGCACTTCAAGAGCATATTTCCCCTGCCAAACTTGTTATCGAGCTTGGCACGCATGCGGTGGATTGGGTCTCCAGACAGCCACGGCCAGAGATGCAGCCTTTTGCCAAGACAATGTCTGCAGTGGCAAGAAGAGAAGGCATGGTGGAGTTTGCCCCATCAGCAGAAAACACCCGAGCCAGCTATATCGACGCTAAAGGCTTACAGCATCGGCTTTGGATGCTTGATGCGGCCTCAATACACAATCAAATTCTGGCATTGCAACAGCAAGGCGTGGCGGCGTTCGGCCTCAGTGGACTAGGCTACGAAGACCCCGGAATTTGGGCTGTTATTGACCACAAGACGCGCGGTGCCGATTTGCCGCGCGCAAGTCTTCGGAATGTCGTCCTATCCAGCTATGTTGACCTTCTGGGCCGCGGGCCATTCGTGGCCCCGGCCTCAATGCCTCAGATAGGCAAGCGGAGTATAGAAGTCGCAGCTGACACAGGTGGAATTTTAGCCGTTACTTACGAACAAATACCCCAAGCAGGTGCCGTGCAACTCTATGGGGCAGGGGGGGCCAATAAGGTGGTTCTGACCTTTGACGATGGTCCACATCCTCAGCATACCCCAGCCACTTTGGACATTTTGCGCGATACTCAAACGCCGGGGTCCTTCTTCGTTTTAGGAAACAATGCGATCACGTCACCGGACTTGGTCAAACGCATCCTCTCAGAAGGTCATGAGCTGGGCTCTCACACCTACTCCCACCCAAACATGGCAGAAGTGTCCGCTTCTCGCGCGAAGGTAGAAATCAATTCCACACAATTGTTGATCAACGGTATAACTGGCCGCAACATGCGGCTCTATCGAGAACCCTATATGCGCAGCGGGGGACCGATAACCTCAAAAGAAATCGCCTCTCTCATGCCTTTGGAAAAAGCGGGATATATCATTGCGGGGATGGATGTCGTTCCCCGTGACTGGCTCTCTCAAACCGCAGACGAGCTTGCCACGGAAATCATCCGTCAAGTAGAGATGAACGCAGGAGGTGTCGTTCTACTCCATGACGGGGGCGGAGATCAGAGCCAGACCGTCGCGGCTCTTCCGCGGGTAATTTCGGAACTGCGCGGAAAAGGCTATACTTTTACCACTCTGGGCGACCTTCTGGGCGCGTCGTCGGACATGCTCATGCCTGAAGGTGACCACATGACGTCAACTTTCGGCAATATGTCCTTCCTCGCTGTAGGCAATAGCTGGTCATTCCTCAAAATTACCTTCTGGACTGTCTTTGCGATTGGGGTTTTCCGATCATCCAGCCTTCTAGTTCTCGCTATGAAGCGCAAGCGTCATATCCCTGCAGCAGCGAGGCACACGCCTTCCGTCACGATCGTCATCCCTGCATACAATGAAGGCCCAGTAATTGAGAAATGTATCCGGCAAGCCCTATACTCGGAGTATGATGACTTCGACATTATCGTAGTCGACGACGGGTCGACCGATGAGACCTACGAAAAAGCGATCAGCTTTGCCTATCACCCACTGGTGACAGTCCTAAAGCAGCCCAACCGTGGCAAAGCAGCTGCACTTAATGCAGCTCTTGATGAAACCCAAAGTGACGTTCTGATCTGCATTGATGCAGATTCCCAAATCGCTCCCGATGCTGTCAGCATCCTCGCGGCGCAATTTAATGACCCCAATATCGGAGCCGTCGCCGGTCGGGTCGTCGTTGGCAACCGCAGCAACATACTTACACGCTTACAGGCATTGGAATACATCACGGCTCAAGCCATTGAGCGCCGCGCGAAAGAATACCTTAATGCCATTACAGTGGTACCCGGTGCTATTGGCGCATGGCGCACAACCGCACTGATGGAAGCTGGTATTTTTTCGACTGAGACGATGACGGAAGATGCGGATATGACGATGGCGATGCTGCGGTCAGGCTATCAGGTCGTATATGAGGATCGAGCCGTCGCTACGACCGAAGCCCCCATGTCTCTGCAGGCGCTGATGACTCAACGCCTGCGTTGGTCTCTGGGCATGATGCAGGCCAGCTGGAAGCATTTAGGGGCAGTAGGAGAGCGCAGGAACTTAGGTCTTATAGCGCTCCCAGATTTGGCGATTTTCGGCTACCTAATGCCGCTCTTCGCCCCTTTGGCAGATCTGTTCCTCGCAATCCTTTGTATAGAGTTTTTCATGGGGTTTGGTACGGAAAGCCAAGGTTATATGGAACTCCTGATCAACCCCTTGCTGGTGGCTTACTTAGCTCTCCCAGCCCTGGAAATCCTAACTGCTGTCATCGCTTTCCGTTTTGACGCGAAAGAAGATAAACGCTTGCTACTCTTGCTCCCCCTGCAGCGTATTTACTACCGCCAGATCTTATATATCTGTGTGATACGGGCGATCTGGCGGGCTGCAACCGGGTCTTTGGCTTCTTGGGGGCGCATGACACGCGTAGGCTATAAGTTTGATCAGGCGAAGCTGACGTGATCGCACGCCGGAGCTTCTTGAAATGGGGCACTGCCAGCCCCCTTATTCTGTCCCAACTCATAGGGGGCGCCGCAGCTGGCGCCACAGCTCAAAATACTCTTGTTGTCCTGGATGGTTTGGCGCCGAGCTTCGATCACGTCCGAACAGCGATTGTTCTGGATGCATTCGCGCGCAAAGGTCTGCCGGTAACATGTGTGGTCGACCCAGAGCTTCATGAGGAAGCATCCACTGCCCTAAAGACGCGCCTTAAGCGATTTCCAGGCCTGATCCAAGTTGTACCACTCGTCAAAGAGCTTGGAAGTATGACCCCATATTTTCAAGCGCGCGCGGCTTATGAAGCGCAACGCGCTTTAAAGAACGCTTTGTGGAAAGATGAAGACGCGCCTTTTGTAGTCAGCAATCAGACAATTGCTTGTGACATGCGCGATAGACCACTGGCCCCATCAGGTGTTCGCGCCGCAGGAATCCGGAATGTCTTGATGCGGCCCCATACAAGCTCTCCTGTAAGGCCCGAGGCTTGGGAAGATGGTGTGGTCAGAATGTTGGGAGGCCAAAGAATAGAGCTGTTGCCGGCTCATAAACCGTACAGCCTTCCCCAGCATCAGGCCGTGGAGCGTGTGTACTATCTGTCTGCGCAAGCCTTCTCGAGGCTCCCCTTGGCAAGCCTCGAGGCCGCGGCAACAGCGTTCGCCTTGCAGGTACTTAATCAGCCGGGAGACCATTGGGTAAGTCCGATCCTTGCCTCGGATATCCAGTTTCGCGACGCCTATTCCTATAAGAGAAATCTAGGACTTCATTTTGTTCTGAAGCCAAAGGCAACCGCTCAGGACCGCGACGCCGTCATGGCGTTCCAACAAGAACTGGCCACTGATGGAAAGCTATCCAGCTTTGGGATTGATACAACCTTAGACCCCACTTCAGGCTACTGGATCAACTTAAGAGAAGATCATTCATCGAGTGGTCCTGTAGAGCTTTTAAGGCATTCTCAACAGACACGGGCTAGCCCTTCTCGCTCTATCCTCAACGTGGTCTATGGAGTTGGCGCAAGACTTGTGACAGGGGCTGAAGCAGGACTGACCCCGCAAAACATCTTAAGCTTGCCGGCCTTACCCATTCGAGAAGCCACTGCTTTAAGCGGGCCCTTAACAACAGCGCTCGGCACAAGGGATTGTGTCCTCGTGATTTCTGCTGAGCTTGTGCAACAGAAAGCCCATCGAGCATTGCTCAAAAATGCACTCCGCACGATCGAAGATGATGGCATTTCGCGTTTTGTTGCGCTTCCCGACTACGTCAGAAAACTTGTCCCCACCGGGCCTTACATCACCCATTACCGCAGAACCGAGGCCTTTAAACCACAAATGTCAAAGCCCTCGGCACCTCAGAGTGAAGAGGCGCGCGCGCAGTTATTGGCAGATGCCAAAGTAGCTTGGTCTTATTTTGAAGAATGGACCAATCCTAAGACTGGCCTTTGCCCCGCTACAGTGAACTTCGCCTCCGGCCACCAAAGACTCCATGAAAGCGTAACAATGTGGGATGTAGGAAGCCATATTTTCGCATTAATGGCGGCGGCAGATCTGGAACTGATCTCGCCAGAGAAGTTTCAAAGCTCCATAGGACGCATTTTGCCCAACCTCGCCGGAAGGCGCTCGCAGGGCCGGCTTCTACCGCAGGGTTGGATCGCTACAAATAAATTCAAATGGGGAAACCGGAATTTTGACGGATGCGATGCGGGCCGGCTTTTGTCCGCTTTATACAACCTCGACACCCATCCTCTCGTGAAGGACCGCGCAGCTCCAACTGTAGCCACTTGGGATTTAAGAGACATTGTGAAAGATGGCATCGTATACTCGGTCGAAGATGGTCAGTTGGAAACCACCTTTAGATCACATTGTGCGCATTATGCCGCATGGGCGTTCCGAACTTGGGGCATTGAGGTAGCCTCCCCTTACGAAGTCTGCCATGGGCGAAGCCTTCCGGATGGGCAGATGGCCTTGCTTGAAGTTTGTGGCCACATTGGCCCCCTCGGGGCGGAGCCTCTCTTGATGGAAGCGCTAGAGTTCGGAATGTCACCTGAATCCGCCTATCTTGCCGATGTGCTGTTTGCAGCTCAAGCCGAAGAGTACGTGGAAACCGGTCAACTGGTTTCTGTTTCAGAGACGCCAATCAACAGCCCCCCTTGGTTTTTATACCAAGGTTTGCAATTTGATGCTTCGGGAAGAGTTTGGGCTACCGACACCGTAGCCAGTTTAGAGGCGCATCGCACTCAGGCTTTCCGAGATCGCCATCTCTCCATCAGTTCAAAATCCGCCTATTTATGGGCGTCTTATAAAGACCATCCGCTCTGCGGCAGATTGCTCTCTTTAGTGCGAGACAAAGCCCAAACCCCCTATGGCTTCGCCCCCAGCATCAATAAAAAAACAGGGGATGCCAGCAGAACCTATAGTGACATTAACACAAACGCAGTCATCCTTCAGGCCATCGCTGCTATGTTGAAGATCGAAGCCTAACGTACTGTGAAGGCTGGGGCACATAGTGGCTTGTATGATCCCACGACGACTTTTTGCCTGTTGTGTAAGTTGGTTATTCCAGCCCTGCAGCACCTTTGATCGCAAGACTTTGCGTGTCACAACCCAACCACCTGAAACCCGATACATACTCGGCCACCGCTGCAAAGCAGCGCTGCTACATTTTTGACATTTTTATAGCCAGATATTCTTCTTCGCATTATTATTTTTGAGATAGCGATTCCTCAGCAAGGGAAGCGCCGGTAATCGCTTGAAAATATTACTTTTTGGGAGATTTTGAATGGAAGAGTTAACGGTCGGCGATATCCGCCCCTTGCTGACATTGATTGCGGACAACCCCTTGCTCAACGACTCTGAAGGGCTTGCTTCACAGTTGCGCAGCATCATAACCAGCTTGGGCGTGCCCATTACAGCAGAGCTCGATGCAGCTCTATCTGCGATTGAAGCGAACCCAATTCTTATTTCTGCTGGTGTTGAAGAACTGCGCAGCGCCATCGCAGATCTACCAGATTCTGCACTAATCAGTGAGATCGAAGGACTAAGCTCGGGAGACCCAATCAGTCCTGAAATTACGCAAGATGCAAATGGAAATGATATCCAATCCTTCCAGCTGCCTTTCAGCGGCACGACGATATCAATCGAGGCCGATGAGGTTACAGTAACCATTCCAGGGGAAGAGCCTCAAAAACTTGTTGGCCTTGACCGCCTCGAATTTATCGATGGAACCTTGTTCCTAGACGTAGAGGACGGGGCAGGGTTAGTGAAAACCGCCTATGAAGCCCTTCTAGGGAATGCACAGCCAGATGCGGAAGGCTTTGACTTCTGGCTGAACCTCTACGAAGGCGGCACGATCAACACCTTCGCGTTGACAAATGCTTTCACCCAAACCGAAGCTTTCTCTCAACAATACGAAGCGGTTCTGAGTGACTCTGAGAGCCTGATCCGTAGCATATACCAGAACTTGTTTGATCGTGAGGCGGATGATGCAGGGTTAAACTTCTGGAAGGAGTACCTCGATCTAAACGGCATCGCCGATTCTGTAGATGAGGCCTTAGCATATATGATGCAATCTGATGAGTTTGCCCAACTGGTAGGCACTACCTATTCTGACGGCGTCTTTGTTTAATTAATCTAAGGAGTGGCCGATCACACCACGGCCGCTCCTAAACCCATCCGATATTCAGCTCACGCTCATGAGAAGCGCTGCACTGCCTGAGAAAATGGAGGCCCTCCAAGAATGGAGGCGTTCCTTAGGAGGGAAGCTAAAGTGACATTGTGGGCTGGCAAATTTAAACTCTATTGCAATCAAATAGTCCGACACATTTGTTAACACTGAGCTATTTCCGACCTGCGCCTAAAAACAGTGCCAGAGCGAGGCCTAAGCAAGCCGCTACTGCCAAGACTATCAAAAGAAAACCGATGAACGCCAGCATGCGCTTGCCTATCGTATTGGAGCTTTAGCGCTCCTGAAGCGTCTATACGCGCAGACGCAACGAAAATACATCTTCTACATCCTCGCGCCCGGTGAGCGGCGAGGAGCGGCCCAAAGCTCACGATTTAACTTGCGAAATCTTGCCTACTGATCAGTCCCCATCGCATTGAGCCATTGATTAGAGCGTACCGATAGCACCAAGCGGGCAGCCACGCAGGCCATCTCCTGCTCAAATCGGTCCAAACGTCATCCAGAGATCACCTCCTCGCAAGACGGTAGGCTCAAAGCTGCGCCAATCTTAGGCAGTGCTAGCTTATCAACTGCTTCGCGAGAACTAAACGCTAGTTCGAGCGCCAAGTCGCTAATGTTTAGACGTCGGAGAGGCATTCTTGCTGGCTGCGTAGTGGATATAGTACGTCCGCGCTTCGTCGATAAATCCATACAGTTCAACGTACTTTATCAGGGCCTTTTCCAGCATCTCTATCCGTTCAGAATCCTTCAAAGCCTCTCTCCCTTCAGTAGCACCCAGTAGAGCTTCTGCACTTCTCGCACGGGCTCTCTTGAAAATCGTATGGATTCCTTAAAACTTCGATAAGAACGATGTAGGACCATGCTTGATACTTTTTAGCCACTACACCTTACAGACTATCGCCTTTAGCACGCCGACATTCTTTTCGTTGCACTTCTAAAGGGAAACAACCAACCTTCCCTTACGCAAACGCGAAGGGGAGGAATTTGATGAGACAGATTATCACTGGTGCAGTATGCTTGGCGATGTCAGCAGCACCCGTACTTCAGGCCCAAGAAGCAGCGATTTTTTCCGGCTATGACCGTGTTCATCCTGTCTATGCCGAGAACGGTATGGTCTCGGCACAAGAAGCTGTAGCAGCCCAAATTGGGCTCGATATCCTAAAGGCTGGTGGTAATGCCGTTGATGCTGGCGTTGCTGTGGCCTTCGCACTGGCGGTGACCCTACCGCGCGCGGGCAATATCGGGGGCGGTGGCTTCATGATCATTCATGACGCCGAGACCGGCGAAACGAAGGCAATAGATTACCGAGAAATGGCGCCCGCCTCTGCGGAGCGAGACATGTACCTCGACGCCGAAGGTAACGCCGACAGCGAGCTTTCGCGCTTCACAGGGCTAGCTGTCGGCGTGCCAGGTACCGTTGCGGGCATGCAGATGGCGTTAGAAAACTATGGCAGCATGACGCTAGCCGAAGTGATTGAGCCCGCGATTACTCTTGCGCGAGATGGTATTGCGGTGACACCCGGGCTTTCTGACAGCCTCAAGGGACTTGAGGACCGGCTGAAGAAATGGCCAACCTCCGAAAGCATCTTCTACAAAGAGGATGGTGGTTTCTATGAACCCGGCGAAACCCTTGTGCAAGCAGACCTTGCAAACACCCTCCAAAAGATTGCTGATGAGGGGACAGACGGCTTCTACAAAGGCGAAACGGCCACAAAGATCGCTGACGCGGTGCAGGCTGCGGGTGGGCGTATCACGGTTGAAGACATGGCCAATTATAAGCCGGTTTTACGTGAGCCCGTGCGTGGGACCTATCGTGGCTATGAGATCGTTTCGATGCCACCGCCTAGTTCAGGGGGCGCGCATATCATTCAAATTCTCAACGTTCTTGAAAACTACCCGATCTCTTTCCTCGGTCACAACACGGCCGACACAATCCACCTTATGGCTGAAGCGATGAAGCGGGCCTATGCGGATCGCTCCGAGTACCTTGGCGACAGCGATTTCGTGGATGTGCCTTTGAGCGAGATTACCTCCAAAGCCTATGCCAAAGATATTCAGGGCGAAATCAGCCTGAACGCGGCAACCCCGTCAAGCAGCATCAAACCAGGAGATCTTGCACCTTACGAGTCTGACCAGACAACGCATTTCTCTATCGTGGACAAAGATGGCAACGCCGTGTCCAACACATATACGATCAACTTCTCCTATGGGTCTGGGATGGTTGCCGACGGAACCGGCATTTTGATGAACAATGAAATGGATGATTTTGCGGCCAAGCCCGGAGTGCCCAATGCCTATGGGTTGATCGGCGGAGATGCCAATGCTGTGGAGGGGGGAAAGCGGCCGCTTTCCTCGATGTCGCCCACCATTGTCATGAAAGACGGAGAGGTCTTCATGGTAACCGGCTCGCCCGGTGGCTCACGTATCATCACCACCACGTTGCAGGTTATCATGAATGTCATCGACCATGGGATGAATATTGCCGAAGCTTCCTTCGCGCCGCGAATCCACCACCAGTGGCTACCTGACGAAATCCGCATCGAAGAAGGGATCAACCTCGACACGATAGGGCTGCTTGAACAACGCGGACACAAGGTCAGCGAAAAATCGGTGATGGGATCCACCCAATCAATACTCGTAGACAAAGAAAGCGGTTATTTGTTTGGTGCGTCAGATCCCCGGCGCGTCGATGCTGCGACTCTTGGACACTGATGCTAAGAAATGAGCCCCGACGTATGCGTCGGGGCTTTTTACCCTGAAGAGTACGTAAAGCGAACCGATCAGCCTCTAAGCGCGGGCAGACCCACACCAGTAGCGTCAAACCCACCATCAGAGGCTACCACCTGACCGGTGACATAGCTGGCGCGTTCGCTGGCCAGAAAGCAGATAACATCTGCAATTTCACGTTCTGTCCCATAACGGTTGAGGGGAATAGCGTCGTGGTAGGCCGCACGTATTTCTGGCGAATGAACGGCCAACGCGAGTTTCGTATCCACAGGTCCGGGGCAGACGCAGTTTGCACGGATCCCAACTTCGCCAAGCTCTGCGGCCTGCTGTTTGGTCAAATGGATCACTGCCGCTTTGGAGGTGCCATAGGCGATCCGCAGTGTCGAAGCGCGCAACCCGGAGATCGAGGCGATATTCACGATGGCCCCACCCCGGGCGGAGAGGAGCGCGAGACAGGCTTGGGACATCAGAAACACGCCATCAAGGTTAGTTTCCATAACGCGCCGCCAGCGGGAAAAGTCGGTTTCCGCCAATGGTCCGAAGTCAGCGACACCCGCATTGTTTACCAGAATGTCGAGGCGTCCATATGTCTGTTCTACCTCAGCTATGGCCTGCGCAACTTGTTGAGGGCTCGACACATCGCAGGTGATAGCGAGTGCTCCAGGTAGGGTGGCCGCAGCTTCTGTAAGCTCATCCGTATCCCGGTCGAGCATGACGATGCGGCGGCCTTCTGCGTGAAAGAGCGCCGCAGTTGCAAGGCCAATGCCGCGAGCGGCACCTGTGATCAAGGCGACGGTATCATTCATTTCAAAACCTCGGGCAGGAATAGGGAAAGGGCAGGGACCGCCGCCACGATGGCAAGGCCGATGACGCTGATCGCGAGGAACGGCAAGGCGGCGCGAGCGATATGCTCCAAAGGTTGGCGGGTGATGTTCGCAGCGACGTAGAGGTTGATCCCGACGGGCGGTGTGATGAGGCCGATGGCAAGGTTCACCATTACTAACACGCCGAACCAGACCGGATCCCAGCCAAGCTCGCGTACCACGGGCAGGAAGATCGGCAGGGAAATAAACATCACTGTGACCGGGTCCATAAACATGCCCGCAATCAGCAGGATCAGCATGATGACCATCAAGATCACCCCCCCATTGTCCGACAGGCCGAGCAATTGGCCGGAGTATTGGCCAACGAGATCTT
This sequence comes from Sulfitobacter sp. 1A13353, assembly GCF_043557255.1. NCBI lineage: Bacteria > Pseudomonadati > Pseudomonadota > Alphaproteobacteria > Rhodobacterales > Roseobacteraceae > Sulfitobacter > Sulfitobacter sp. 1A13353. The sequence continues at coordinate 12,739 of NZ_JBIFFS010000013.1, read as the reverse complement.
CGACCGTCACGACCCATCCAAACAGGCTGGCATAGGCGACCACCAACATGACGACGGCGGAGGAAGAGGCGGCCTCGGTCAGGGCATCGTAGAGGGCGCGGATGGTGAGCGTGCGATAGGCAAAAGCGCCCACGGCGATGGCATAGACCGTGGCGACGAGGGCGGCTTCGGTCGGGGTGAAGATACCGGAGTAGATGCCCCCGAGGATGACGACCGGGGTCATCAAGCCCCAGAAGGACTCGCGGAAGCTCTGCCCCAGATCGCGCCAATAGCCTTTGCTGGCTGGTGCGGGTGAGAGCTTGTCCAACTCCGCCCGGTTGGTCGATTTGATGAAGGGCAGAATGATCAGCATCAACACCCCCATAAAGAGACCAGGGATAATCGCCGCAATAAAGAGCGCGGAGATCGAGGTTTCAGCGATGACGCCATAGATTACGAGACCGATGGACGGGGGAATAACAATAGAAAACGCAGCACCAGTACAGACAAGAGCGGCTGCTGCGGCACGAGGGTAACCGTCCTCCTCCATTCCTTTGATGATCATGGGACCAATGGCTGCGACAGAGGCAGGGCCGGAGCCTGAGACTGCCCCCCAGAAGAGGCAAACGACGGTGCCGACGACCCCCATACCGCCCGGCAAGCTGCCGATCAGGATGCGGAAAAAGCGGATCATACGTTCGGCAATGCCCAAGGTACCCATCAAGGTCCCCGCGAGGATGAAGAAGGGGATGGCGAGCAGGGCGTATTTCGCGATGCCGGTGGCGATCAGATCGCCCGCGAGGTCAAAGCCAAAGCCGATCTGCCACATGGCATACATAGCCGACAGGCCGAGCGCGAAGGCCACGGGCACGCGCAGCGCCATCAGCAGAAAAAAGGCGACGATCATCTGGGTGCCGGCACCCATGCTGGAGATATCAAACACTGGATTATGCTCGCGGTTCTTGGCGCGTCGCGCGCCACATTTCGGCGGCATGTTGCAGGTAACGGATAATGATCAGCGCAAAGCCGAAGGGGAGGCCGATCTGATACCACCACGCGGGCACGCCAAGCGCATAGCTGCGGATGCCGCTGCCGATCTGGTTCATCAGTGTAGCCCAGGAGAACCAAGCAGAGGCTGCCAAAAGCAGGATCGAAAGGATCACCGACAGCAGAAACACGGCCCGGGCCGCAGGGCGTGGCAAGAAATCCTGAACGATCGTAACCGCCAAATGCTGCCCTCGGCGCGCAGCGATTGCGGCGCCAAAAACGGTCAACAGCAGAAAGCCGTTGGTCAGCAGCTCTTCCGAGGCCGCGAAAGAATAATGTGTGGCATAGCGAACCACGACATTGATGAAGCCGATCAGCGTCATGCCAAGAAACAGCACGGCGCAGACGATCTTTTCAAACTCGTTCAGCAGAAATCGCATGGCTCTGACCCTCCCGGATCGGCGCGGCCCCAGTGAAAGGCCGCGCCTAGGCTTTAGTTCGCGGGTGTCGCGGCGATGGCGTCTTGGAAGCTACCGACGATGTCGGTGCCAACCTTGGCGGCCCAAGTGTCGAAGGCGGGTTTGGTCGCTTCGCGGAAGGCTGCCAGTTCCGCTTCGGACGGCTCGTAAACCTCCATCCCCTTGTCACGCAGGAATGCGACACCTTCGGCGGTGCCTTCGCGGGTGATTTCGCGCTGATATTCCATGGCTTCGGTCGCGGCGGCGCGCATTTGCTCTTGGGTCGCCTCGTCCAGATCACCCCAGACATCGGTCGAGACGCCGAGGAAGATCGGGTCATAGGAGTAGTGCCAAGCGGTCAGGTGTTTTTGCACTTCAAAGACCTGCTGGGGAATGATTACCGCACCAATGGGGTTTTCCTGACCATCGACCACGCCCTGCTGAAGTGCAGTCATCGTCTCACCCCATTGCATCTGCTGCGGGTTAGCCCCGAGCGCATTCATCACGTCGATGTACATCGGGCCGGCGACGCGCATGTTGAGCCCCTTCATATCTTCGGGGGTCTTGATCGGGCGGACATTGTTGGTGACTTCGCGGAACCCGTTTTCACCCCAGGCAAGCACTTCGATGCCCTTTTCGCGCAGAATGTCTTCGAGCAGTTTCGCCGGTTCGCCTTGGGTGGTCGCATCTACCTGATCGTAGTTGGCATAGAGATAGGGCAGCGAGAACACGGCCATCTCGGGCACCAAGGGGGTCACGTTGATCGCCGAGGTGACGACGAGGTCGAGCGCCCCGCGGCCCACCATCTCGGCCTGTTTCATCTGGTCGCCACCAGAAAGCTGCGCGTTGGGAAAGACGCGCACGTCATAGGCGCCGTCGGTTTTCTCAGACAGAAGCTCACCGAATTTTTCGGCCCCCTTGTGCCAAGTCGTGGTGTCGCCGGTATTATGCGACAGGCGCAGGGTGTCGGCGCTGGCCGCACCGGAAAAGACGGCGGTTGCGAAAATTGCGGCCAAACCCGCCTTTGAAATCATTTTCATAATAGTTCCTCCCTCATTGAGCCATAATGTGGAACAGAGTTCGCCGGTTCGGGCAAGATATTTCTTGCAATCGAAGAGAGAATGCGCAGTTCTCTGTGTCTAAGTCCCGGAATCCTGACGCAAGAGGTCCATATTATGAACGGCGGAGATCAGGCGACCCCCGCCAGCGGCAGTCAAGCGGTGGACCGCGCCTTGGCGCTTCTGCAAATCACCGGACGCGCAGCGGGGCGGGGCGCATCTTTGTCGGAATTGATCGAGGCCTCGGGTCTGGGCAAGCCCACAGTGCGGCGGCTGATGCTTGCGCTTATTCGACGCGGTCTGGTTGAGCAGGACAGCGCCTCGCGGCTCTATTTTCTAGGGGAGGAAAGCTATGTGCTAGGCACCTTTGCAACCCCACGTCACGGACTGTTGGAAATTGCGGCGGAGGCGGCCGTGCGGCTTGCCGAAGCGAGCGGCGACACGGCCTTCGTCAACATGCGGCGGGGCTCGGCCGCGGTTTGTCTGCACCGCGAAGACGGGGCTTTCCCGATCCGAACCCATGCGCTTGAGACCGGCGCGCAGCACCCTTTAGGCATCGGCGCAGGCTCGCTCGCGATGCTGAGCGCGTTGCCGGATGCGGAGGTCGAAATGGTGCTTCAAGACAATGCTGAGCGAATGGCACGCGATTATCCGAATTATGACGCCAATCTTTTGCGCAGTGATGTGGCGCGGTCGCGCGCGCGGGGTTTTGCATTGAACCCCGGGCGGATCGTGCCCGGCAGTTGGGGCATCGGCGTGGCCCTTTGCCGCCCTGATGGATCCGTCGCAGGGGCCATGTCGATCGCCGCAATCGAGAGCCGAATGCTGCCGCCGCGCGATGGCGAACTGGCGGAATTGTTGAAACGCGAAGCGCGGGAAATTGAGCTCCGGTTGGCGCGCAGGATGCCGCAGCCGGTACTGGAGGAGAGTGAATGATGACAGACCCCTATATCGTGGGCTGGGCCCATAGCGCCTTTGGCAAAAGCGAAGCGCCCGATACCGAAGGGTTGATGGCCGAGGTCACGGGGCCGGCTTTGGCCCATGCGGACGTGGCGGCCGAAGACGTGGATGGCATCTTTGTCGGTGTCTTCAACAACGGCTTCTCGGATCAGGATTTTCAGGGAGCTCTCGTGGGTATGGGGAATGAGGCTTTGGCCCGCGTCCCCGCCACGCGCTACGAAAATGCCTGCGCGACCGGTTCTGCTGCATTGCACGGAGCGATGGATTTTATTGCCAGTGGGCGAGGCAAGATTGCACTTGTGGTAGGCGCCGAGAAGATGACAGCCACACCGGGCGCAGAGGTGGGAGATATCCTGCTCGGCGCGTCTTACCGGGCGGAGGAAGCAGGCGTCGGCGGCGGCTTTGCCGGACTCTTTGGGCAGATCGCGGGCAGCTATTTCCAGCGTTACGGCGATCAATCCGAAGCGCTGGCGATGATCGCCGCCAAGAACCACCACAATGGAATGCAGAATCCCCTTGCCCATATGCAGCGGGATTTCGACGTGGCTTTTTGCAACACGGTCTCGGAGAAGAACCCTCTTGTTGCGGGCCCTTTGCGGCGCACGGATTGCTCGTTGGTCTCTGACGGGGCGGCGGCGATGGTCGTGGCCGCACCCGAGGTGGCGGCTCAGCTGCAGCGCGCAATTCGTTTCCGTGCGCGCAGCCATACCAACGAACCTCTAGCGCTGTCGCGGAGGGACATCACCCGCTTCGATGGCGCCCGGCGGGCGTGGGAGCAGGCATTCGCGGCGAGCGGCCTGACGCTCAATGACCTGAGCCTCGTGGAAACCCACGACTGTTTCACCGTGGCGGAGTTGCTGGAATACGAGGCGATGGGCTTGACGGAACCGGGACAAGGCAGTCGCGCCATTCGGGAAGGCTGGACGGCCAAGGACGGGCGACTACCGGTGAACCCCTCCGGCGGGCTGAAGTCAAAGGGCCATCCGATTGGGGCCACGGGCGTGTCGATGCATGTCATGGCGGCGATGCAGTTGATGGGTGAAGCGGGCGGCATGCAGATCCCTGATGCCGAGCTTGCCGGGGTGTTTAACATGGGCGGGGCGGCTGTGGCCTCCTATGCCTCGATCCTTGAGCGGGTGGCGTGATGCAACCCGTCTCTACCCGCGTCATGAACCTCTCGCAGTTTTTAACCGATTCCGCGCGGCGCCAGCCTGAGGAGATCGGGCTGGCCTGGGGCGAAGAAACCTGGGCCTGGTCCGACCTGGAGGCCCGCGCAACCGCCTTTGCCGCAGCGTTGCGTGACCGCTACGGAATGCGCAAGGGCGACCGTTTGCTAGTACAATCGGCCAATTGCAATCAGATGTTCGAGGCGGCTTTTGCCTGTTGGAAACTCGGCTGCGTTTGGGTGCCCGCGAACTTCCGCCAAACGCCTGAAGAGGTCGCATGGCTTGCCATGTCTTCGGGAGCCAAAGGGCTGTTGGCGGGGGCCGAGTTCGCCGGACATATCGCAGCCTGCAAGGATGTCGCCTTCACCGTCACTATTGGCGCTGACGGAGAGGACGACTACGACACACTCGTAGCAGAATTCGCTGGGGTGCCGGTCGCCGCGGCCGAAGTGGATCGCGACGATCCCGCGTGGTTCTTTTTCACCTCTGGTACGACAAGTCAACCGAAGGCGGCTGTGTTGACACATGGCCAGTTGGCCTTTGTGATCACGAACCACCTTTGCGACCTGATGCCGGGCACCGGGCCGGATGATGCGTCTATCGTCGTCGCGCCCCTGTCCCACGGGGCGGGGATCCATCAGTTGACGCAGGTGGCCCATGGGGTGAAAACCATTCTGCCCGGAGGCACAAAGTTCGACCCCGCAGAGGTTTGGCGCTTGGTTGCCAAGTGGCGCGTGACGAATGCCTTTACCGTGCCGACGATCGTGAAGATGCTGGTCGAACATCCTTCTGTCTATGAACATGACCACTCCAGCCTGCGCTATATGATCTATGCCGGAGCGCCGATGTACCGCGCCGACCAAATCCGCGCAATTGAAGTTTTGGGCCCTGTTCTAGTCCAGTATTTTGGCTTAGGCGAAGTAACCGGCAACATCACTGTCTTGCCACCGGCGCACCATTCCGCCGACGACGCTGCAATGCGTATTGGCACCTGCGGCTTTGCGCGAACGGGGATGCAGGTTCAGGTGCAAGATGCAGAAGGACAAGAGGTCGCGCCTGGTGAGACTGGGGAAGTTGCGGTCATAGGTCCGGCCGTTTTTGCTGGCTATCACAACAATCCCGAAGCCAATGATAAAGCGTTCAGAAACGGATGGTTCCTGACCGGGGACCTTGGGCATATGGATGCTGAAGGGTTTCTTTACCTCACCGATAGGGCGTCCGACATGTATATCTCAGGCGGCTCCAACATCTACCCACGTGAGATCGAAGAAAAGATCCTGCAACACCCCGCCATCAACGAATGCGCTGTACTAGGGATACCGGACCCCACATGGGGCGAAGTCGGTATCGCCATCTGCGTCGCACATAGGGATACGCCAGAGGCTGCAGATTTACTCGAGTGGCTGGGAGCCAAGGTACCGCGCTACAAAATGCCAAAGTCCGTCTTGTTTTGGGACGAGTTGCCCAAGTCCGGATACGGCAAGATCACCAAAAAGCTGATCCGAGCTGAACTGGTCGCCCGCGGAGAGATTGCAGATGTCTAAGGTGCCGACAGTGCAGCATCCCGGCCCGATCGCGACGGAGCGTATTAGCGCGGTACCATGCCGTGCAACACGCCGACGCGTAAAGCTATCGGCGGGATCGACCCTTTTGCAGGCGATGATCGAAGCCGCTGAAGGTGCGGGCGCTTGGTTCGACTTGACCGACGTACCAACTGAAATACTAACCTTCGTCCGTCCCGCACCATCTCCAGATGATAGCCATGTAGCGTGGTACAGTGATGAGACAGTATTGCAGCTTGCGACAATCCGACAGGCTGGTGCGCATCTGGGGCGGCGTGACGGCAAAGCATTTGCGCATGTTCACGGCCTCTGGACTGAGGAAAATGGTACCCGCCATGCGGGGCATCTCTTAGCCGAAAAAACGGTTTTGGCAGCTGACCACATGGTGGATGCTTGGATGCTGGACGGGGCGATGCTTGAGAGCGCCCCGGACGAAGAGACGGGGTTCACCTTGTTTCGCCCAAGCTACACTCATCAGGTCGACACCCCAAATGCAGTACTAGGAACAATCCGGCCAAATGAGTTGATTGATGAAGGCATCGCAAAATGCTCGGAAATCGCAGGACTGTGTGCCAGCACCGTGAAAGGTCTAGGAAGCTTAGTGGGTACTAGGTTGAAGGATCAGTCAGCGCTGAACGATATTGCCACTGAAGTCCTACTAATTGGCCCTACAGCCCAACAGGTAACTGCTGTCGGCTTTGACGGAGCGCCTATCTCGGGAGAGTTGGTACCACTCATGAACCGGGTATGTGTGACCTTTGAGGTTCTTCTGGTAGCGCAATCGGAGTGAATGCTGCCATTACGATTCCACGCACCTAGATTGCCATGGGAGGTTACAACAAGAGCTTCTAGGCCTACTTCTACGACCAGAACCTCAAGCGAGGATGCCTAACATGAGATGCTGTAAAGGCCCCTCCGTGGTGGGAATCAACAGCCGCCCAATTTATGCCACAATATTAACAACACATTACCTTTGAGCGACAAATTTTCGACATGGGGCCGGCCTACAAGCATTCACAGAAGGTCGTAAAAAAGGAATGCACCATGAAATTTGCTCTCAAAATGAAACGTTTCTCACGTGATGAAGACGGCGCCGTTACAGTAGACTGGGTTGTGCTTACCGCAGCCATCGTCGGTCTGGCAGTTGTGGCTTTCGGTACAATCAAAGACGACACCAAAGCCCTTGTCGACGGAATTTCTGCAGATCTCGAAAAGGCGGCGACAGCGCAAAGCACATCCGAGGCACCCGGATAACCACAAAGCTCTATTTGCTAAGCTTAAGGGGTGGTATCTCTCAATACTAGGACGCTTTTCCCTCCAAGGAGCGCCCGCTTCCCTAAAAGGCCACGCTAACGCATGTAGCGTGGCCTTTATATCCTACATAAAAACAATAAGATAGACCCACCCAGGCTATCCCATGAAACGGGCTTTCACCAAAGGCAGAAAGAGAATAAATATGAACTTTCGCTTCAAGGTAAAATCGTTTCTACACAGCGATAGTGGCGCAGTAACGGTCGAGTGGCTTGTCCTAACCGCCACTCTTATCGGACTGATAATACTATTGCTGTCGACGCTTGAAACTGCTGCATTAAATGCAACGGTAAACACAGCAACCAGAATGCACACGGTCAGGTCGGACGGTTGATCAAAGGACTGCCTAACTTCTAAAGGGCAAGAACGTCGCGTTGGGATCTGCTTCGCCGTCATTCCAAAATCCGTGTGAGACAGCGGGATTTGCAAGAACAAAACCTACTTAGGCCTTTTGCATTGAACGCGCCTTAGAGCAGTATTGACCCCCTTTGCACCTCAAAGTATGACTTATTCATGCAAGAGGTTCTCTAATGACTGTAAAAACCACGCTTAGCTTTACTGACCGCCACCATGACTTTCTTATGGCTAAGGTCAAACAAGGCACATTCGCTACAGCAAGCTCAGCGGTTGCAGCAGCAATTGAGCAGCTCATTGAAGACGAAGTGCAGCGCGAAAATGCACTGCAAGCCGTGTCATCTGCGATTTCTGAGAGAATGGAAACGCCGCGATCAGAGTTCGTTTCGGGAGAGGCGCTTTTCCGCAGCGCTTATCAACGTATGAGTTCGGATTAAGCCTCAGTGACCTACAAGATACGGTTTCACCCCGAGGTAGCGACTGATCTGCAGGTTATTGCTGATATTATCGCAAACCATTCAGGCATCACGGAAGCCACACATAAGCTAGTACACATTCAAGACACTGCATACCGCCTCGCTGACAACCCCAAAAAGGGTTCTTCTCAAACCGAAGCGAGCAGCGCCGTAAGGACAATCCCAGCTGGGCGCAAAGGAGTTATAGCTTTCGAGATTGATGAAAACACCACAACAGTTTTCGTGATCGCGGTTGCTTACGGCGGTACAGAATGGCTCTCCAAAATCGAAGGCCGCGAGACAAACTGATATTGACCTAAGGGGATGAACTGCCTTCCCGCCAAACCGCAGCTATTGCTGCGAACATAGGTGGAAAGAGGAGGATTTGGCTCTTCAGAAAAGGCGCGGTTTTGACATGATGGGCAAACATTCGCTCGATGGTTCAAGTAGGCTGATCAGTTCATCATTCTGTTGTGGACGAAAGCCTTTTCCAGCCCCAAGGCGGTTTATCTAATACATATCTGGGAGCGTCGTGGTAATTCCAGCACTCTTCTGGTGAGAAGAGTTCGGAGATTTTTGTGAAGGTGGGGACATACCGGGCTGACCTGATCAGGTGTGCTTGGAGCTTCGAGAATACCACCTCCATCGAGTTAAGGTCAGGGCGGCGCAAGTAACAACCAGGATCCGGCATCCAGCATGGCTTTAGCTGCGATGGTATAAGTGGCGAGGTCATCGTGGGCCTGTGAACCAAAAGAATGTTCTATCCTGTGTCGTTCTGTGAGACTTAGTTGGTTACAAACGGTTCCCGTACCGATCCCTCTCATTAGGTTAACTACTGTTTTCTAAAAAGAGTCGCATTTGAGGGTAGCGCGCGCCAAGCCGGTCATTTGTGCCAAGTGCAGCTTGCCAATCTCGCTTAGGTGTTCAATCCCGGAAACCTCACATACTGCCTTGGCGTGTACATGCGGGACAGTCGCTACACTTATTTCACTCGATTCGATTATTTCACTTGTTTCGATTATTTCGAATGATACATAGGAACCATGCGAGAAGCGCGGACAACGCGTATACAGCCGCAATCGCACGACGGCGAAACCCAGATTTGAGTAAGGCGGAGGGCCTCCATGCAGCAGACACTTGAGAAGAGGTTGCCAACAAAGGAAGAAATTCGGAACGCGGCTTCAGCCGCGACCGCACTTGCAATTGCGATGGAGATGGATGACGGCATCGTCATCAACGGACAGGATGGCAGCCCTGTCACCATCGCGCCCACGATTGGACGTCAGCTCATCGAACTCTTGGGTCACATCAGCAATGGTGAAATGGTCACCCTTGTGCCCACCGGAGCAATGCTGACGACCCAGCAAGCCGCAGACATGCTGAACGTTTCTCGCCCTTTCCTGATCAAGCTGATCAAGCGGGGCGAAATCGAATGCGAAACTGTCGGTTCACACCGCCGTATCAAAACGACCAACCTCATGGACTATCGAGAACGGCGAAGCCAAGCGCAGCATGACGCCATGGCGCAGCTCGTTCAGATGGGACAGGAGGCGGTGGCAAAAGGAAGCTAACCATTGAACCACATCGCGAACCCATTCGTCGCAGTCCTCGACGCCTGCGTTCTGTATCCGTACAGGATGCGAGACGTCCTGCTTGAATTTGCCACACAGGGCATCTTCAGGGCGCGTTTCACTGAAGAGATAATGGACGAATGGTCGCGGAACGTGATCAAGGACATGCCGGATACTGTGGAGAGCGTTAAGGCTCAGTTGGGGATCATTGGTAAAGTGTTCGAAGAGTGCTTCGTTACCGGCTACAAACCGTTGATCGCTGGCTTGGAGCTGCCAGACCCGGACGACCGCCACGTTCTGGCGGCAGGCATCAAGTCCTCAACTCAGGTGATCGTCACGAAGAACCACAAGGACTTCCCCGAGGACGTGCTTGAGGAGTTCGACATTATCACCGTGGACCCGGACGAGTTTCTGGCCGATGCGTTCGAGTTGTTCCCAATGGAAGCAACTGGCGCACTGCGAACCCTCAGAGCCAGACTGACAAGACCTCCGATGGATGTCTCAGAGTTTCTGTTGGACCTCACCCGTGCCGGGATGCCTCGTCTCGCGGCCAAGGCACGCGAGCACATCGAGTTTCTGTAAGGAAGCATGACTATGCCTGCCGACTTCCTCGACGTTGCCTATGCCCAACAGGCAAGCATCGCAAGAGATGTGGCGTCGCGGTTAATGCGACAGGAAGCGTTGTACTGGCCCCAAAAGAAACGATCTCTGCTACGTCCGCTCAGCGACCATTGCCCCCCAATACCGTCAAGGTCAGCTTGGTCCGCGATTGCCAGTTGACGCAGGTTGCAGCGAAAGCCACTCCGCACGGGACCTTCGCGTGCCTCCATCGTTCTATCTTGCGTCCTTCTACGATACTCAGTTGATCGTAAACGGCTCCCATACCGGTTCCTCCCGTCAGATAAACCACTGCTTTCTAGCAAAATTTCCAATTGAGGGTAGTGCGTACCTGGCTACATCGGTTGTAAACACCATTCAGAAATGTCACTGGGTTTGCAAAGCAGGAATGTCACTACTGGGCGCGACGGTAGCAAGGCTTTGCAGCCCGGAGACCCCACATATCGAAGGGCTGAAAAGCCTTGCGGGGATTGGCTTAGAGACCCGGCTTCCGTTGTTCGGTCTGATTGTAGAATGCTCTGACGCCGTCTTCGCGCACGATCTTTTCAAAGGTACGCCACGCAAGGACATCACCAAAGAAGGGCGGATTGTCTGAAATCGTCAACGTGCCGAATTGGTTCTCAACTGACAGGATCCAGCCGGGATCGATGCTGGTCTTGTAAATCTCGACGTCAAAGTGATGCCCGTCGATGGTGACGGTCTGGGTGCATTCGGAAAAGATGATCTCTGGCTCGTCCTCAGTCATACCGTCGATTTTGGCCTATTCCGCCGCCTGCGCAATCTTCTTCTTGGCTTTCGATCCTGAGGGCCTGCCAGGACGCCGCCCATTCGGTTTATAACCCATCTTCTCGGAATTTGTCCGCACCTTCGGCTTTGGCGGCGCGGCGTCCTGCATCTCCTTGATGTGTTCCAGAACTGCGCTCAGGTTTTTGTTGCTGGTGATTGCCGCATGGGTGACGCGCTGATCCATGTCGAAGACTGTGTAGGGCAGGGAGCGGCCTTTGGAGCGCACCTCGAACCGGCCATCAACAAAGGCGTAGGTGTCCACGTATTTGCCAACCAGCCCGCGCGTGATGTCACTTTCTTCGAGCATGATCCGCTTGCGGTCGTAGGAGAACGTTAACTGCCTGCCGACATAGCGGTTCTCGCGCCAGCACAGCACATCTGCCAGCCGATCCGGCTCGACATTGAGCGCGCGATGCAGGTTGTCCGACCTGGCCGGGGCCTTGGCGAACCTGGCGTTGTGGCGGTCTTTGAAGCCTTGCAAATAGGCGTTTCCAGCTTCCATGTCTGAAATGCCCGCGATGCGCAGTTCCTTGACCAGCCGATCCTGCAACGTGCGGTTGGCGCGTTCGACACGGCCTTTGGCCTGGCTCGAATTGGCGCAGAGAATCTCGATGTTCAGCTCACTCAGCGCCCGACCAAACTGGGTGATCCGCGCACCACCCTTGGCGTCCTCTTTGGAGACACGGAACACCGTGTGCTTGTCAGAATAGAGCGCGACCGGGCGACCGTGTTTGTGCAGATAGCTTTCCAAAGCTTCAAAGTAGCTGAACGTGCTCTCTGACTTCACAAACCGCAGTTCCATGAGCGTGCTGGTCGCGTCATCGATGAACACAAGCAGGGTGCAAGGTGATGCGCGGTCTTCAAACCAGCGATGGTCCGAGCCGTCGATCTGGATCAGCTCACCGAAGCATTCCCGGCGCAGGCGAGGTTGATGAAACTGGCGGCGCTGCTTGCGAGACAGCCAGATGCCATCTTCAACCATCCACTTGCGCACCGTCTCACGCGAGACCTTTAACCCATGATGTTCGGCCAACATCTCAGCTGCAAGCGTCGGCCCGAAGTCCGGATAATGTTCCTTGATGACGGTCAGCGCATAATCGCGTTTGGCTGAGTGGATTTGGTTGTTCGGCGCGCGCCCACGCGACTTGTGCCGGATCGCAGATGCACCGTCCTGGCGGTACCGCTTCAAAAGCCGAAACACTTGCCGCCGTGTCAGGTCCAGCATGTTCGCCGCGTTGTCGACGCTCAGCCGCCCATCATCGACCTGCGCCAAAACCTCAACGCGGTTCAACTCGCGCTCGCTCATCGTCACCCATCCCATGTCCACTAATCCTCGCTACCGTATGCAAGGAGAGTGACACTTCTGCTTTGCCGATGGGTGACATTACTGCTTTGCGGTGTGAGTTCACGGTGAAGTGCAGTTTTTGATATCTCGTTTTACTCCAACCGTTTCTGTATTTCCATCAGGTTGCTT
>NZ_JBIFFS010000012.1:0-66636 GCF_043557255.1 Sulfitobacter sp. 1A13353 | reverse complement strand
CGGTTGTAGCTCAGTTGGTTAGAGTACCGGCCTGTCACGCCGGGGGTCGCGGGTTCGAGCCCCGTCAACCGCGCCACTTTCCCCCTCTATTTCGTAACGTGCAGGCGCTAAGCCCTCGTTCACGCAGGCTTATTCAGCGTTGCCTTTTGAGGCCCTGACAGTGGAATATATGGCGACCGGGCAGGCCCGATCGCCAAGCTGCTTAGGTCAGCGCATCAATGATGCGCGCCCAGGAGCGGATGCCTTTGTGGAAACTTTCCATGTCGTATTTCTCGTTCGGGGAGTGGATTTGATCGTCATCCTTGCCGAAACCGATCAGCATCGGCTCGGTCCCGAGAATCTTTTGAAAATGCCCGGCAATCGGAATCGAGCCACCACAGCCGATATAGGCCGCAGGCACCTGCCATTCGTCGCTGAGCGCTTGGCGGGCGGGTTCGAACATCGCATGGCCAATGTCCACCCCCGAGGCTTGGCTGGCGCCATGGCCTGAGAACTCTACCGTGCAGTCTTCGGGCAGCATCTCAGCCACCATCTTGCGGAAGTTCTCACGGATGGCGAGCGGGTCTTGCGTGCCGACGAGGCGGAAGCTGATCTTGGCATGCGCCTCGGAGGGCAGCACCGTTTTAAAGCCATCCCCAGTATAGCCGCCCCAGATGCCGTTGACCTCGCAAGTCGGGCGCGACCAGATCATCTCAAGCGGGGTGCGGTCCTGCTCACCCGCCGGTTTGCTGAGCCCCACGTCGCCGAGGAAGGCGCTATGGTCAAAGGCAAGGCCCTGCCACTGCGCTTCCAAATCCTCGGGCAGGTCCGGCACGCCGTCATAGAAGCCGGGGATGGTGATGCGGCCTTCGTCGTCATGCAGCGCGGCGATCACCTTGCTCAGCGCGCGGATCGGGTTCATCGAAATACCGCCATACATGCCCGAATGCAGGTCTTTCGACGGGGCGGTGACGGTCAGCTCTTCGCCCAAAAGCCCGCGCAGCATGGTGACGATGGCAGGGGTCTTGCTTTCGAACAACCCGGTGTCGCAGATCATCGCCACATCGGCTTTCAACTCTTCCGCGTTCTCCTCCATAAATGGGACGAGGGAGGGGGAGCCGGATTCCTCTTCGCCTTCGAGGAAGAAGGTGATGCGGCAGGGCCAATCGCCTTTCACCTCTTTCCACGCGCGTAGGGCTTCAATGATGGTCATCAACTGGCCCTTGTCATCGGCGGCTCCGCGGCCCCGGATCACGAGGCCCTTCTCCGTCTCCTCAACCGCCGGATCGAAGGGATCGCGGTCCCAAAGGTTCAGCGGGTCGACCGGCTGCACGTCATAGTGGCCATAGAACAGCAGATGCGGCTTACCTTCGCCCACATGGCCCACGACCATCGGATGCCCCGGCGTGGCGCGTTTTTCGGCTTCCACGCCCATGGATGTAAGATCGGCCACCAGCCAATCGGCGGCGCGGTCGCAATCGGCCTTATAGGCCGGATCGGTCGAGATTGACGGGATGCGCAGCAGGTCCAACAGGCGGTCGGTGGCGGCGTGCAGATCGTTGTCGATCCGGGCGAGAACATCGTCGAGGGACATGGGCATAATTCCTTGCGCTTGTGAATTTGGCGCGAAGGTATCAGGCGGGCAGGGCGTGTCCAGTGGCCGCAGGGCCCGCGTTCAGAAGGTGAGCGAGAGGCGGCTGCCCTCGGAGGTAAGCTGGCTGTCGACCTGCGCATTCAACTGCGACGCCGCCGCCGCCATCAAGGTCTGCCCAATGCTGTCGGCCCGCCCTTTGCCCTCGTTCGCGGCCCCGATGCCATCGTCTTTGCATTCAAGGTGGAAATGCCCGTCCCGCAGGCTGAGGTCGATTTCGATATGGCCGGGCGCGCCATCCGGGAAGGCGTGTTTGATCGAATTGGCGGCAAACTCGCTAATGATCAGCCCCAAGGATGAAGCCGCGCTGGATCGTAGGGTCACAGGGTCCGACCGGTAGCTGATTTTGACATGCCCCGGTGCGGTTTCCTGCAAAAGCTCCAAGACCCTGTCGAGGTATTTGCCCACATCGACCTCATCGCGCCCCTGTCCGGTTTGCAGCTCACCATGTAGCGTTGCCATGGCGTTGACCCGGCGCTGAATGCCGTTCAGCACATTGATCGTGGTCGTGTCATCCAATTGCCGGGTGTGGAGCCGAACCATGGCCGACAGTGTCTGGAGCGAGTTTTTGACACGGTGGTCGGCCTCGCTCATCAGCACGGCTTGGCTGCGCAGGGAAAGGCGCAGGTCGAGTTGCTTCATTACCTGACGCGACAAGACAGAGATCGCCTTGCGTTGCAGCGCGGTCAGCCTGCGGGGTTTGGTGTCGAGGATGCACAGCGTGCCAAGCGGCAGCCCGTTGGACGCAATCAGCAGCGCACCTGCATAAAACCGCAGCCCGTCGCCTGCGGTGCACAGCGGGTTGTCGGCCATGCGCGGGTCTTTCAGCGTGTCGGGAATCTCAACGAAGCGCTCTTCCAGAATCGCGTGAGAGCAGAGCGAGGTTTCGAGCGGCGTCTCGCGCGCACCCAGACCCACTTCGGCCTTGAACCACTGTCTGTCCTTGTCGATCAGGTTGATCACTGAAATCGGCGCGTCACAGATCTCAGCCGCCAGTTCGACGATCTCGTCGAACTCCTCCTCGCGCGGGGTGTCGAGAATCTCGTAATTATAAAGCGTCCGCAGGCGCTGGTCCTGCTGGGGATGTGGAGTGGCGCGCAAAACAAACTGCCCTTTCTGGATTGGTCCTTTGGAAGCATGAAAGCGGCTGGCAATACAAGCGAACAATCTTAAATCGAGCGTAGAACGCGCAGCGCCTGCGACAGTTCGCCCCGCAAAGGGGCCGGGATAAGAGATTGAAGCTTCGGCTTTGGATCTGTAATCATTCTAAAAGCTGAATATGGAGGGGCCTCCTCCTGTTCGCGCCAAAAGATGGAGACGCGCATGGACTATAACGAGAAGCTCGACGCGGCGATTGCGCGCCTGCATGACGAAGGACGCTACCGGACCTTCATCGACATCGAGCGTCGCAATGGTCAGTTCCCCCATGCCGTCTGGACCAAACCCGACGGGTCGCAGCAGGATATCACCGTTTGGTGCGGCAACGACTATTTGGGCATGGGGCAGAACCCCGTGGTGATCGAAGCCATGGAAGAAGCGCTGCGCGCCACCGGCGCAGGCTCTGGCGGGACGCGCAACATCTCGGGCACGACGGTCTATCACAAGCAGCTCGAGGCCGAACTGGCCGATCTGCATGGCAAGGAAGCGGCGCTGCTGTTCACCTCGGCCTATATCGCCAATGACGCCACGCTCTCGACCCTGCCCAAGCTCTTTCCCGGGCTGATCATCTATTCCGACGCGCTGAACCATGCCTCCATGATCGAAGGCGTGCGCCGCAATGGCGGAGCCAAGCGTATCTTCCGCCACAATGATGTCGCCCATCTGCGCGAGTTGATGGAGGCGGATGACCCTGCCGCGCCCAAGCTGATCGCTTTTGAATCGATCTATTCGATGGACGGCGATTTCGGGCCCATCGAAGAAATCTGCGATCTCGCGGATGAATTCGGCGCGCTGACCTATATCGACGAGGTGCACGCGGTTGGCATGTATGGCCCGCGCGGGGCAGGGGTGGCGGAACGCGACCGGCTGATGCACCGGCTCGACATCATCAACGGCACGCTGGCCAAAGCCTACGGCGTGATGGGCGGCTATATCGCCGCCTCTGCCAAGATGTGCGACGCGATCCGTTCCTATGCACCGGGGTTCATCTTTACCACCTCGCTGCCGCCTGCCGTCGCTGCGGGGGCCGCCGCTTCGGTCGCCTATCTCAAACGCGCGCCCGAGCTGCGAGAGAAACACCAGCAGCAGGCCAAGGCGTTGAAATTGCGGCTGAAGGGGCTGGGCTTGCCGATCATCGACCATGGCAGTCACATCGTGCCCGTTATGGTGGGCAACCCGGTGCACACCAAGCTTCTGTCGGACATGCTGCTCGAAGATCACGGGATCTATGTTCAGCCCATCAACTTCCCCACCGTCCCGCGCGGCACGGAGCGGTTGCGCTTCACGCCCTCACCGGTACATGGGCCTAAAGAGATGGATGCACTTGTCCGGGGGATGGACGTGCTCTGGTCGCATTGTGCGCTGAATCGTGCCGAAGCTGCGGGCTAACGCAGCGCTATTCGTGTTTTGCGTTGTCTTGTGGTAGCCTTTTGTCAAGAAAAGGCTACATCCGAATCGTTGGGGCGTGTTTGGATCAAAGCTACAGGCTAACAGGGACAGGGCATATTGATGATCGGGCGATGGGCCTCCAGAACCGCTGAGGACGAAACAGTCGAACCCAAAGGGTTCGATGCATTCGAATTGCGGTTGGGGGATGTCATGCGCGGCGAACGGGCCACGCTTGGTAAATCCCTGCTCGACGTGCAGCGCGAATTGCGCATCAAAGCCTCCTATATCGCCGCAATCGAAAACTGTGATCCCGGCGCATTTGACACGCCCGGCTTCATCGCGGGCTATGTGCGCTCCTACGCGCGCTACCTCAATATGGACCCAGATCAGGCCTTTGCCGCCTTCTGCAAGGAATCCGGTTTCGCCGTGGCCCATGGCATGTCCGCCGAAGCCTCCGTCGTCAAAAAGCCGAGCTTCGAGGAACGCCGCAAGTCCCCGAAAGAAGACGATCTTTTCGCCCGGCCCAACACGCCCTTCGTGCCCACGGGCGACGGGTTGCTCAGCCGGATTGAGCCGGGGGCGGTCGGCTCCTCGCTGGTGCTGATCGCGCTGATTTCGGCCATTGGTTTTGGCGGTTGGACCGTGCTGAAAGAGGTGCAGCGCGTGCAGGTGGCCCCGGTGGATCAGACCCCGATCGTGCTTTCCGATCTCGACCCGCTGGATGGGGCGCTGGCCAGCGCGCCTGACGCGGAAGACGATTCCGCCGCGCCGCAAAGCGTGGAAAGCCCTCGGGCCGAGGCGCTGGACCGGCTTTATCGCCCGCAAGCGCTTGACGTGCCGGTGCTGGTGGCGCGTGACGCGCCGATTGCTTCTATTGATCCGCGCTCTGTCAGCAATTTCCCGACGCCGGACCGCCCCGATACCGCCGCGCAAGGCACCGTGGTGGCCGAGGCAGCGGAGGGTGATGACAGCCTGTCAGATGACAGCATCACCAGCGCCATCGACGAGGCTGTGATGCTCGCCAATGCCGATACCGACCTGCCCAAACCGCAGGTTGTTGAGCCTTTGGGCGAGAAAGTGCGCATGGTCGCCGCTTACCCCTCTTGGGTCCGAGTGCGCGCGGCTGACGGCACGGTGATTTTCGAAGGCGTGATGAACAAGGGCGACACATGGGATGTCCCCGTCACCGAAGAGCCGCCCTCCCTTCGGACGGGCGAATCGGGTGCGCTATATTTCGCCATGGCAGATGGCTGTTTCGGCCCCGTTGGGCCGCGCGGGGCAGTGACCTCAAACGTGCCGCTCCACGCGCAGGCGCTGGCTGAGCTTTATGAGCCGGTCGATCCGACGGCGGAGCAATCGCTCAGCCGAATGTTTGCCGACCTCGAAGGCTCGCTCGACCCCTCCGCTCTGGCGGCGATGCCCTGTCAGGGCAGCTAAACGCGCGGGCTGCCGCTTCCCATTGCACATGATGCTTCGGCTGAATAGGTAGGGGGCCATAGCCCCTGATCCCGCGAAAGGTGTCTTCATGTCGCTTCATTCCATTCGCCCTTGGCGCGATATTCCGCGTCGCAAGTCCCGGCAGATCATGGTGGGCAATGTGCCGGTGGGCGGTGACGCGCCGATCACCGTGCAGACCATGACCAACACGCTGACCACCGATGTCGCTGCTACCATCGCACAGGTCCAAGCCGCCGCTGACGCAGGCGCCGATATCGTGCGCGTCTCGGTCCCGGATGAGGACTCGTCCAAAGCCTTGCGTGAGATCGTTCCCGAAGTGTCGGTGCCCATCGTTGCGGACATCCACTTTCACTACAAACGCGGGATCGAAGCCGCAGAGGCCGGTGCCGCCTGTCTGCGCATCAACCCGGGCAACATCGGCGATGAAAAGCGCGTGCGCGAGGTCATCAAAGCCGCGCGGGACCACAATTGCTCAATCCGCATCGGCGTGAACGCAGGCTCGCTGGAGCGGCATCTGCTGGAGAAATACGGCGAGCCATGCCCCGATGCGATGGCCGAAAGCGGGCTGGATCACATCAAGATCCTGCAAGACAACGATTTCCACGAGTTCAAGATTTCCTGCAAGGCCTCGGACGTCTTCATGGCCGCGGCGGCCTACCAACAGCTTGCCGATGCCACCGACGCGCCCATCCACCTCGGCATCACCGAGGCGGGCGGGCTTATGTCGGGCACGATCAAATCGGCCATTGGTCTGGGCAACCTTTTGTGGAGTGGCATCGGCGATACCATCCGCGTCTCCCTCTCCGCCGATCCGGTGGAAGAGGTGAAGGTTGGCTATGAGATTCTCAAATCCCTCGGGTTGCGGCACCGTGGGGTGAACATCATTTCTTGCCCCTCTTGCGCGCGGCAGGGGTTCGATGTGATCAAAACCGTCGAGACCTTGGAGAAACGTCTGGAGCATATCAAGACGCCGATGAGCCTGTCGATCATCGGCTGCGTGGTGAACGGCCCCGGTGAGGCGCTGATGACCGACGTGGGCTTTACCGGCGGCGGGGCCGGGTCTGGCATGGTCTATCTGGCGGGCAAACAGAGCCATAAGCTCGGCAATGAAGGTATGATTGATCATATCGTCGAGCAGGTCGAGGAACGCGCGGCGCAGATTGAGGCTGAGGCGGTGAAGGCGGCTGAGTAGGTTGGGGGCTGGGCCGCTGGCGCTGTGTTGGTTGAGGGGCTGCGCAGAGGTATTTTTAAAAGGATGAAGATGAGGGGGAGCGCGTGAGCCGGGAGGTTGGCGCGCTTTGTCTGTTGTTGGAATGGGTTATTAATCAGTGGGTTGTGGGGGCGTCTTCACCTTGTTTGGGGTGAGGTGTTTTTCTAGGACGATGGGGGGCATGTGGCCGTTGAGGATCATTTCGGGCAGCACATAGAAGGGGGCGTCGGTGAGCCCTAGGGCGGTAGCCCAGCGGGCGGGCTGGGGGTGGCTGAGATCGTGTTGTATGAAGGTGATGCCGTAACGCTTTGTAATTGCGGTCAATTCGTGGGCGGCGGTGGCGCAGGTCTCGCAGTCTTCTGCGGTGAAAAGCGCGATGGGGTGGCCCGCCAGAAGGTCGGGGGCCAAGCGGTCGAGCAGCAACAGGTCGTTTTGAATATGCCGTTGCATTTGCGTCGGGCCGGCCAGCGCTTTGGCGATGACATCGCCATTGGCAAGGACCGCGGCGCGGAGTTCGGTTTCAAACGCATCTCGCGCGGACGGTTCATCGGCCCCGGCGGGCAGGGCCAGCACGAGCGCGGCCAGAAATGCCGGGGCGCGCATCTTTAGCCGCGTTTTTCTTCTACCAGCGCCATCATTTGATCATAGGGCAGGTAGCCGCGCAGCATTTCGTCTTGCATGACGAAGGTGGGCGTGCCGGTGATCTGCAGCTTTTGGGCCAGCGCGCGGGTTTGGGCGATCTCTTGCGTGACCGCGTCGCTGTCCATCTCGGCTTCGATTGCTGCGACATCCAGATCGAAGCTTTCGCCCAAGCGGCGGAGGGCGGGGAGGGTGACCGCTCCGTTGAAGGCCATAAGCGCATCGTTCAGTTGTTTGTAAGCGTCATCGCCCGCGACCTGTTTGGTCGCCACGGCAAAGCGCGACGCCAGCAGCGATTGCTCTCCAAGGATCGGGAACTCTTTGACGATCAGTTTGATGTTACCGTCGGTTTCCAGAAGTTTGGCCACTTCGCCATGGGCGCGTTTGCAGTAGCCGCAGCGGTAGTCGAGGAATTCAACCAGCGTGATGTCCCCCTCCGGGTTGCCGCCGACCCAAGAGTAGCCATCGTCGAAAATCTCATCGGCATTGGCGGAGACCAGATCGAAATCTGCCTGCATCTGCGCTTGGGCCTGACGGTTTTGCATCTGCTCTACCGCTTGTAGGATCACTTCGGGGTTTTCCATTAGATAGGCGCGGACCTCGGCCCGGAACTGCGCGCGTTCGGCGTCTGTAAGCTCGGTCAGGTCCATGGCCCCGGCGGGGGCGGCAAGGGTGACTGCACCGGCAAGGGCAGGGGCGAGGAGGCGGACGAACATGGGCGGTCCTTTCGGTAAAGCTGCGAAATAGGGGCCAAGGGTTGACGCCCGGCATCAGGCGCGGTGAAAGCACATGCCGACAGTAGGAGCAAGCCCATGCGCAATTCAACCAGGTCCGCCGTTGATCCCTTTATCGTGATGGACGTGATGCAGGCCGCCAGCGCCGCCGAAGAGGCGGGCCGTCACATCATTCATATGGAGGTTGGCCAGCCCGGCACGGGCGCGCCGAAAGGGGCGGCGGCCGCGCTGGCCAAGGCGATGGGTGAGGGGGCCTTGGGCTATACCGTGGCGCTTGGCCTGCCTGCTTTGCGGGCGCGGATCGCGCAGATGTATGGCGAATGGTATAACGTCGATCTCGATCCGGCTCGGGTGGTGATCACCCCCGGGTCCTCGGGCGGGTTTTTGCTGGCCTTTACCGCGCTCTTCGATTCAGGGGATCGGGTGGGCATCGGGGCGCCGGGCTATCCCAGCTACCGTCAGATCCTGCGCGCCTTGGGGATGCAGCCCGTCGATCTGCCCGCCGCGCCGGAGAACAGATATCAGCCGGTCGCGGCGGATTTCGCGGGGGAAGACCTGCGCGGTTTGCTCGTGGCCTCCCCGGCCAATCCTTCGGGCACGATGCTCGACCGACCCGCCTTGACGGCGCTGACGGAGGCCTGTGCGGCCAATGACATGTCCTTCATCTCGGACGAGATTTACCATGGCATCGAATATGACAAGAAGGCCGTGACCGCGCTGGAGGTCACCGATGACTGCTATGTGATCAACTCCTTCTCGAAGTATTTCTCGATGACCGGCTGGCGCGTGGGCTGGATGGTGGTGCCCGAGGATCAGGTGCGCGTGGTCGAGCGGATCGCGCAGAACATGTTTATCTGCGCACCCCATGCTAGCCAGATCGCGGCGCTGGCGGCGATGGATTGCGACGACGAATTGCAGGCCAATTTGGCGGTTTACCGGCGCAACCGCGACCTGATGATCACCGGTTTGCAAGAGGCGGGGTTTACCGACATCGCGCCGCCCGATGGGGCGTTTTACGTCTATGCTGATGTTTCGCGCTTTACCGATGACAGCCGCGCCTTTGCGGCGGAAATTCTGGAGAAGGCTGGCGTCGCCGTGACCCCGGGGCTCGATTTTGACCCGGCGCGGGGGCATAAGACGCTGCGCTTTTCCTATGCGCGCAGCACGGCGGATATGGAGGAGGGCATCGCCCGGCTCAAAGCCTTCATGGCGGCGCGCTGAACGCTGGTTTGGCCGCGCGGCAGGTGATAGAAGGGCGAAAACGGGCAGGGTGATCGATCATGCGGGCAATCTTTAGGGGACTGGCAGTCATGTTGGCCTGCGCGGGGCCGGTCACCGTCGCGGCGCAGGAGTTGACGGCGCTGGCGCGGGTCGATCCGGTTGAGAGCGCGGTGAGTGATCGCTGGTTCGGCAAGACCGATTTGACCGTGGCGCTGAGCCAGGGCGTGCCTTTCCGGGTTTTTCTGCTGGATGATCCCGCCCGACTGATCGTCGATTTCCGCGAGGCGGATTGGTCGAATGTCGCCCGGGGGGATCTGTTGGAGAAGCCGGGCCGTATCTCGGCACTGCGGTTTGGTGCGTTTCAGCCCGGTTGGTCGCGTCTGGTGGCCGATTTGGCCGAGCCGATGGTTCCCGCTGAGATTGGCATGCCGGTGGACACAAGCAGCGGCAAGGCGCGGCTTGAGATTACCTTGGAGAGGGTCGAGGCGGAGGTTTTTGCCGAGGCCGCGGGCGCGCCGGTGGACCCTGATTGGACCACCGCGCTCACCGCGCCGCCGAAACCTGCGGTGGCAGACAAGTACAGTTTCACCGTCGTTCTGGACCCCGGCCACGGCGGCATCGACCCCGGTGCGCAGCGCGAGGGATTGGACGAGAAAGACCTGATGCTCAACTTCGCCCGCGACCTGCGCGATGCGCTGCGGCGCAAGGGGGTGGATGTCTTGCTGACCCGGGATGAGGATATTTTCGTCGCCTTAGAGCACCGGGTCGCCATCGCCCATCAGGCCGAAGCGGACCTTTTCATTTCGCTCCATGCCGACAGCCTGTCGCAGGGCGGGGCGAGCGGGGCGACGGTCTATACCCTTTCCGATGATGCCAGCGATGTGGCGACCGAACATCTCGCGGCGCGACATGACCGGTCGGACATCATCGCGGGGGCGGATTTGACCGGCTCAGATGATCAGGTGGCGGGCATCCTGCTGGATCTTGCCCGGCAAGAGACCGAGCCGCGCTCAGATGCGCTGGCCGAGATTTTGGTCGATGGCATGGGCGCGGCGGGCGGGCCGTTGAACAGCCGACCCCTGCGGCGGGCGGGTTTCTCGGTCTTGAAGTCCGCCGATATTCCTTCGGTTTTGGTCGAAGTGGGGTTCCTGAGTTCCAAGCGCGATCTGACCAATCTGCGCGATCCGGTGTGGCGCGCGTCAATGGTGAGCGCGATGGCGGATGCGATCGTGACGTGGCGTGATCAGGATGCGGCGCTCAAACCATTGATCAGAAAGTAAAATAAAAAGATCTGACCGCTTTCGCGATGGGCGAAGATTCGCCCCCGCTGGCGGCCATGTGTTTTGACCCGAGCCGGTGCATCCTGTATAGGCTCGGAACTGTCCCTAGCCAATGGTGGTCCGCGCGCGTGTTTCGATTTGTTCTGTCCTTTTTCGGGGGGATCTTTACCACCCTGACCCTGAGCGTCGGCATGGTGGCTTTGACCATCGGGGCGGTGTTCTGGATGTATGGCCGTGATTTGCCCAGCCATGAGTCGCTGGCGCAATACACGCCGCCGACGATCAGCCGAATTTACTCGGGCCAAGGCCGTTTGATTGACGAATTTGCCAAGGAACGCCGTCTTTTCGCCCCGGCCAATACCATTCCGGATCTGGTGAAACAGGCCTTCATCTCGGCAGAGGACAAGAACTTCTACACCCATGAGGGCTATGACCTGCGCGGCATCGGTGCGGCGGCGGTGGATGCGGTTAAATCGCGCGGGCGCGACGTGCGCGGGGCCTCGACGATCACCCAGCAGGTGATGAAGAACTTCCTTTTGTCGGGCGACCGCCGGGCCGAGCGTAAAATCAAGGAGATCATCCTTGCTTCGCGCCTTGAAGAGACCTTGAGCAAAGAGAAAATTCTTGAGCTCTATCTGAACGAGATTTTCCTCGGCCAGAACTCCTATGGCGTGGCGGCGGCAAGCCAGACGTATTTCAACAAGACGCTGAGTGAGTTGGCCCCGCATGAGGCGGCCTTCCTCGCCTCGCTGCCCAAGGCGCCGTCGGATTACCACCCGGTGCGTCGCAAGGACCGGCTGCTGGCGCGGCGGAACTTCGTGCTGCGCGAGATGAAAGAGAATGGCTATATCTCGGAAGCGGTCTATGAAACCGAAGTGGCGCAGCCGCTGCGCTCGGTCCAGAACGGTGATTTCGAGAGCTTCAAGGCCGAACTGCCGCCGCGGGATTACTTCACCGACGAAATCCGTCGCCAGTTGAGCGAAGATTTCGGCGAGGGGGAGTTCTTTACCGGCGGTTTGACCGTGCGCGCGACCATCGACAACGAGATGCAGCCCATCGCGGCCAACGCTCTGCGCCGTCAGCTGGAGCAATATGACCGCGGGCGGGGCATCTGGCGCGGGACGCGTTTTGAGATCCCCGCCGATCAATTGGACAGCGAAGAGGAATGGCGCGCTGCGCTGGCGGACCTGCGGGTGCCGCGCGACATCGATCTGGAGAACCAGTGGTATCCGGCGGTGGTGCTTGAGGTCGGCAGCAATGACGCCCGCATCGGCATCGAAGGCGTCGAGGATGACGAAGACGGCCACTGGATCCCGGCCAAAGACGTGCAATGGGCGCGCAAACGGCTAGATGACGGCTCTCTGGGGCGCAAGGCTCAGGTGGCGGGCGACCTGCTTGAGGTGGGTGAGGTCGTCTTGGTCCGGCGCATGACCTCGGACAGCGACGGATCTTTCATCCGCTGGACTTTGCGGCAGGTGCCAGAGGTGCAGGGCGGTTTCGTCGCGATGGACGTGCACACGGGCCGCGTGATCGCGATGCAG
Source organism: Sulfitobacter sp. 1A13353 (assembly GCF_043557255.1). Lineage (NCBI taxonomy): Bacteria > Pseudomonadati > Pseudomonadota > Alphaproteobacteria > Rhodobacterales > Roseobacteraceae > Sulfitobacter > Sulfitobacter sp. 1A13353. The sequence goes on along the minus strand of NZ_JBIFFS010000012.1, from coordinate 54,376 downwards.
GGCGGCTTTTCCTATCAGGCGAGCGTGTTCAACCGGGCCACACAGGCCAAGCGCCAGCCGGGGTCGAGCTTTAAGCCCTTCGTCTATGCCTCCGCGCTCGACAGTGGCTATAGCCCCGCGACCATCGTGGTCGACGCCCCGATTGAGATCAACACGCCGCAGGGCGTTTGGCGGCCGCAGAACGCCTCGCATAAATTCTATGGGCCGACGCCCCTGCGTACGGGCATCGAACAGTCGCGCAACCTGATGACCATCCGTCTGGCGCAAGAGGTCGGGATGGATGTGGTCGGCAGCTATGCGGAGCGTTTCGGCGTTTACGACGACCTCGCGCCCTTGCTGTCGAACGCGCTCGGCAGTCAGGAAACCACGCTGTATCAAATGGTTTCGGCCTATGCGATGTTCGCCAATGGCGGTGAGCGGGTGCAGCCCACTTTGGTCGACCGGGTGCAAGACCGCTATGGCCGCACCGTCTACAAACATGATGAACGCAAATGCTACGATTGTGAGCAGATCAACCTCGCCCCCGGTGAAGCGCCGCGGATCATTTCCAACCGCGAGCGGGTGATGGACCCGGTGACCGCCTATCAGTTGACCTCCATGATGCGGGGCGTGGTCGAGCGTGGCACGGCGCGCAATGCGGTGAACCTGCCGGTGCCGATCGCGGGCAAGACAGGCACCACCAACGATGAGAAAGACGCGTGGTTCGTGGGTTTCTCCTCCAACGTGGTGGCGGGCTGCTACATCGGTTTTGATACCCCGCGCCCGATGGGCCGGGGCGCGGGCGGCGGGCGGCTCTGCGCGCCTGTCTTCCAGCGCTTCATGTCCGAGGCGATCAAGAAGTATGGCGGCGGTGACTTCGCGGTCCCCGACCAGTGCCGCTTTATCAAGATCGACCGTTTCACCGGTGCCCGTTTGAGCGACAGCGCCACCGGCGCCAATGTCGTGTCGGAATGTTTCCGCGATGGCGAAGAGCCGCTTTTCGGCATTTCTTTCGACGGCGGCTTTGCCATGGGGGCGGACCTGCCACTGGTCGAGGAACTTGGCGGGTCTTCCTCGCGTCAGGTCACCACGTCGACCGGCAAGAAAGCCACCGTCGGCCCCAAGGCTAGCTTTGGCACACTCAGCTCCGGCGGTCTTTACTAATCAGGCCAAAGGGGGCGGGGCAAAGTTGCGCTTTGCCGCCCCCCACTTGCCGCCGCTGGCGGGCTGGTCTATCTCTCGTGCGGCTCCGGTTTTCGGGGCCGCATTACTTATCAAAGGCAGGCACACATGCGCGCAGAGGCACAGAATACCGCGGACCAGATCAGCAAATCGCTGGAATTGCTGGCCCAGCGACTGGATGTGGAGACCGCGCCCTACCGGCTGGAAGAATTCAACGCCCGCGTCGAAGACCCGAACCTTTGGGACAACCCCGATGCGGCGCAAAAGCTGATGCGCGAGCGTCAGTCGTTGGTCGATGCCATCGACACCTATGAGGGCATCAAACAGGAGTTGGCCGACAATCTCGAACTGATCGAATTGGGCGAGATGGAAGAGGACGAAGAGGTCATCTCTGACGCCGAGGCGGCGCTGAAGGCGCTGGCAGAAAAGGCCGCGCAGAAAGAACTCGAAGCGCTGCTAAACGGTGAGGCCGACAGCAACGACACCTTCCTTGAGATCAACGCAGGCGCGGGCGGCACGGAAAGCTGTGACTGGGCCAGCATGCTGGCGCGGATGTATGTCCGCTGGGCCGAGAAGAAGGGCTATAAGGTCGATCTTCAGGCCGAAAGCCCCGGCGACGAGGCGGGCATCAAATCCGCGACCTATAAGATTGAAGGCCACAACGCCTATGGCTGGCTGAAATCCGAAAGCGGTGTGCACCGTCTGGTGCGCATTTCGCCCTTCGACTCGGCAGCCAAGCGGCACACCTCTTTCACCTCCGTGAAGGTTTACCCGGTGGTCGACGACAATATCGAGATCGAGGTGAACCCCTCCGATATCCGCATCGATACCTACCGGTCCTCCGGCGCGGGCGGTCAGCACGTCAACACCACCGACTCGGCGGTGCGGATCACCCACCACCCCACGGGCATCGTCGTGACCTCTTCGGAGAAGTCGCAGCACCAGAACCGCGACATCGCTATGAAAGCGCTGAAATCGCGGCTCTATCAGATGGAGTTGGACAAGCGCTCGGCACTGGTGAACGAGGCGCATGAGAACGCAGGTGACGCGGGCTGGGGCAACCAGATCCGCTCCTACGTTCTGCAGCCCTATCAGATGGTCAAAGACCTGCGCACCAATTACGAGACCTCGGACACCAAAGGCGTGCTCGACGGCGATCTCGACGGGCTGATGGGGGCGACGTTGGCGTTGGCAGTCTCGGGCAAAAGCCGGGCCGAGGCGCAGGGCGACTGAGCCCATGACGTCCCCTTCATGGAATGACAGTGACCAATAGGGGGACATGATGGAATTGCTAAATTGGGACGCCTCAGAACTGTCTGAGGCGCTGGCCGCGCGAAAGATATCCGCGGTCGAGTTGATGCAGGCGACATTGGACCGGATCGTGGCAGTGAACGGCAAGGTGAATGCCGTCGTCTCCCTCCGTAATCGCGACGCTTTGCTGGCCGAGGCTGAGGCCGCCGACGCGGGCCCGCGCAAGGGCTGGCTGCACGGCATTCCCATGGCGATCAAGGATTTGGCGGATGCAGAGGGGCTGCCCACCTCGCAGGGCTCGCCGCTCTTTGGGGCAGCCCCGGCCACGCGGGATCACCCGGCGGTCGCGCGGCTTCGCGCCGCCGGTGCGATTGTGATCGGCAAGACCAACACCCCGGAATTTGGCCTCGGCAGCCATACCTTCAACCCGGTGCATGGGGCGACCTGCAACCCCTATGACCTTGACCGCTCGGCTGGCGGCTCCTCTGGCGGGGCGGCGGCGGCGCTGGCGGCGCGGATGGTGGCCGTGGCCGATGGGTCCGATATGATGGGCTCCCTGCGCAATCCGGTGGGGTGGAACAACGTCTACGGCATGCGGCCCAGCTGGGGCACGGTGCCTTCGGGCAATGACGGCGCCCTCGGCGCAGGTCTGGCCCTTTGCGGTCGAACAGGTGCACCCGACCGAGATCGACGGTCAGCCGTTGGATACCTATCACCGTTGGATGCAGGTGGTGGTCCCGGCCAGCCTGATCGGCCTGCCGGTGGTCAACATCCCCGCAGGTTTCGACGCGCGCGGTCTGCCCTTGGGGCTGCAACTGATCGGCAGACGCGGCAGCGACGCGCGTCTGCTCCAACTGGCCCAAGGTTGGCATGAGGCGACGGGCTATCCGAAGGCGCAGCCGCCCCAGCTTTAACGGGGCTTAGTTAAAAGGCGCGTCAGGCTGAAGCAGGCGGCGGTGGTAGGGCATCAGCGCGTCGATGTCGGTGAACCCCGCCTGCCGCGCGGCGGGCAGAACGGTTTTGGGGTCTCTGCCGATATACTCATAGGTCAGCCGGGTCACCCGCGTGCCCGCGGCGCTTTCGGGGGCGGTGCGGGTGACGTAGCCAACCCAAAAGTTATTTTCGAAAGAGGCGACGCGGTTGAGGTAGTTGAACGACCCGGTCAGCGTACGACGCCGCGAGACGACGATGGAAACCCCATTCTCCTGCCGTGAGACGATGCCGCGATATTCCCGCGCCATCGGGTTGGTCGGCAGCTCTTGCGCGCGCAACGATGGCGCGCTCTCATAGCCGCGCAGGAAGGTGCTGCTGCCATGGCGCGTGATAAAAACCACGCCGGTCACGAACCTGTCCTGATCCAGAAAAGACCGCCGCGCGAAACGGTAAAAACCGCTTGGGAAATCCGCCTCGGGCACATTTTGAATTCCGGTGCCCAGGAAGTCGCGCAGGAAGCTGTTGTTGATCGGATCTTGGTTCAGGGAAATCTCGGTCACCGGCTCCAGCAGCACCCGCGCGTCGATCTCGAAAAAGCGGCAGATCCGCGCCAGCACATCGGGCCGGGGGAAGCTTTCGCCCGAAAGGTAGCGGTTGAATTGCGTGCGATTGATGCCAAGCTGCCGGGCAAGGTCAGAGATCGAGGGGTAATCCGCTGCCAACTGGCGCAGATTGGCGCCGAACATGCTACGAAGTTCAGAGGGAGAGCGGTTGGGAGCGGACATGCAGCCTCGTTCTGAATGGGTCGCGACCTTGGAATAAAAGCCGCTATGGCCAGATGGTTAACAGACTGACGCGAAGGCGCGTCAAAGCTGACGCCGAATTGTAGCTGACCCTACTGGAACCGACACAAAATGCAAGCGCACGTTGCATTTTAACCTATGTTTCACCTCTTTCGATTGTCGCAGAATGGAGAACAAACATCGAAAGCGGGGTGTACTATGATTGGTGTAGTTCTGTGGAGCGATAATAGCGCCGGAAAAGCGGTTTTCTGGTGCGAAGATCAAGGCGATCTTGCCTATTACGAAGAGCCGGCGATCCGTGTCGGGCAGGGGGCGGGGTTTGACACGGGCGATATGGTGCAGTTCGACGTCTCAGTGCATCGCAAGCTGCGTATCGCGGACAACCCCCGGCTGGTTCAGGAGAAAGCGGCTTCGCATCTGCCCGAGGCGCTGCGTCACGATAGCCCCTTAGCGGCAGAGCCGGAGGCAGAGGGAAAGCGCCAGCATGGCGCCCAGATCATACCCTTTACCGCCAAGCCCGGACCGCGCCAATTCCGCGCGGCCCAGCTGAAAGCCTAAACGCCCCGCGTGTCAGACACCACGGGCGAGGGCGGCCACGCCGGTGCGGGCGACATCGGCCAGCCCCAGCGGGCGCATCAACTCGGCGAAAGCGTCGATCTTGTCGGGCGCGCCGGTGATCTCGAAAACAAAGCTTTCGAGCGTGCTGTCGACCACATTGGCGCGGAAGATATCTGCCAGCCGCAGCGCTTCGACCCGTTGCTCGCCCTTGCCGACGACTTTGAAAATCGCCAGTTCCCGTTCCACGCTCGGCCCTTCGACGGTGAGGTCATGCACCTCATGCACCGGCACGATGCGACCGACCTGCGCCTTGATCTGCTCGATCACCTGCGGGGTGCCGCTGGTGACGATGGTGATACGCGACAGATGCCCGGTATGGTCCACCTCGGCCACGGTCAGACTGTCGATGTTATACCCCCGGCCCGAGAACAGGCCGATCACCCGCGCCAGCGCGCCGGGCTCGTTCTCGACCAGCACGGCCAGCGTGTGTTTTTCAACCACATCCGAGAAGTTGGGCCGTAGGTTATAGGCGGAATGCGAGGTCGCACCTTTTTTGATTTTTAGGGCAGCCATGTCTTCGTCCTTCTTCATCTTCGCCGGAAATTCGAAAAATTTCCGGGACGTTTTCTTTTAAAGAAAACGGGTTACACCAACACCGAGCCTTTTGCGTCGATCACGCCCTGGGTCTCATGATCGCCGGGCAACAGCATCTCGTTATGCGCCTTGCCGCTTGGGATCATGGGGAAGCAGTTCTCATGCTTCTCGACCAGACAGTCAAAGATCACTGGCCCGTCGTGGTTGATCATCTCCATGATCGCATCATCAAGGTCATCGGGGTCCGAGCAGATAATCCCCTTGGCGCCAAAGGCTTCGGCCAGTTTGACGAAATCGGGCAGGGCTTCGGACCAGCTTTGCGAATAGCGCTCACCGTGCAGCAGTTCCTGCCACTGGCGCACCATGCCGAGCCGCTCGTTGTTGAGGATGAACTGTTTCACCGGCAGGCCGAATTGCATCGCCGTGCCCATCTCTTGCATGTTCATCAGCCACGAGGCTTCGCCCGCCACGTTGATCACCAGCGCCTCCGGATGCGCCATCTGCACGCCGATGGAGGCGGGGAAACCATAGCCCATGGTGCCAAGGCCGCCCGAGGTCATCCAGCGGTTCGGCTCCTCAAAGCCGAGGTATTGCGCGGCCCACATCTGGTGTTGGCCTACTTCGGTGGTGATATAGCGGTCGTGATCCTTGGTCAGCGCTTCGAGCCGCGCCAGCGCGTGCTGGGGTTTGATCACCTTGCCGGATTGGTTGAACTTGAGGCAATCGATGCTGCGCCATTCTTCGATCTGCTGCCACCATTTCGCCACCGCCTCGCTATTGGTCTTGCGGCCGCGCGATTTCCAGACCTTCAGCAGGTCTTCGAGCACATGGGCCACATCACCGACGATCGGAATGTCGATGCGGATCACCTTGTTGATCGACGAGGGGTCGATGTCGATATGCGCCTTGGTGGATTTTGGGCTGAAACTGTCAATAACACCGGTGATCCGGTCGTCGAACCGCGCGCCAATGTTGATCATCAGATCACAATCATGCATCGCCATATTGGCCTCGTAAAGCCCGTGCATCCCGAGCATCCCAAGCCATTTGTCACCCGACGCCGGGTAGGCGCCGAGGCCCATCAGGGTGGAGGTGATGGGAAAGCCAGTGGCATCAACCAATTCGCGCAGCAACTGGCTCGCCGCCGGGCCGGAGTTGATGACCCCGCCGCCGGTGTAGAAAATCGGACGCTTCGCCGTCTCCATCGCCGCGACCAGTTCGGTGATCTCGGCCATGTCGCCCTTAACCTGAGGCTGATAGCGCGAGGTCGAGGGTTTGGGGGACTCGTAGTGGCCGGTGGCGAATTGCACGTCCTTGGGGATGTCGATCAGCACCGGGCCGGGGCGGCCATGGGTGGCGACATGGAAGGCCTCGTGCAGAGTGGCGCCAAGGGTATCGGTCTCTTTCACCAGCCAATTGTGCTTGGTGCAGGGGCGGGTGATGCCCACGGTGTCGGCCTCTTGAAAGGCGTCGGAGCCGATCATGAAGGTCGGCACCTGACCGGTCAGCACCACCAGCGGAATCGAGTCGAGCAGCGCATCCGTAAGGCCCGTGACCGCATTCGTGGCACCGGGGCCGGAGGTCACCAGCACCACGCCCGGTTTGCCAGTGGAACGGGCATAGCCTTCGGCGGCGTGCACCGCCCCTTGCTCATGGCGCACCAGAACGTGTTTGATCGAATTCTGCTGAAAGACCTCGTCATAGATCGGTAGCACCGCGCCACCGGGATATCCAAAGACGGTGTCCACACCCTGGTCAATCAGGGCTTGGACGATCATTTTCGCTCCGGTCATCTGGCGTTTCATCTTGGGTGCTCCGTAAGGCAGGTTATTGCGATTGGCATAAAAAAACCCCCGGTCTGACGGGGGCGCATGGGAAGGATTATGGTCTACCGTTACCGGCCCATGCGCGTGTGTCTTACAATAATGACTAGGTCGGTCATCTTAAGGGTCCTCTAAGCGTGGCGTGAGATTAGGAGGGGGAAAGAGGGGCGTCAACAGCGAAATGGCGAAAAACTTGTGCGTCGGGCGGGATTGTTTGTAGGTTTATTTCGCAACGCGTACCATCTGCGTTATTTTCGGAAAGATTTGATCGGCATAGCGTACTTTCCTGCATTTCCGGCGCGGTATCACACAAAACAAAACGGGCAGCCCAAGGGGCCGCCCGGTAATAGTGCCAAAATCAATTGGTTTCCTCAGCGTGGGGTCACATCCGGCAGGGTGATATTGGCCACCTGTTCGGCGATGGGATCGTTGCTGAGCGGATGCTGGTCGGGCACGAAACCCTCAGGATCGCGCATCTTTTGCCACTGGCCCCCCATATAGACCTCAAGCCCCGAGAATTTGGCCTTATATCCCATCTTCTGGCTGCCGGGCACCCAATAGCCAAGATAGACATAAGGCAGCCCCGCCGCGCGGGCGATTTCGATATGGTCGAGGATAATGTAATTGCCCAGCCCGTTGCGGGGCCGGTCGGGGGTGTAGAAGGAATAGACCATGCTCACCCCGTCGCCCAGCACATCGGTCAGGCAGACGCCAACGAGGGCATTGTCGGCCTCAGGGTCGGTATACTCAATCACCCGGCTGCGGATCGGCGTTTCCTCGATCATGGCAGCGAATTCGAACACGTCCATATCCGCCATGCCCCCATCCGCATGGCGGCTGTCGAGGTAGCTGCGGAAAAGGTCATATTGCTCTTCCGTGGCCCAAGGCGATGTCGCGCGGCGTTCCAGCCCCGCGTTGCGCTTCAGGATGCGGCGCTGGCTTTTGCTGGGGCGAAAGGCCGCCACGTCGATCCGCGCGGAAAGACAAGCGGCGCAATCGGCGCAGGAGGGGCGGTACAGAACATTTTGCGAGCGGCGGAAGCCTTGGCTCGACAGGCTGTCATTCAGGCGAGCGGCATTATCGCCCTGAAGGGCGGTGAACAGCTTGCGCTCCATCCGGCCCTCCAGATAGGGGCAGGGTTGCGGCGCTGTGACATAGAATTGTGGTGTCAAAGGCAGTGTATGTCGCATGGGCTTCCAGCATTTATCGGGGGATGCTATCAACCACCCCCCGCGCCGCCAAGGGCAAATTTGCGTCCGCCCCTAGCGGCTGAGCCGCCGGTTCACCGGCACGGTGCCAAGCGCCATGTCCGTAAGGCTTTGACGGCGGGCCGTGGTGCAGATGAGAACGGCCGAGACGACCTGAATGACCGTGACCGTCATCGACAGCGAATAGCCGATGGTATGCAAAAGCGCGGTCATGAAATCGAAGGGTCGGTCGCGGTGGTCGCGCAGCTCCATCGCCATCAGGCGCATCCCCCATGTGGCCGAGCCGCCGGTCAGCGTGGCCACCCGGTAGGCAAAGCCCACCACCAGCGTCAGAAAGGGGAAAAAGAACAGCCCCGTAAAGGCCGTGAAGGGCAGGATCAGCACGCAAAAGAGCAGGACAAGGGTCACATCGATGACCCAAGCCAGCAGCCGCTTGCCAGCGATGCCGTCATAGAATTGCGGGTGCAGATCGGGGTCGGGGGTCTGGGTCATGTCTTGTCCTGCGAATGGCCCCCCGGCGCGCGGGCCGGGGGGTGGGGGTCAGGGTGCGATCAGGCGTTTGTGGCCGTTTCGTCCCGCTTGGCACGCTCGTCCATGAACTGGTCGAACTCGGCCTTGTCCTTGGCCTCGCGCAGACGCTCAAGGAAGGCTTCGAAGTTGTGCTGCTCTTCCTCCAAACGGCGCAGCGTGTCGGCCTTATAGGCGTCAAAGGCGCGGTTGCCGGTGCTGCGCGACATCATCGCGCGGCTGGATTTGCGGCTGCAGGATTTCGAAGAGAACATGCGTTTGCTCCAAGTCATATAGGCAAGAAGGGCGAGGCCGAGGGGCCAGAAGAAGATGAAGCCGAGCACCATGGCGGCGATCCATGCGCCTTTGCCGCGTGCGTCCATCCAGGCTTCCGTCCGGGCCAGCCAACTGGGGCGGGGGGAATAGGTCGGGTCGGTGGTCACTGTCGTCATTGTTGAGCCTTTCGGTCGTGACGGGCCTGTCGCCGGCCCGGGCGTTTCGGATAATGTGAATGTCTTTCACATTGAATAGATCGGAATGACGAACCCGTTTCGCAAGGGGCTATGTGAATGTTTTTTACATTATTTGGGAAGCGACAGTGAAATCAGCGACTTGCGCGCCCGAAAGCTGCGCCATCTTCTGGGGTTCAAGGCAGAAAACGTGATGCGGCGTGCCCGCAGCGGCCCAGACCAGCGGGAATTGCAGCAGATTGCGGTCAAACCAAGCGCGCGGCGGCGTGATATGCCCCAAAGGCGCGACGCCGCCGATGGCAAAGCCGGTCTGTGCCCGGATCAGCGCGGCATCGGCTTTGCCCAAAGGCTCCCCGGCCAGCGCCGCGGCCTGTTCCAGATCGACCTGCTGCGCGCCCGCGGTGATGAACAGCAGCGCCGCCGCGCTGTCTTCGCCGCGCAGAACGATTGATTTCGCGATCTGGTCGACCGCGCAATCAAGCGCCGTGGCCGCATCCACCGCCGTCCGCGCCAAAGCCGTCTCGCGGATTTCCGGCGTCACCCCCGCGGCCTCCAGCGTGGCACGCACGCGTTTCAAACTCTTGCTCATTCTCTGCCCCTTGTCGCATCGTGCCCCCTTGGGGCGCGCGCCAAAGTCGTAGCAAGCCCGTGCCCTGTCGCAACCCCCATTGACGCCGCTTGGATCAGCCCGCAAAGCTGGCCCCATGACAGACCCATCTCTCGCCGCCCGGATCACCCGTTCCCCCCGCGTCTACCACTGCGAACGTGCGCAGGATGCGGCGGCGCTGCTGCCCGATCTCGCGCCGGAGTTGCGCGAAATGATCTCGGCTGCGGCCTCGACCGCGCCCTATCTGATGGCGCTTTTGGAGAAAGAGGCGGGTTGGCTGAGCGCGGCGGTGGCCAATCCCGAAGCCGCTCTGGCCGATAATTGCGCGGCAGCGGCGGAACTGGCCCCCGACCGGTTTGCCGATGGGCTGCGGCAGGGCAAGCGGCGTATGGCGTTGCTGACCGCGCTGGCCGATCTGGGCGGGGCATGGTCGCTGGAGGAGGTGACAGGTGCGCTGACCGAATACGCCGATGCCGCCTGCGGCGCGGCCCTGCGGGCGGGGCTGGCGGCACAGATCAAACGCGGCAAGCTGCCGGGGATGACGATGGACGATCTTTCCGATTGCGCGGGCATGGTCGTCTTTGCCATGGGCAAGATGGGCGCGGGGGAGTTGAACTATTCCTCCGACATCGACCTGATCTGCCTTTTCGACGAAAGCCGTTTCGCGCCCGATGATTTCCACGCCGCCCGCAGCGCCTTCGTCAAAGCCACGCGCGCCATGTCTGCCACGCTGAGCGAGAATACGGCCCAAGGCTATGTCTTCCGCACGGATCTGCGCCTGCGCCCCGACCCGGCGGTCACCCCCGTCTGCATCGCGATGGAGGCGGCGGAGCGCTATTACGAAAGCCTTGGCCGCACATGGGAGCGCGCGGCCTATATCAAGGCCCGTCCCGCAGTGGGCGACATCGCGGCAGGCGAGGCGTTTTTGCAATCTTTGCGCCCTTTCGTCTGGCGTCGCCACTTGGATTTCGCTGCCATCCAAGACGCCCATGACATGCGGCTGGCGATCCGTGAGCACAAGGGCTTGGGCGGCCCAATCACCCTGCCGGACCATGACATGAAACTGGGCCGGGGCGGCATCCGTGAGATCGAGTTCTTCACCCAGACCCGGCAGCTCATCGCCGGGGGCCGCGATGCGGACCTGCGGCCCCGTGGCACGCTGGCGGGATTGCGCGTGCTGGCCGAAAAGGGCTGGGTGCCCGAGGAGGTGGCCGAGACGCTTGGTGATCACTACCGCGCGCATCGCACGGTCGAGCACCGATTGCAGATGGTGCAAGACGCCCAGACCCACACGCTGCCCCGAAACGATGCCGATTTCGACCGGCTGGCCGCCATGATGGATATGGATGTCAAAGACTTACAGTCCGATCTTCATGAGCGACTTCAAGCCGTGCACGACCTGATCGAGAGCTTTTTCGCAGCCACAAGGGAAGAGCCCGAAGCCGCGCGCCCGGCGCATCAATTCGACACTTCGGTGCTAGACCGCTGGCCCAGCTATCCCGCGCTGCGCTCGGAGCGGGGGGCGGATATCTTCGGGCGGCTCAAACCGCTTCTGCTGGACCGTCTGGCGCAATCGGCGAAACCGGATGAGGGGCTTTTGGCCTTTGACGGTTTTCTCGCGGGGCTGCCCGCCGGGGTGCAGCTGTTCTCCCTTTTGCGGGCCAATCCGCAACTGGGCGATCTCTTGGTGGATATCGTCGCCACATCGCCCGCGCTTGCCACGCATCTGTCGCGCAACTCCGGCGTTTTCGATGCGGTGATCGGCGGCGATTTCTTCTCGGACTGGCCGGGGCAGACCAAGCTGACCGAGATGCTGGAGCAGCACCTTGCGGGGGAGGCGGATTATGAATTGCGCCTTGACGGCACCCGCCGTTGGGCACGCGAATGGCATTTTCGGATCGGCGTGCATCTGCTGCGCGGGCTGATCGACGCGGCCACCGCCGGGCGCCAATATGCCGAGCTTGCCCAAGCCGTCTTGCAGGCGCTTTGGCCCGTGGTCGTCGATCAATTCGCCACCCGCCATGGCCCGCCGCCGGGGCGCGGGGCGGTGATCCTTGGCATGGGCTCGCTCGGGGCCGGGCGGCTCACGCCGACTTCGGACCTCGATATGCTGGTGATCTATGACGCCGATGGGGTGGAGAGTTCCGATGGCCCCAAACCCCTCGCCACACGCAGCTATTATGCGCGGCTGACCCAAGCGATGATTACCGCGATGACCGCGCCGATGGCCCAAGGCAAACTTTACGACATCGACATGCGCCTGCGCCCTTCGGGCAATCAGGGGCCGGTGGCGACCAGCCTTGCCAGTTTCGAGAGCTATCAGAAAGAACAAGCATGGGTGTGGGAGCATCTGGCCCTCACCCGCGCCCGGGTGATCGCGGGGGCAGAGGATCTGGGCCGCGATGTTGACGCGCTGTGCAAAGACATCCTCAGCCGTGCCGCCCCGCGTGACAAGGTGCTGGGAGAGGTGGCCGATATGCGCCGCCGCATCGCCGCCGCCCGCAGCCCCGCAGGCGCGCTCGACGCCAAGACCGGCGCGGGCCGGCTGCAGGATATCGAACTCTTCGCGCAGGCGGGGGCGCTCATCGGCGGCACTGGCGCGCGTGAGATCGACGCGGGCCTTGCCGCCGCGCGCGACGAAGGGGTGATCGACACCGAAGGGGAGGCGACCCTCTCCGCCGCCTATACCGACGCTTGGACCCTGAACTGCGCCGCGCGGCTGCTCTCGGCCAATCCGATCGAGGCAGGGGCGATGGGGCAGGCGGGGGCGAGCTTCCTCTGCCGGGTGCTGGAATGTGACGACCTCTCTGCCTTGGAACGCAAGATGCAGACCGACTACAACAGCGCCGCGCAGATCATCAACGCAGCGCTGCCAATGCCGGGGCGGGAGGGCGCATGAGCGATCCCGATGACCCAAAGGGCCTGATCCGCGAATCCTACCGGATGGAGGGGATCGGCCCCGCCGAATGCCGCAGCATCTTCCTTGATTGGGCCCTGAGCTTGCCGGACGGACACGACAGCGCCGCCGCCATCACCCGATTGCTGGAACGGCACCGCGCCGCCGCCGATCACCCGATGACCCAAGTGCTGCGCGAGGGGAAGACGACGCTGACCACCCCGCGCCGTCGGGGCGGCTGGCGGGGCAGGGCGCGCAACTGACTGCCAATGGGGGCTTGCGAAACCTCTTTCCCCAGCCGCGCGAACGCAGTACGAGGGGCGCTATGACAACGCCCCAAACCCCCTCCGCCCCGCAGCCTGCCACACGTCCCGTGGTGCGCCTATTGCCCAAGGCCAACGCCCGCGCCATCCGCCACGGCTTTCCTTGGGTCTACGCCAATGAATTGGTCACCGACCGCCGCACGCGCGGGCTCGCCCCCGGCACGCTGGCGCTGCTGGAGGATGCCGAGCGCAAGCCCATGGGGCTGGTCGCGGTCAATCCGAATTCCAAGATCATCGCCCGGATGATCGACCAAGACGCCGAGGCGCAGATCGATCAGGCCTGGTTCGAAGCGCGCCTCAGTCGCGCCCTTCAACTGCGCAGGCAGCTTTACGATCAGCCCTACTACCGCCTGATCCATGCCGAGGCCGATGGCCTGCCGGGTGTCATCATCGACCGTTTCGGCGATACCTGCGTGATCCAACCCAATGCCGCTTGGGCAGACGCGCTGATTGAGCCGCTCGTCGCCGCGCTGCAATCGGTGACGGGCGTGCACAACGTGCTGAAAAACGCCTCAGGCCGGACCCGCAAGCTCGAAGGGCTCGACGATGCCTCGGCCACGTTGGCAGGCGAAACGCCCGAGGGGCCGCTGCCGGTGCCGATGAATGGCGCGACCTATATGGCCGACCTCACCGGCGGGCAGAAAACCGGCCTGTTCTATGACCAACGCCCGAACCACGCCTTTGCCGCCAATCTCGCGCGGAATGGCGGGCGGGTGCTCGATGTCTTCTCCCACGTTGGCGGCTTCTCCCTCGCAGCACTTGCGGGCGGCGCATCCTCGGCGCTGGCGGTGGACGGCTCCGCCCCCGCGCTGGAACTGGCCGAGGCCGGGGCGACGGCGATGGGCATGCAGGACCGTTTCGCCACCCGCCAAGGGGATGCTTTCGAGGTGCTCACCGCCCTGCGGGACGAGGGCGAGACTTTCGACGTGGTGATCTGCGACCCGCCCGCCTTTGCCCCCTCGCGCCAAGCGGTCGACGCAGGGCTTCGTGCCTATGAACGCGTCGCGCGGCTCTCGGCGCAACTGGTGGCGGAGAACGGCATTCTGGGGCTTTGCTCCTGCTCTCATGCCGCTGACCTGAACCAGTTCCGCACGGCTTCGGTGCGCGGCATCGGTCGGGCCGGACGCCGCGCCATGCTACTGCACACCGGTTTCGCCGGGGCGGACCACCCGCAACTGCCGCAGCTTGCGGAAAGCGGCTACCTCAAATCGCTGTTCTTCCGCCTGTGATGGAAACGCGCCCCCGCGTGCTGATCGACACCTGCGTGCTTTACCCCACGGTGATGCGCGAGATGGTGCTCGGCGTGGCGGCGCGGGGCGCGTTCGAGCCGATCTGGTCGGCGCGTATCTTGGAGGAATGGGCCCGCGCGGCGGTCAAGCTTGGCCCCGCGGGCGAAGCGCAGGCACGGGCCGAGATTGCGCTGTTGCGCGGCAAATGGCCGGAGGCCGAGCGCGAGGCTTCCCCCGGTCTGCAAGCGCGGCTTTGGCTGCCGGATGAGAATGACATCCATGTGTTGGCCGTTGCCGTGGCCAACAGCGCCGATATGATCCTGACGCTGAATGCCAAGGACTTTCCCCGTCAAATCCTCGCCGAAGAGGGGCTGAGCCGCGCCGATCCTGACAGCTATCTGCATGGCATCTGGCAGGCGACGCCTGAGATGGTCGCCCCCGTGGCAGAGGCCGTCTTGCAAGAGGCGCGGCGGCTTTCCGGTGAGCCATGGGAAATGCGTGCCCTGCTGAAAAAGGCGCGGTTGCCGAGGTTGGCAAAGGCTTTGGGCTAGGTCAACCGTCCCACCGCACCTGCATCTGGCGCAGTTTGTCGATCCGCTCTTCCGTCTTGGGGTGGCTCAGCAACCACGCAGGCGGACGGTTGCCGCCAGATTGGCTGAGCGCGTCGAGCTTTTCAAACAAGGAGATTTGCGGGCCAATGCCGATCCCGGCCTTGGTGAGCAGGGCGGCGGCATAGGCGTCGGCCTCATATTCATCGTTACGCGACAGCCGCGCGGCCAGCAGGCTGGTCAGCCCGCTGGCGATCCAGACGCCGATGCCGGGAATGAGCCGCCCCAGCACCATCGCAAGGGCCGTGCGCAGGGCGTTCTGACCCGAGAAATCAATCATCCGGCGGCGCGAATGGCCAAGGGCGACATGGCCCAATTCATGGGCGATAACGCTTGCCAATTCTTCAGCCGTTACAGCACCTTGGCGGAACTTGTTATAGAAGCCGCGGGTGATGAAAATCCGTCCATCGGGGGCCGCCAGCCCGTTTACGGGTTCGATCTCATAAAGATGCACCTTGATGCGCGGCAGGTCGAGCGCGCGGGCCATGCGGTTGCTGATCTCGTTCAACTTCGGATCAACCAGCGGCGTCGATTTCGCATCCAACTCCCGCGCCGTGCGCCAAGCCGAGAAACGGTACATCGCCAGCGCATAGAGGATGGCGAGGAGGATGGGGATAACGCGGATCATGCGCCCAATATGGGGAGCGGGGGGACCGGGGGCAAGCGGCCATGGCCTGCGCCCCGGTCGTATTCTTGGCGATCAGACGAGTTTCGCGTCCATCGTGATCTCAGCCGTCAGCAGTTTGGAGATCGGGCAGTTCTCCTTGGCGGTTTTGGCCGCCTCATCGAAGTCTTCCTGCGACGCGCCGGGGATGCTGGCCTCGACCGTCAGATGCACTTTCGGCACATGAAAGCCGCCGTCTTTCTCTTCGAGATGCACCTCGGCCTTGGTCTCGATGCTGTCAGGCGTCAGGTCGCTTTGGCCAAGGATCATCGACAGGGCCATCGAAAAGCAGGAGGCATGGGCCGCACCGATCAGCTCTTCGGGGTTGGTGCCTTGCTTGCCCTCGAAACGGGTGTTGAAACCATAGGGCTGGTCGGACAGCACGCCGCTTTCGGTCGAGACATGGCCATTGCCCTCTTTGAGCGAGCCTTCCCATTTCGCGCTGCCGGATTTGATGATCGGGGACATTCTATTTCCTTCCACATTGCTTGCCTTCGCCCCCTGAAGTGGCGCGGCGCGGCAGGCTGTCAAGGAAGGGGGTTAGCGCGTCATGGTCTTGATCCCACGGCTCAACCCTTCGAGCGTCATGGGCACCATGGCCTCAGCGCCGAAAATCTCTTGGATCATGGCGATGGATTGGGTGTAGCCCCACTGGCGTTCGGGGACGGGGTTGATCCACAGGTGGTTCGGCCATTGGTCGCGTGCGCGTGCCAGCCAAGTCGCCCCGGCCTCGGCGTTCCAATGTTCATTCGCGCCGCCCGGATAGGCGATCTCATAGGGTGACATGCTGGCGTCGCCCACGAAAATGCATTTGTAGTCAGAGCCATAGCTGCACAGCACCTCATGGGTGGGGATCTGCGCGTCCCAGCGGCGGCGGTTGTCGCGCCACACGCCTTCGTAGAGGCAGTTGTGGAAGTAGAAATGTTCGAGATGTTTAAACTCGCCCTTTGCGGCGCTGAAGAGTTCTTCGACCACTTTCACATGCGGATCCATCGAACCGCCGATGTCGAGAAACAGCAGCACTTTCACCGCATTGCGCCGCTCGGGGCGGGTCTTGACGTCGAGATAGCCATGTTCCGCCGTGGCGCGGATCGTACCGTTGAGGTCAAACTCCTCTGCCGCGCCATCGCGCGCCCAACGGCGCAGGCGTTTCAGCGCCAGTTTGATGTTGCGTGTGCCGATCTCGACATTGTCGTCGAGGTTGCGAAACTCGCGTTTGTCCCAGACTTTGACCGCGCGTTGGTGGCGGCTTTCCTTCTGACCGATCCGCACGCCCTCGGGGTTGTAGCCATAGGCACCGAAGGGCGAGGTGCCCGCCGTGCCGACCCATTTGGAGCCACCCTGATGCCGGCCCTTCTGCTCTTCCAGCCGCTTTTTCAGCGTCTCCATCAGCTTGTCGAAACCGCCCATGGCTTCGATCTCGGCCTTTTCCTCAGGCGTGAGGTGCTTTTCGGCCATCTTGCGCAGCCAGTCTTCGGGCAGGTCCACGGCATCGAGCACATCGTCGAGGCTGATCTTCTCCAACCCTTTAAAAGCGGCGGCGAAAGCGCGGTCGAACTTGTCGATGTTGCGCTCATCTTTGACCATCGACACGCGGGCGAGGTAGTAAAACGCCTCCACGTCATAGGTCGCAAGCCCCGCTTTCATGCCTTCGAGAAAGGCCAGAAACTCCCGCAGGGAGACCGGGACATTGTGGCGGCGCAGCTGATCGAAGAAGGGCAGAAACATCAGACGCTCAATGCGCGGTCCAGCAGAACCGTGGCGATCATGCCGACGATGAGAAAGGCCATGCCATAGCCCGCGGCATATTGCGCGATGTCCTTGCGGTTGCCGCCGCGTTTGCGCGCGGTCAGCCCGCCGATAATCGCGCCGATCAATGCCAATCCGAGTGCTATCATAACCTATTGCCCGTTTGTTTCGCGGGCCTATCCATTGCGCGGGTTGAGGCTTGCGATCTCGCGCAGCTTGGCCCGCACGGCCCAGTCAGGGCCAAAGCCGTATCGCGCCCAGCCGATGCTGTCCAGCCTGACGCGGCGCGCCTCAATGCCGCGGCCTTCGATCTCTAGCGCTTCGGCTTTGAGCAGCATGAGCGTGGCCAGAAGGGCGGCGTTTTCGCTGGCTTCGGCCACGGGCAGATGCGGCGCGATCAGGGCCAGCGCGCCTGCGCCGTCGCCGATGGTCACCGCATAGCCTGCCCGCTGGGTGGCGACATAGGCGCGGTGCAGCGTGGTGCCGGGGGTGCGGGCATAGAGGGCGTTGGCGGTTTGGTAATGCGCCTGTGCGGCGGCGGGTTCGGACATCTGGATGACCCGGCCCATGGCGTAATGCGAAAAGGCGTGGCGGTTGTCCTGCCAGCCCTGCGTCTCGGCGATGCGCAGCGCATCGCGGGCGGCGTTCAGCCGGGCATTGCGGCTCACGTCGCGGCCGAGGGCGGTCTGGATCGCGCGGCTCCAGACCTGCGGCGTGGCGCGGGCGGGGCGGGGGGCGACGGTGCCGCCTGCGGGGTTCACCCGGGCCAGAATGCCCGGCAGACGGGCGGCGACCTCTTCGCGGCTCATGCCCGAGCGCAGCGCGGGGTCATAGTAGATGCGCAGCACCAGCATGTCGAAACCGGTCAGTACCGTATGCACATTGTCGTCGTTAAAGACCGAATCCGGCAGGCGGTAGAGATCGTTCAGCGGCCCAAGCGCTTGGGCCAGTTCCTCATGCAGACAGTCGCGGCTTTCTTGCGGGCTCACATCATTGGGCAGGAAGATCGCTAGCTTGCGCCGCTCGGTCAGGCGGGTCCAATCGGTGGCGGGCGAGCGGCGCGCGCGGCGGTATTCCTCAAGCGTGCTGACGTTTGGCACCACGAAACAGGCCGCCTGCGGCAAGAGCCGGCGGATTTGGCTGCGGTTCACCGCTTGAATGGTGATGCCGGCCTCTCCGCCCGTGACCTCACGCAGTTCGATCCCGGCCTCGCGGCGCAGACGGGCCAGCAGACGCGCAAGGTCCGGCCCCAACGTGGCGGGCGGCTGGCCCAGCACGCGCAGGGTGATCGGCCCCTCGAAACGGGTCAGAACGGGCAGGGCGCGGCCACTTTCCATCCGGAAGGACAGGTCGAGGAAATCCTCCGCCAGCGCGGCATTCGACACATGCGGCTGAGCGGGGCGGGCTTGGGTGAACTGCTTCATCGGGGGCAGGGTGCTGTCGGCGATGACCGCGCGGGTTGCCACCTCGGAATGCGAGGCGGGCACGCAGGCGTTCAGCAGCAGCATCAGCGGCAGGATCAGCCGCGCCTTCACGCTGCGCCTCATGCGCCGGGGCCTCATGCGTGGGGGCCTCTCTGCTTCCCTGCGTGGGCTGGTCTATCCCAATATGCGCGTGGCGCGGTTGCTGATTGTCCTTGCATCTGCCTGCCCCATCGGTCGTTTCAACCCGGGTCTTTGCGCCCGTGATTGACCTCAGCCTAGGCAGGGGAAAAATCAAAAGCGAGGAAAATACCCGCTTTTGACGTAAAGTCGCATTTGTGTTGCCGCTCTACCGCTGGCGACGCGCCATGAAGGCCAACCGCTCGAACAGATGCACGTCCTGCTCGTTCTTCAGCAGCGCGCCATGCAGTTTGGGCAAAGCGTTGGGGCCGTCCTTGGTCAGATCTTCGGCGTCCATATCCTCGGCCAGCAGCAGTTTCAGCCAGTCCAGCACTTCGGAGGTTGAGGGCTTCTTCTTCAGCCCCTGCTGCTCGCGGATCTCGTAGAATTGCGTTAGCGCGGTGGTCAGCAGCTGCTGTTTGATGCCCGGATGGTGCACTTCGACGATCTGTTTCAGTGTCTCCATGTCGGGGAATTGGATGTAATGAAAGAAGCAGCGACGCAGGAAGGCGTCGGGCAGTTCCTTTTCATTGTTCGAGGTGATGATGACAATGGGGCGCTGACGCGCGCGGATCGTCTCGCCCGTCTCATAGACGAAGAATTCCATCTTATCGAGTTCCTGCAACAGGTCGTTGGGGAACTCGATGTCGGCCTTGTCGATCTCGTCAATCAAAAGCACGACCTTCTCATCCGCTTCGAAAGCCTGCCAGAGCTTGCCCTTGCGGATGTAGTTCTTGACGTCATGCACGCGCTCATCACCCAACTGGCTGTCGCGCAGACGGTTCACGGCGTCATACTCGTACAGGCCCTGCTGTGCGCGGGTGGTCGATTTGATGTTCCATTCGATCATGCGCAGGCCCAAAGCGTCGCTGACCTGCCGCGCCAACTCGGTCTTGCCGGTGCCCGGCTCGCCCTTCACCAGCAATGGCCGCTCCAGCGTCACCGCCGCATTGACGGCAATTTTCAGGTCCTCGGTGGCGACGTAGTCTTTGGTGCCTTGGAATTTCATCTTGTTTTCAACCTCGTGTGACGGGCGCTTGATCCTTGGCCTTTAACCAAAAATCAAAGGGATTGTGTAGTGACAATTGTTACCCGCTCAGATAGACGCTGCGGCAGGGGACGATGTCGGGAGACAGGCCTTTTTAATGTCTGAATTGAAAAACGCCGGGGAAAAACAAATGAAGCAGGAAATCTTCCTGCCGGACGACTATCGTCCGGCCGAGGACGAGCCATTCATGAATGACCGTCAGCTTGAGTACTTTCGTCGCAAGCTGATCAACTGGAAAGCGGAACTGTTGGCAGGCAGCCGCGACACGATCGAGACACTACAAGACGGCACCCGGAACATCCCGGACGTGACCGACCGCGCTTCGGAAGAGACCGACCGCGCCTTGGAGCTGCGCACCCGGGATCGGGCGCGTAAACTGGTCGGCAAGATCGACGCGGCGCTGCGGCGGATCGACGAGGGAGAGTTCGGTTACTGCATGGTCACCGGCGATCCGATCTCGCTCAAACGGCTGGACGCGCGGCCCATCGCCACCATGACCCTTGAGGCGCAAGAGCGTCACGAGCGGCGCGAGAAAGTCCACCGCGACGACTGACATCACCTGAAACACCACACGCCGGGGCAAATGCTTCGGCGTTTGTGGTTGGGGCGCGAATGAAACCTTCCAATGCGATTGTCGTGGGCGGCGGGATCGGCGGGCTGGCGCTGGCCACAGCGCTGGCGCGGCGTGGTGTCGCCGTGACCCTGCTGGAACAGGCCGCCCGCTTTTCCGAGATCGGTGCCGGGCTTCAGATCAGCCCCAATGGCCTCGCCGTGCTGCGCGGGTTGGGGCTTGAGCGTGGGTTGGCGGCACGCGGTGCGGTGCGCGGGCAGGCGGTACGGCTTTGCGACTATGCCAAGGGCGGCCAAGTGGCGCGGCTGGATCTGACCCGCCTCCCGGAGGACCAGCGTTATTATTTCCTCCACCGTGCCGATCTGATCGACCTTCTGCGCGAGGCCGCACAACGGGCCAATGTTAGTTTCGAGACCGATGCGCAGGTCGCCTCCATCCATCCCGGTGCGCTGCCGCAGGTGCAGATGGCACGCGGCGGGCGACGGCGGGCGGAACTGGTGGTGGCCGCCGATGGCATCCACTCGGTCGGGCGGATACAGTTGAATGGGGCGGATCAGGCGCGGTTCTCGGGGCAGGTGGCATGGCGCGCGCTTATTCCCAACGTGGTTAATCATCCCCCCGAGGCGCGGGTCACCATGGGGCCGGGGAAGCATCTGGTCAGCTATCCGCTGCGCGACGGTCACATGGTCAACCTCGTGGCCGTGGAAGAGCGTGACGATTGGGCCGCCGAAGGCTGGCACCACAGCGATGACCCCGCCAACCCGCGCCGCGCCTTTGCCGGCTTCGGCGGTGAGGCCGCGCAGATGCTGGAGATGGTGCAGGACGTGACCCTCTGGGGGCTGCACCACCACCCCGTTGCCGCCAATTGGCAGGCAGAGGGTGTCGCGCTTTTGGGCGACGCGGCCCATCCGACACTGCCCTTTCTGGCGCAGGGCGCCAATATGGCGTTGGAGGATGCATGGGTTTTGGCCGATTGCCTGACCCGCTATCCGCGCGACGCGGCGCTCACCGCCTATCAGTCCGCGCGTATCGACCGGGCGCGGCGCATCGTGAAAACCTCCGAAGGCAACGCCACCCGCTATCACCTGCGCTCTGGTCCGATCCGCTTTGCGGCCCATACCGGGCTGCGCATCGCCTCAACGCTGGCCCCCGGCACGATGCTGCGGGCCTTCGATTGGCTCTATGCCCATGACGTGACGAAAGGGTAGAGGCCGCCGCGGAGGAACGGCGGCCCCAAACACTCAACCCGCGCGTTGCAGCATGCCAAACAGGTCGCGCGGATCATCCGGGTCGGCCAGCAGGTCGAGCGGCTGGAAGAGGCCCGTCTCGGCGATCTGGTCGCGCACATAGCGCAGGGCCGAGAAATCCTCGATCGCGAAGCCCACGGAATCAAACAGCGTGATCTGCTGCTGGTCGCGGCGCCCCTCGGCCTGACCGGTCAGTACCTGCCAGATTTCGGTCACCGGGTGGTCAGGCTCAAGCTGCTGGATCTCGCCCTCGATGCGGGTCTGCTCGGGGTATTCCACGAAGATGCCCGAGCGGTGAAGGATCGCGGGCGCCAGTTCCGTCTTGCCCGGACAGTCGCCGCCGATCGCGTTGATATGCACGCCGGAGCCGACCATATTGTCGGTCAGGATCGTGGCATATTGCTTGTCCGCGGTGCAGGTCGTGATGATCTGCGCGCCCATGATCGCCTCCTCGGCACTGTCGCATTCCACGACCTTCAGCCCCGAGCCCGCCAGATTGCGCGCGCATTTGGCGGTCGCCGCGCGGTCGATGTCGTAAAGCCGCACCTCATCCACGCCGCAGATCGCCTTCATGGCGAGGCTCTGGAACTCGGACTGCGCGCCGTTGCCGATCATCGCCATGACCCGGCTGCCCTTGGGTGCCAGCAGCCGCGCCACCACCGCCGAGGTCGCCGCCGTGCGCAGGGCGGTGAGGATCGTCATCTCGGTCAGCAGCACCGGGTAGCCGTTGGCCACATTGGCCAGAAGGCCAAATGCGGTGACGGTCTGGAAGCCGGTCTTGGTGTTGTCGGGGTGGCCGTTGACGTATTTGAAACCGTAAACATCGCCGTCAGAGGTCGGCATCAACTCGATCACGCCCTTCTCGGAATGGCTCGCCACGCGGGGTGTCTTGTCGAAAAGCTCCCAACGTTTGAAATCGGCTTCGATATAGTCCGCCAGCCCGCGCAGCATCTCTTCGACGCCGACATGGTGGATCAGCTTCATCATCTGGTCGACGGAAACGAAAGGCACCAGCGCCTTGTCGGAGGGTTTGAGGTTGGTCATCTTGGGGTCTCCAATCAATATGCGCGTGTGGGGCGGTCAAAGACGCGGCGGCCAAAGGCCGAGGCGGTGAGGTCGACCATCAGCTGTGCGGTGCGCCCGCGTTCATCGAGGAAGGGGTTCAGCTCCACCAGATCGAGCGAGGTCATCAGCCCGCTGTCCGAGAGCATCTCCATCACCAGATGGCCCTCGCGCACGGTGGCGCCGCCCGGCACGGTGGTGCCCACGGCGGGCGCGACGGAAGGGTCGAGGAAGTCGACATCCAATGAGACGTGCAGCATGCCGCCCGCCGCCGCGACCTTGTCGAGGAAGCGTTGCAAGGGCTTGGCGATGCCACTTTCGTCAATCTCGCGCATGTCGACGTAGGTGACCGTGGTCTCCTGCAGCGCCGCGCGTTCGGCGGCATCGACCGAGCGCAACCCGATCATGGCGATATTATCATGGGGCAGGGGGGTGTCGATCTTCGGAAAGCCATCGAAGCCTTCGCGCCCGGTGACATAGCCCAGAGGGGTGCCATGCAGGTTGCCGCTGTCGCTGGTCTGCGGCGTGTGGAAATCCGTATGCGCATCGAGCCAAAGCACGAAAAGCGGGCGGCCTGCCTTCTCGGCATGGCGCATCGCGCCCAGTACTGTGCCAAGCGCCAGCGCGTGGTCGCCGCCCATGAAGATCGGCAGCCCGTCGTCCATCGCCGCATCGGCGGCGGCGGCGAGGCTCTCGGTCCAGGCGATGGTCTCTTCCAGCGCGTGCAGCTTCTCATGCTCTTTGGGGTGGAAAGGGGCGGGGGCCACGTTGCCGCGGTCGGTCACGCTATGGCCGAGGTCGCGCAGCGCGCGCTCCAGCCCGGCGGTGCGGTAAGCGTCCGGCCCCATCAGGCAGCCGCGACGGCGTTTGCCGCTGTCCAGCGGAACGCCCAGCAAAATACAGTTCTGTTGGTTCGACATGGGGGACTCCTGAGATGTTTGATCTCAGATAATCCGCGCATCTGTCGAACGACAAGCCGTCAAACTGTCCGTTTCGGGGGTGTTTTTGACAAACTGGAAGGTCATCTGTCCAGTTTGTCCGGTTCTCGTTCTTCAGGCCGCCTTCCGCGCGGCGGCGACCCAAAGGCCGATCAAGATGAAAGAGAAAATCGCGTTCCACCCGGCCATCGACAGGCCCAGAAACTGCCAGACGATCTCATCGCACATGACCAAGCCGCTCGGGCCTTCGGTCGACAGGAGCGACCCGCCATCGAGGCTGCCCAAATCCATGCCGCCGCCGGTGCAGGAACTTGGCCCGGGCCACCAGCCCCATTCCACACCGGCATGAAAGATGCCGATCAGTGCGGTCACCGCCGCCGCCATGGCGCCGAGCCAGGCCAGCACGCGCGGCCCGCCGAGCAGCACGATTGCCCCGATCAGCACCGCCGCTGCATGGGGCCAGCGCTGCCAAAGGCACATCTGACAGGGCGCGTAGCCGCCCAGATGTTGAAACCCGAAAGCCCCCAGCAACAGCGCGGCCGAACCGAGCGTCGCGAGCAAAGTCAATGTCTTACCCGTCATAGTACCTTCACCACCATGAAGCCGCCGATCAGCAGGGCGACTGCCAATGTGAACATCAAACCCAAGCGTCGTTCAATGAAGTCTCGGATCGGTGCGCCAAAGCGCCACAGCAGCCCCGCCACGACAAAGAACCGCAGCCCGCGGGCGAGGATTGAGGTCATGATAAAGGTGCCAAGCGGCATACCCGTCCAGCCCGACATGATGGTGATGACCTTGTAAGGGAAGGGGGTGACCCCGGCGACCAGCACCGCCCAAAAGCCCATGTCATTGAACCGGGTCGAGAATTCCGCCATCGCATCGGTCTTGCCCAGACTTGCAAGGATCGGCTGGCCGAGGTTCTCAAAGGCCAGCGCGCCGATGGCATAGCCCAAAAGCCCGCCCAAGACCGACGCGAGCAGCGCCACCCCGGCGATCAGCCAAGCGCGATTTGGCCGCGCGATGATCATCGGGATCATCAGGATGTCAGGGGGGATCGGAAAGAAGGAGCTTTCGACAAAAGCGACAACGGCAAGCGCCCAAAGGGCATGGCGGTGTTGGGCCAGGCCCAGGGTCCAGTCATAAAGGCGGCGGATCATTATCGGGGGCTCCGGCTGTTTTGAATGCCTCACCATGTCGCGCGTCCAAGGTCAAGCAACTGGGCGCGCAGCACGGGTGAAAATCCACTTGCTCCTGCCGCTTTTGCAGGCTACATCGCCCTACGTGCCCAAGTGGCGGAATGGTAGACGCAGGGGATTCAAAATCCCCCGCCGCGAGGCGTGCCGGTTCGAGTCCGGCCTTGGGTACCAATATGCAAATACCTGATTTTCTTACGGAAAATCAGGTATTTTGTTTTATGATGACTTGTGTTTTTAGGTTCTGACGACGTGACTCACACAAATGACGCACACAAATGACTCACACAAATGACTCACACTCGGTTGTTCCAGAGCCGTTCATCCACGCCTTTCTTGGGGAGTGCGGCTGAGCTTCTTTCTGCTGGCATCCTTCCGATAGTATGCGACCATCTCAGCACTTTGACCTGTGACCGCTTGGATCTCAGCATCGCTCGTTCCGGCTTCGGCAAGCTCGACAATGGCGAGTTTGCGTAGACCATGGAGCACGTAAGGTGAGGCCCGTCTACCGAGTGACCCCCGCCACGCGCGTAAAGTTTTCTCGACCGAGTTATATCCTAAGGGTTCGCGTAGGTTTTTAGAAAGGACGTGCTCACCATTTCTTTCAAAGGCCTCCAGCGCAGCTTGTAGTGATTGCGGGCAATAGACTTCTAGTTCCTCATCTGCCTTGTCGTCGACTACCGTCATCCATTCCCCTTGAAACTGGTCCCAACGCATTGCGATCGCGGCACCTGGTCGTTGGCCGGTCCCGATGATCAGAGAGGCTGCAACCCGGACGCGCTCTGGTGCATCGGAAAGAGCTGCAACCATCCACTTTGGCCAAGGCTTGTATTGTTTGCTAGGTTTATGTTTGCCAAAGCCTGCGGCCGGGTTCCGGCCAAGCGGCCAATCAAGTTCCCGGAGAGCGTAGTTCCAGAGCAAGCTGATGGTCTGACCGAACCGAGAGGCTTTGCGTGGAGTGTCCTGCATCTGAGTGAGCGCCGCCTTCACCATTTTGCGCTCGGTCTTACGCATGTCCATGCTGCCGTTCTTTTCCATGATCCGGTCCATCGGCGCGCGGTAGCTTTTAGCCGTGCTTGCTGCAACCTTTCCAGCTCCGTGTGTTAGGTCACTGCGCCATGCCTCGATGCATTCACGCCAAGTGTAATTCTGCGGCCTGGCCTGCTGATCCAATTTTCCGCCTTGAGCTTTCCAGTACAGCTCATCCAGCTTTTTGAAGTCGCCGCCCCAGTCGAGCTTAATTTCTCGAGATTTCTGTTTTTCGCCATCGCGCCAGACCACGCGATGATACGGATCCCACGTCTCGCGTCGCGCGTTCCACTTCCAGTTCAAGCGTGGTTTGGTCACGCGGGGTTTTGCAGGTTTCAAAGGGTAAACTCTTCTTCTGGACGCGCGGCCTCTGCGTCAAATACGGTGTGCAGAAGGTCGACACGCCAGCGTTTTAAGTTCCCAATCTTCACCGGGCCGGGGAGCGCGCCTTGCGCGACAAGCTCGCGAAATTCGGTTGTGGTCATGTCGAACATAGCCGCCGCCGTATTTTCCTTCACGACCAATTTTTCGGTGCGTTTCGCCGACCTCATTGTGCCCATACTCCAGGCACCGGCTGCGAGTGTACGCACTTCAGGCGTAATGTCGCCTTGTGCGCTCCTACAGCGTTTGAGATACGGGCGATTAGCACTTTGGTTCGACTCCGTGGTCTGCGTTGATATCAGAGCCACAGGATCGTATTTTTGTCGGCTTCTTCGAAGGTCTTTCCGTTGAAAAGCGGGATTATTGGCAAAAAAGCCAGGATATTGGTTCGGGAAATGGTCGAAAGTGGTGAAGTAAAAAATTAACCGGAAATACTTTTTTGCAAACTCAGAGGCATTTATTTTCGTTGATGCGAGAACGCATTGCCGATACGGGCCCCGGGCTCTAGCGGATCTCGCGTGTATCCAGACTTCAAGCGCACTGGCGCGTCCGGGGCCATCACCGTTCGCGCAGACCTCCTTATCAAGAGAGGTATTGCGCGACTTTGCCGAAGGCTCCGTGCTGAAGATTGAGTTGACTTGTTCGCTCAAGACGACAGCGCCATCAGATGATCAGCAACGTGCTCAAAGGTAGGCATCAGTGCTTTGGAAAACCCGTAGGCTATAACGAGAAGGAACATATCTCCGACGGCGTCATGCACAGTTCCCCTGCCAGCAAAACAGTTCCACCCCTCATAAAATGAGTATGCTTCCGCCAAAGATCTCAAGGTATAGGCGACAATGCGAGCGATTAACTGAACCATGGATGTGACCTTTCCAACGTGAAACGCTACACGCGGCTGGCCAATAGTTCAGGTGGTGCATTCTTATTTGGAAGCTACCCGCGGGTGCCCGAACCGGTTCCGAAAAGAGGCCTACGTATCGAAATGGTGTTCGAGTTTCTGCGCATGCATGAAATTTAGGACGCGCTGAAAGGATGAACAAGGTTAAGAGTAAAAAAAATTTTCACTGGATCGGAGTAACCGGCTTATCGAGCATCGTAGCCCACGGCGCGATGAGAATCCTTTTGGTGTCGACGATCAGTACATCTGATCGTTTAGTACATCTGATCGTTTAACAGATTGGTGTTCTTGGAGTGCGCTATTAAACGATCACGCATAGAGTCTGACGGTGTCCGCAAACCGTGTTGTTTTGCTAGGCGGACCTCCTACACGTTCACTGCGAGTGCTCCATCTTAGTTAAGCTCGCGATGAGCTTCGGGTTTGGGCGGTTTCCAGTCATTCGCTGCTTACGCAAACTAATCGTGTAAAGTCGAAGAAGAGGACGTTCAGTGCGGCGATCCAGTTTGTCGATGCGCAATAGCAGCTAACGGGAATCGAGAGCGCTCCATATAGCCGTCAAATCCTGGCGATACTTCGGATCGCGGCCTTGGCGATCTGGTCGAACATCGCACGATCGTCGGAGGATGAAGCAACGATCATGCCGCCTTCCAGCGCCGCGACGATGAGGCAGGACGTGTCTTCGGGGTTTTGAACGCTATGGCGTTGGAACAGGTCAAGCAGCCACATTCTATTCATTTTGAAGAATGCCTTTGTTTTCTGGTTAACATTCTTGGGAAGCCCGATCGCTTCTGCTCCCATAATTGCGCAAAGACAGATGGTTTCGTCTAAGACAAGCGCTTGAGAGTAGAGCGCAACGTAGCTGTCCAACGCCGTTTGCAAGCTGGCCGTGTCGATCTGTTCAAGTTCCTCTTTGAACTGGCTGGTGTAGCGATCAACCAAAGCTTCGCCCAGGTCGGGTTTGGTCGGAAAGTGATAGTGAACGCTTGCGCTTTTGATGCCTACATCGCTTGCCAAGTCACGGAAGCTCATCGCTGAGAAACCCGCGCCGCGGACACGCTTTTCAGCGGCGTCGAGGATTTTGTCTTTCATTGTCGGTGGCATGCGGGGCTCCTGTCTATCATGTGGTAGATAGGTGTTGACAGTAGCGAGGGCAATATCTAACTGAAAGCCTATCGACTGATAGGTAGTTGTGTGGCGCCTCTTCGCGCTGGACCGGAAGGATGTACCATGGACCTGAACGCAAATTTTGATGAACGTGCCGTTGTACATTCGGACAGGGAGCCGTGGGTTGCATCCCCGATGAAGGGCGTGGAACGCCGGATGCTGGACCGGATCGGGGATGAAGTCGCGCGGGCGACGACCATCGTCCGCTATGCGCCGGGCAGCGCGTTTTCGGCGCATACCCATACGGGCGGCGAAGAGTTTCTTGTGCTTGATGGTGTCTTTCAGGATGAACACGGTGACTTCCCGGTTGGTACATACGTGCGCAACCCGCCGACGTCTTCGCATACCCCAAGCTCCGCATCGGGGGCGACGATCTTCGTCAAGCTGTGGCAGTTTGACATGAATGACCGTCAGCAGATCACCATAGACACCACCAGCCAGCCCCCGCAGCCAGTGCGTGCGGGTGTTTCAGAAATCCCGCTGTTCAAGGATGTGCGGGAACGGGTGCGGATCGAGCTTTGGGAGCCCAACGTGGCAGTGACGCAGGCTGGCCACAACGGGTTCGAAGCCCTTGTGATCGAAGGCAGCTTTATCGAAGGCGATGAGGTCTTCGGGGTCAATTCCTGGCTGCGCCTGCCGCCCCACATGCCGCTGAACGCCGTTTCCGGTCCTGATGGGGCGCGGCTTTGGATCAAATCCGGCCATCTCGCGGACACGCCAACAGCCCCCAATGCCGGAGGTTGAGATGTCAGACCCACTTGCAATCATTGGCGGGGCGGGGGCCGGTCTTGGGCAGAGCTTGGCGCGCGCCTTTGCTCAGAACGGCTACACTTCTATCGGCCTCAACCGCTCGGTTCCCGATGGCGCGGCGGGTACGACACTTGCCGTCGACCTGTCCGACCCTGATCAAACATCCCTAACCGTGTCGGATCTGATCCAAACCCATGGGGCACCAAAACTGGTGGTTCACAACGCGGCGAAGCTGGTGATCGCGGGGTTTGCGGAGACCACGACGACAGATTTTGAGGCGACATGGCGTGCGATGGTGCTTTCAGCGGTCAATCTGGCCCAAAGCGTGTTGCCTGCGATGGTGGAAGGGGGCGGTGGCACCTTCATCGTCTCCGGCGCAACAGCGAGCCTGCGCGGCGGCAAGAATTTTGCGGCCTTTGCCTCGGCCAAGGCGGGGTTGCGGGCGTTGACCCAATCGCTGGCGCGTGAATATGGGCCGCAGGGTATCCACGTTGTGCATGTGGTTCTTGACGGAATTGTCGACACGGATGCCAGCCGCGCCCTGCACAGTATGGACCCTGCACGGATGATGAAGCCGGAGGATATTGCCTGCACCTATCTGGCGCTGGCGGATCAACCACGGTCCACCTGGACCCATGAGCTGGACCTCAGGCCGAAGGGAGAGGCGTTCTGATGCAGACCGATGTTCTGATTGTGGGCGGTGGTCTGTCGGGTCTTGCGCTTGCCGACCATCTGGCCCGCCAAGGCCGCGATTTCTTGCTGGTTGAAGCGCAGGACCGCCTCGGCGGGCGCATCCTGACCAAGGAGTTTTCGGGCGGCGCGTTCGACCTTGGGCCTGCATGGTTCTGGCCGGGCCAGCCGCGCATGGCGGCCCTCGCGGATCGTTTTCAGATCCCTGTGTTTGAGCAGTTTTCAACGGGTGACTTGGTCTATCAAGCGCAAAACGGCGCCGTACAGCGCGGGCGCGGCTATGCCTCTATGGAGGGGTCGTACCGCTTGGCAGGGGGGATCGGCAGTTTGGTGCAGGCTTTGGCCACAGGGTTGAACCCGGCAATGATCATGACCAATACGCGGCTGAGGTCGGTCGACCATTCGGCGGACAACATCGCGGCGCAGGTTGACCATAACGGCCGCACACTGACCATCACGGCAAATAGAATCGTGATGGCCGTGCCGCCCCGGGTCATCGCCGAAACCGTTGCCTTTGACCCCACCCTAAATGCGGCCCAAACGCAGGCCTTGCAAAACGTGCCGACCTGGATGGCTGGTCAGGCCAAGATCGTCGCGGTTTACGACCAGCCTCATTGGCGAAATGCCGGGCTGTCCGGCGACGCCATGAGCCAGCAAGGGCCAATGGTCGAAATCCACGATGCTTCGCCAAGGCAGGGCGGTCCCTATGCGCTCTTCGGTTTTGTCGGGGTCCCTGCGGATGCGCGTGCCCAGCACAAAGATGAGATGATGCGTCTCGCGGTGATGCAGCTGACGGCGATGTTCGGTCCGGAAATGGCAGACCCGATGCACCTTGTTTTGCAGGACTGGGCGACCATTCCAGACATCGCGCGCCCACAGGATCGACACCCGATCCGAAGCCACCCCCGCTATGGTTTGCCGACCAACCTGCGTGCCCTTTCAGCACGCGGGATAATTTTTGCGTCGACGGAAACCGCCCTGGAATTCGGAGGCTTTCTTGAGGGCGCATTGGAGGCGGCAGCCCATGCGGCCAACACACTGGCGCTGCACGAACCCATGCAGACCTGATCACCGGCCGCCCGCAAGGTTTGGGGCATCCATTAGACAAATTAGAGCACGCGGCGCCAAGCCAATCCAACGGGTATGGTGGCCATACGGGTGAAATATGATGACACAGACGATAGACACGACTGAAACCGCAGGGTTTCGGCGCAACCTGACGGTGCTGATCCTCGCGCAATCTTTGGGGGCTGCCAGTGGACCGATTGTCATCTCGCTGGGGGGATTGGTTGGCCAGGACCTTGCGACTGACCCTGCTTTGGCGACCCTGCCGGTGAGCATTTACAATCTTGGGCTTGCCCTTGGAGCGGTGCCTGCCGCTTGGATCATGCGACAATACGGGCGGCGCAGCGGTTATCTTCTGGGGGCGATGATCGGCGTGTTGTCGGGATTGGTAGCCGCTGGTGCGATATCGTTTGGGACGTTCACATTCTTCTGTATGGGAACGTTTCTGGCGGGGCTCTATGCGTCCTATGTACAGTCTTACCGTTTCGCAGCTGCCGACGGGCGCGAAGGAGCAGACAGGGGGCGGGCCATTTCATGGGTCATGGTTGGCGGGCTGGTCGCTGCCATTATCGGACCGCAGCTGGTCATTGCCACGCGCGACGCTGTGCCGGGGGTGCCCTTCGCCGGTAGTTTCCTGAGCCAAGCGGCGCTTGCGCTCATCGCGTTTTTTGTTCTGACTCGGTTAAGGGGCCGCCACTCCGCAGCCACAGCGCAAACGCCATCCGATGACGGGGGGCGCAACGTGCTCCAACTTCTGGCTTCGCCGAAATACATGCTTGGGGTTACCGCTGGCGTGGTGTCTTACGGGCTCATGTCATTCGTCATGACGGCCGCACCGCTGGCGATGGTCGGATGCGGGCATTCGATTGACCACGCGGCGTGGGGTATTCAGTGGCATGTGCTGGCGATGTTCGCTCCAAGCCTTGTGACGGGCAAGCTAATCGCTCGGTTCGGCAAGGAAAAGGTCACCGCCGCTGGCCTGATCATTATCGGCATTTCAGGTGCTGTTGCGCTGACCGGTTTGGATCTGAGGCATTTCTTTATCTCTCTCATCCTTCTTGGGATCGGATGGAACTTTGGCTTCATCGGAGCCACTGCGATGGTGGCTGCCGCGCATACAGAGGCCGAGCGCGGGCGTGCCCAAGGGCTGAATGATTTCGCCGTCTTCGGCACAGTCGCAGCGCTTTCGTTCTTTTCCGGCGCGTTGATGCAGGCGTCGGGATGGCATCTCATCAATCTCATGATGTTCCCCTTCATTGCCATCGTGCTTGCACCATTGGTCTGGCAAGCGGCGCGATGTTTGTAAGGGCCGCTCCGAAAGGCCTCTGAGATTAACAAAAGAATGCAAACCAAAAGGACAGACTCAACATGCCTAATTTACAAATTCTCATATCAGCGACCCTTGTAGGGATCGTGGGCACGTTGATTTTCGACGCAGTTATGGCCTTTATGGCTCGGTTTTTAGGGTACACGGCCACGAATTGGCGCATGGTCGGGCGCTGGATGGGTCATATGCCCAATGGGCAGTTCATTCAGCGCAATTTGAAAGACGCCAAACCGATTCCTGGCGAAAACATTATGGGCTGGTCGTTCCACTACGCCATCGGCATCGGCTATGGAGTACTCTTGGCTTTGATCTGGGGCGCGGATTGGTTTGCTGATCCCCAGCTTGCGCAGCCCATGAGCCTTTCTATTGCTTTGCTTGTCTTGCCGTATTTTATTATGATGCCGGGCATGGGGCTGGGTATCGCAGCGTCGCGGGCACCTTCTCCAATTATTGCCTGCATAAAAAGCGCTTTTGGCCATTCGATATTTGGCCTTGGTCTGTTTACTGC
Organism: Sulfitobacter sp. 1A13353; assembly: GCF_043557255.1. Taxonomy (NCBI): domain Bacteria; kingdom Pseudomonadati; phylum Pseudomonadota; class Alphaproteobacteria; order Rhodobacterales; family Roseobacteraceae; genus Sulfitobacter; species Sulfitobacter sp. 1A13353. The sequence goes on along the minus strand of NZ_JBIFFS010000012.1, from coordinate 21,517 downwards.
GGCATTGTTGTTAAAGGCGCTTTCCTGAACCGCGCAGCGTTTTTTGTAGCGTGTGATGCGGTAGAGAATAGCCGAACCTTGGACAAGGCTGTCACAGGTTAGCGTCCTTCAGGGTTAGGCTGCGTACAGTCTGAAGGAGGCGCGATGGGTCATCGCGGCGCAGTATTTGGAATGCGTGTCGAAAGTCAGATCTGGGCCGTTCGCGTCGATCGATACAAATGGCGGAGAGCGGAAGTTCGCCGCAAACGCGATCCGGCCCTGCCTGAACATTGAAAGCTGACATTCAGGCGATCCTGAAACTGGTGTTCACTCTGCATTGCCGTATGGCCGCAAGGAGCCCAAATTGTCCGCTTGAGGGGCAGACTTTTTCGCAGGTGCGGCATCAGCAGGACCAGCAAGAACGGCCCGGAGCTGACGTTCGTTGCCAGCGCAGCCAAAGACCAGTGCTCAGCCTTCTCTTTCTATTCAATCATTCGGTATTTGACAGTTTCATCTGTGACTACGCTTGTCGATGTAAGGCTCTGCTCCGCTCACACGACTGAGATTTGGAAGAAGCTCAAATTTCCATGCGACTGAAAGGAAATGGCTTCTGTGTCGCCGAAGGTGTTTTGCGCATACCGAAGTGCGTTTGCGCTAAGCGGAGCGATTTCCGCACCAACGAAATAGATTTATTAAGCCGACCAGATTGCGACCACGTTGATCAAGCAGGGTATTCGGCATCCGCGAACGAGTGAAGTTACAGATTGAACAAGTGCCTTCGAGGATGGCCTGAAACGTCCAACCGCCATGATACCTGCACCCGAGATACTTGCAGCCGAGCGAGATTGACAGGTTCGCGAAAACTGGTAACGATTCCAGATGTCGTCTGCTCTGAGGATCGCTATCGGGACGTTCGGGCGGGTCGCTCTCCTTGATATGGACCGGCCCCTTGTCAAGCATGCCCATGCACAATGCCACGTGCTGCTGAAGGTCGAGGGTGCCGATACCGAGTTTGACGTGGGCGGTCGGCGCGTGGCGCTGACCGACGAAAGCGCCGTGCTCATCAACGCTTGGGAACACCACAGCTACGTGCACCGCGCGGGCCAACCGCCGACGATCATCCTCGCGCTTTACATTGAGCCGATCTGGCTGAGCGCGTTTCGCGGCAATTGGGAAGCGAGTGCGGGACCGGGTTTTTTCCCCCATCCGGGCGGCGCCATCACCCCGCAGATCCGCCGTCAGGTCGGCGAGACCGCCGAGGCGATGGTGCAGGACCCAGGCGACGCCGCAACACATGAGCGGCTGATCGGGCGGCTGATGGTTTCGATCATCGAGCGGCTGGCGCTTTGGCGCGAGGTGCAGCCGTCGCTTCGGGCGCGGGCCACAGCAATGCGGGCGCCCGACCGGCGGATCGCGCGGGCCCAGGCCTTGATGCGAGCGGACCCGGCTCGCATTCCTTCGATGGAGTGGTTGGCACGCGAAAGCGGCGTGTCCCGCGCGCATTTCTTCCGGTTGTTTGAGGCCGAGACCGGCATTTCTCCGCGTGTCTATCTGAACACCCAGCGGGTCGAGCGCGCGGTGCAGGCAGTCGCCAACGACACCCGCAGCTTCACCGACATCTCTGCCGATTTGGGCTTCTCAGTGCCGGCGCATTTCTCGCGCTTCTTCCATGACCATGCTGGCTCCTCGCCGAGCACCTTCCGCGATGTCTCGGCGCTTCGCGACAGCGGCTGACCCCGGTTTTTGAGACTCCTCGGTAAGGTCCGAGACCTGGCGGGATCGCGGGGCCTGCGGATGCGCGCCTAACGTCACTTCCCAAGGGCTTGCCCATGCCAAGCCGGGAGGAGACATGAAAGATACCGTTACAGAGCCACTCGTCGGCCGCTCGGTCGCACGCGTCGAGGATCCGGCACTCCTGTCGGGGCACGGGCGTTACATCGATGATCTGCCGGTGGCACCCGGAACGCTGGCTTTGGCCTTCGTGCGGTCGCCGCACGCACACGCCGACATCCGGTCGATCGACACCGCCGAGGCGGCCCGCGCGCCCGGCGTCGTCGCCGTCATCACCGGACAGGACGTCGCCGCGCGCACCCGGTCGATGACCGTGGGCGTGAAGGCCGATGTCGAATGCTGGCCGATGGCGGTGGATCGCGTGCGCTATGTCGGCGAACCGCTGGTCATGGTCGTGGCAACCGACCGCTACCTGGCTGAGGATGCCGCAGATCTGGTCGCGGTTGACTATGGCCCGCTCGGCTCAGTGGTCGATCCCGTCGCGGCGCTCTCGGACGATGCGCCGGTGCTTCATCCCAGCCTCGGCGGAAACCTCATTAACGAAAGGCGCTTCCGCTACGGCGATCCCGAAGCGGCGTTCGAGGCCGCCCCGCACCGCATCGGCGTCGACGTCACCTATCCGCGCAGCGCCTGCACCCCCATCGAAACCTACGGCGTGATCGCCAACTACGAGCCGGGCGAGGATGCCTATGACGTCACAGCGAATTTTCAGGGTCCTTTCTCGATCCACGCGGTGGTTGCCCGGTCACTGAACGTGCCGGGCAACCGGCTGCGGCTGCGCACACCGCCCGATTCCGGTGGCTCTTTCGGGATCAAGCAGGGCGTCTTTCCCTACATGATCCTCGCGGGCATCGCCGCGCGCATCGCGGGCGCGCCGGTCAAGTGGATCGAGGACCGGCTGGAGCATCTGTCGGCCAGCGTTTCTGCGACCAATCGGCAAACCCGGATTGAAGCGGCGGTTGAGGCGGATGGTCGGATCACCGCACTCGACTGGGATCAGATCGAGGATTGCGGTGCCCATCTGCGCGCGCCGGAGCCCGCCACTCTCTACCGGATGCACGGCAACATGACCGGTGCCTACGACATCCAGAATCTGGCGATCCGCAATCGTGTCGTGCTGACGAACAAGACGCCAACGGGCCTTAACCGCGGCTTTGGCGGCCCGCAGATTTATTTCGCACTGGAGCGACTGATGGATGCCATCGCGCGGCAGCTTGGGCTGGACCGGCTGGAGGTCATCCGCCGCAACCTCATCCCTGCCGGGGCGTTTCCCTACCGCACGGCAAGCGGTGCGCTTTACGACTCGGGCGATTACGCCGCGGCGCTGGACCGCGCGGTCGCCGAAGGCGGTCTTGCCGAGCTTTACGCCCGCCGCGACAGGGCCCGCGCCGAAGGCCGACGCTATGGCATCGGCTTTGCCTGCGTTGTTGAGCCTTCAGTATCGAATATGGGTTACATCACCACCGTCCTGACCCCTGAAGAGCGTGCCAAGGCAGGGCCCAAGAACGGCGCGCAGGCAACCGCAACCATCGCAATCGACCCGCTCGGCTCGGTTACGGTCAAGGTCGCCTCGGTCCCGCAGGGTCAAGGCCACCGGACCGTGCTGGCGCAGGTCGTGGCCGACAAGTTCGGCCTGCCGATGGAGGCGGTGCGGGTTCTGGCTGATGTGGACACGATGCGCGATGCCTGGTCCATCGCCTCGGGCAACTACGCCTCGCGCTTTGCCCCGGCGGTCGCTGGTGCGACCGAGATCGCTGCAACGCGGCTGCGCGACAAGCTGGCCAAGGTCGCGGCCACGCAGCTGAACATTGCGCTCGAGGACGTGTCCTTCGAGGCGGGCCGCATACGCGCCAGGGACAATCCTGACAACGGCCTGTCCTTCGCGCGGGTCGCCGCCACGGCGCACTGGTCGCCGGGCACCGTGCCGGACGGCGTGGATCAAACCCTGCGCGAGACGGTCTATTGGAGCCCACCCGAACTGGAGGCTCCGACAGCCGAGGACGGGATCAATTCTTCGCTCTGTCACGGGTTCATCTTCGATTTCTGTGGGGTCGAAATCGACCCCGAGACAGCCGAACCCAAGATCGACCGATATGTGACCATGCACGATTGCGGGCGCATCCTGCATCCCGCGATGGTGGAAGGACAGGTGCGCGGGGGCTTTGCCCAGGCGGTGGGCGCGGCGTTCCTTGAGGAATATGCCTACGGTCCGGACGGTTCATTCCAGTCCGGCACGCTGGCCGATTATCTCTTGCCCACGGTGATTGAGGTGCCCGAACCGGTCATCCTGCATCACGAGACGCCGTCGCCCTTCACACCGCTCGGTGCCAAGGGTGTGGGCGAAGGCAACTGTATGTCAACACCCGTCTGCATCGCCAATGCCGTGGCCGACGCGCTGGCCCCCGAAGGCGATGCACCAGACATCGTCCTCCCGGTGACCGCGGCCAAGCTCGCGCCGCATATCTTCGGCGATGAGCCCGCCCCGAAAGACCCGGTGCCCGAGACGAAGGCCGAGGCCACGGTGGGTGGGCGCAAGCTCACGGGCGAAGGCCGCGCCTTGGTGCAGGCCAGCCGCACCGATGTCTGGCAGATGCTGCTCGATCCCGCGACGCTCGATGCAATTATTCCCGGCTCGCACGGCGTGCAGAAGGTCGGCGAGACACGCTTCAAGGCGGATGTGACGCTGGGCGTCGGGCCAGTCCGGGGCCGCTACAAGGCCGATATTGAATTGTCGGACCTCGACCCGCCCAACGCCGTGACGCTGTCGGGCCAAGCTGTTGGCGCGCTTGGCACCGGTGGCGGACACGGCCGCATCACACTGACCGACACCGACGACGGCACCGAGATCGCCTACCGCTACGAGGCCGAGATCGGCGGCAAGGTCGCCTCGGTCGGCGGGCGGCTTCTGGACGGCGCAGCCAAGGTCGTGATCGGCGAGTTCTTCCGCGCGCTGGCCCGCCATTGCGGCGGCGGCGCGCGCGGCGGGCCTTTGGCGCGGCTCATGGGCCTTTTCCACCGCATCACGAAAGGAGGCCGGTCATGAAGCCCGCCCCATTCGACTATGTCGCCGCCACGGAGATGGGCGAAGCGCTGGAAGCACTGCATCAAGGTGGCACCGAGGCACGGGTCATCGCGGGCGGCCAGTCGCTGATGCCGATGCTGAACATGCGCCTCGCGCGCCCCGCCACACTCGTTGACATCACTCGCATCCCGGCGCTGTCTCGGATCGAGGCCAAGGGCGATAACGTCACCATCGGGGCGGCCGTGCGCCAGAGCACGCTGGAACGCTGGCCGGATCTGGCGGACCGCTTGCCGCTGGTGCGCGCCGCGCTGCCATGGGTCGGACACACGCAACTGCGCAATCGCGGCACGGTTTGCGGCTCTGTCGCCCATGCCGATCCCAGCGCCGAGCTGCCGCTTTGCCTAATTGCCCTCGGCGGCACCGTGACCCTGCGCCGCCGTCGCAAGACACGAGCCGTCGCGGCGCGCGATTTCTTCCAGGGCATGATGTCCACTGACCTCGCCCCCGGCGAGATGATCACCTCGGTCACTTTCCCGGCCCACCAAACAGGCACCGGATACGCGTTCCGCGAAGTGGCCCGCCGCCATGGTGATTTCGCCATCGTCGCCTGCGCCGCCATCGCCCGACCCGACGGCACCGCCACGCTGAGCGTGGGCGGCGTCGCCGACACGCCCAGCACGCTCGATCTGCCCGCAGACGCGCAGGGTCTCGATGAGCGGCTGAACGAGTTCGCCTGGCATCTGCAGGCCCGCGACGACCTGCACGCGACCGCCCGCTACCGCCGCGATCTGGTCCGGCAACTCGGCCGCGCAACCTTGAAGGAGGCACTGTCATGCCGCGACTGACCCAAGACGAGACGCACCCGGTGCGCTTCACCCTGAACGGACGTCCCGTTTCGGCGCGTGTGTCGCCACGCACATTGCTGACGGATGTCCTGCGCCACGAGATCGGCGCAACCGGCACTCATGTGGGCTGCGAACACGGCGTCTGCGGTGCGTGCACGGTCCAGATCGACGGGGAGCCCGCGCGCGCCTGCCTGATGCTCGCCCAACAGGCCGAGGGCTGCGAGGTCCGCACGGTGGAGGGGCTTGCGAAAGACGATGCGCTGAGCTCCCTGCAAGAAGTCTTTCGCGAACACTTTGCGCTGCAATGTGGCTTCTGCACCGCGGGCATCCTGATGACGCTCGACGCGCTGTTTTTGCGCCAACCGGACGCGGATGAAGGGGCGATCCGCGAGGCGCTCTCGGGACATCTGTGCCGCTGCACGGGTTACGCGCCCATCGTTCAGGCGGCGCTTGCCGCCCGCAACCGCATCAAGGGAGGACCAATCGATGCTTGACCTCGGAACCAGCTTTCTCGCGTCCGTGGAACGCGACCCCGACGCGATGGCCATCGCCGAAGGGGAACAGACAATCACTTATGGTGACTGGTATCGCCGGATCAGCGCGTTGGTGGATGGGCTTGGCCAGATCGGCCTGCGGAAGGGCGATACACTCGTCACGGCAATGCAGAACCGGTGGGAGAATGCGTCGCTGCATTGGGCCTGCCAACTTGCCGGGATCGTCATAACGCCCGTGAACTGGCGTGTCACCGCCGATGAGTTGGACCACGCTCTGCGCGACAGCGCGACCCGCGTGCTGGTGCATGATGATGCCGCGTCCGGCGCGGTAGCCGGATCGGTGCTGGCCCACGGCCTGACAGTCATACCGCTGGGCGGCGATCAGGGCCTCGCGGCGCTGCTGGCGGGACACGCGCCCGACGCCGTGCCACAAGCGGGGCCCGAGGATCTGTCGGTCATGCTCTATACATCCGGCACGACCTCGAAGCCAAAGGGCGTGCCGCGTCGCCACCGTGCCGAGCGCGCCGCCGCCATCGCCCATGTGGCTCAGAACATGTATCATCACGGCGAGCGAACGCTGGGCGTCATGCCGCTTTATCACACGATGGGCATCCGGTCGCTTCTGTCAGCCAGCGTGATCGGCGGTGCCTTCATCTGCTTGCCGCGCTTTGACGTGCCGGGTGCGCTGGACGCCATCGAGAATCATCGGGTCACCAACCTCTATCTGGTGCCGACGCTCTATCACGACATTGTCCACCACACCGCATTCACGCCGGACCGGGTTGCATGCGTGCGCAAGCTGGGCTTTGCAGGCGCGTCGATGACCGATGGCCTGTTGCAGAAACTCGCGGAGGCTTTTCAGCCCGATCTTTTCGTGAACCATTACGGCTCGTCCGAGATCTACACCTTCTCCATCTGCCAGGACGCTGCGGCCAAACCCGGATCGGCGGGCCGCGCGGCGATCAACCAGCGTTTGCGCGTCGTGCCGCTCGGCGCGGCGGATGCCAGCGAGACCTGCGCGCCAGGAGAGGAAGGTGAAATCGTTGCCTGCATGCAGGGCGACGAGGCCTTCGAGGGTTACTGGAACCGCCCCGAGGCGGACCGCAAGGCGATCCGCGACGGCTGGTATTTCACCGGCGACTGCGGCCATTTCGACGACGACGGTGATCTATTCGTCACGGGCCGCGCCGACGACATGATCATCACTGGAGGCGAGAACGTCTCACCCGTCGAGGTGGAAAGCTTCCTCTCGCTGCACCCCGCTGTGGCCGAGGTTGCTGTGGTTGGCCTGCCGGATGCGCGTTGGGGCAAGGTCGTGACTGCCTTCGTCAAGCGCGCCGGCGATGTTACCGAAGACGATCTCGACGCCCATTGTCGCAACTCGGACCTGTCCAATTTCCGCCGTCCGCGCCGCTACGTTTTCGTTCGCGAAATCCCGAAATCCCCGGTCGGAAAGCTCCTCCGCCGTCTGCTCGTCGCAGGCGAATACGAGGCCGAGCCGACCGAGACCACACCCGTATGAATCCAAGGAAAGAAACTGACATGAAAGACGCTAACATGACCGAAACCCTTACCTTCACCGATCCGCGCCTCGCTGAACTCGACGGCTTCCACGTGCAGCTCAATGCGAGCAATGAACGCGCCGACATCATCCTCGCGCGACCGCCCTACAACGTCATCTCGATGGGCGCACGCGATCAGCTGCGCCTTGTCTTCGAGGCTCTCGATGCCGATGATCGCGTGCGCATCATCGTGATCTCGGGCGAAGGCGAGCATTTCTCGTCGGGTGGCAATATCAAAGGCTTCCTTGAGGCAAGCCCCGAGCATGTCTCGCATCTGGCTTGGAACATTGCCGCGCCTTCGCGCTGCACCAAGCCGGTGATCGCGGCCAATCGTGGCTACACGTTCGGCGTCGGCTTCGAGCTGTCGCTGGCCTGCGATTTCCGAATCGTGTCCGAGACCTGTCGCTACGCGCTGCCCGAACAGAAGCTGGGTCAGATCCCCGGCTCGGGCGGTTCTGCCCGGCTGCAGAAAATCGTCGGCGTCACCCGCACTAAGGACATCGTCATGCGATCTAAGCGCATCCCGGGTCAACAAGCACTCGATTGGGGTATCGCCACCGAATGCGTGCCCGACGGCGATCTCGAACAGGCGGTGACCGACCTGGTCACCGAGCTGCGCGAATTTTCACCGATGGCGCAGCGCACCGCGAAGAAGCTGCTGAACGACACCGACGATGCGCTTCTCAGCACCGCGATCGAGATGGAGGGGCTGAACTACAGTCGCCTGCGCCAATCTGAGGATTTCCGCGAGGGCGTCGAGGCCTTCCACGCCAAGCGCAAGCCCGCGTTCACCGGCCGCTGAGACGGCCAAGCAACTACATTAAAGGGAGGAGACCCAAGTGGAACAGACAGGACAATCGAACTGGATCGAGAAGGGTCCGGGCTTCGGCGCTGGCCTATCGGGCCTACGCGAGGCGCTGGGCATCAAGACAGCGAGCGCGGGACTGGTCGCGGCAATCTTCGGATGCTCGGGCCCGGCGCTGATCGTGATCGGGGCGGCCAATAATGGCGGGCTGACCGAGGGACAGACAGTAGCCTGGCTGTTGGCGATCTATGGCCTTGGCGGGCTAATCAGCCTGATCATGGCGCTTTACTACAAGCTGCCGGTAACCGGGGCCTATTCGATCCCGGGCGCAGCGCTGGTCGCGGGCGCGCTTGGCGCGTTTCCCTTCGAACAGGCGGTCGGAGCGTTCCTGATGGCGGGCGCAATGGTGTTCGTCCTCGGCATCACCGGGCTCATTGGCAAGGTGATGCGCTGGCTGCCCATGCCCATCGTGATGGCGATGATCGCAGGCGCACTCATCCGTTTCGGTATTGGAGCGGTCACCTCGATCGAAAAGCTGCCCATCGTGGTCGGGGCCGCGACCATCGCCTTCTTTCTGTCGATGCGGTTCCTGCGCGCAGTGCCGCCAGTGCTGACGGCACTTGTCCTCGGCCTCGTGGCCGTGACCCTGACGGGAGGCTTTCAGGGCGGCGAGGCGGCGATCAGCTTTGTCGCACCGGAGTTTACCACGCCCGTGTTCACCGTCGACGCCTTCCTGGCCATTGCCGTGCCGTTGGCCGTGCTGGTCATCGGCGCCGAGAATGCTCAAGCTATCGGGGTCCTCTACGCCGAGGGTTACCGCCCGCCGATCAACGCGATGACCGTTATCTCGGGCATCGGCGGCATGCTGGCGGGACTGATCGGCGGCCATAACGCCAATATCGCAGGGCCGATGACAGCGATTTGTTCGTCCGATCAGGCCGGCGAGAACCCCGAGGGGCGATATGCGGCCACGGTCCTGAACGGCGTGCTGTTCGCGGCCTTCGGGGTCTTCGCCGGCGTCGCGGTGCCGTTGATCATGGCGCTGCCCGGACCGCTGATCGGGGCCGTGGCCGGTCTGGCGATGATTACCGTCCTTCTCAGCGCGTTCCAGTCCGCCTTCGACCGCAAGGCGGGCCACCAGATCGGTGCCTTTGTCGCGCTGATCGTAGCGATGTCGAACGTGTCGTTCCTCAGCATCAGTGCGCCCTTCTGGGCCCTGGTCGCAGGTGCCGCGGTGTCGATGCTGAACGAACGGGTGGTCATATCCAAGCCTGTGGCCACTCCGGCATCCTGAAGAACGATGCTATCTCGAACGAGCGATCCAAAGGGGGGGTGCCAGCGCCCCCCACAACTGTTTTATTGGTCGCCACCGCGATCCTGTCGAACCGGCGGCAAGGAGATAGATATTTGATTTCGTTCAGTGCGCTGGCGTTCCGATAACATAGTGCGTTAGCTTGTGTCGTCTGGTCGCAGTTCGTTGTCTTCCGCTACCCGAACGCGATGTCGAACCAATTCAGATCGGACGGCTGAGGTTTGTTCACAGCAATAGTCCAAGAGTTGCAAGGGACTTTGCCGTCGCGCATTCGGAGTTCCAAGGCTGGCTTGCAACTCTCCCAGAGCAACTTCATGTCTTTTGCAAGGGCGAGAAACAACCGCTTTTCACTCTCTGTCCCTGACGACTTTCGCATTTGCAGCGCAAATCGAGCACTCGAGCCGAACGGAAGGAAAGTCCGCACACCACCAGTTCGCCTCCGCCTTAATTTCGCGCCCGCAGCGAAGATCCGAAATGACGGGCCGTGTCGCAGCGGAAGCAGGGCCCGGTCAAAGGCCGCAATGGGCCGGGAGCGACGGCCAAAGTCCAACCCGAACGAGCGTTCCCGCCGCGCTGCCGCAGGTCCGCTTCGAGCCCTCTCATACCGATGCTGCAATCTGCACGAAAGTCTGCTTCTTCAGTAGTGCATCTTGCTACTTTGGCTATCTCTGGGCGAAACACAAACTAAACACAGTTCAATACGCAAGCAGAATATCCCTTCAACTTCGCGGCCAATATCAAACAGATTGTGCTGGTGCTGCTTGTTGGAATTGCAATCAGCTTGCCAGATGCACCGATTGCCATAAGATAGGTCCACCTTCACGATAATAGGAAGGCCGATGGACCCTAAGACTTCGCACGCTGATCGAGTTCTCGAAGCGACACGTTCCGCTTCTGCTGCCGCACGTTCGCAAATCGCGGCGAGCTGGCATCGATCCGTGCAGAAACACGGGTTGGACCCCAACAACCGACGCGCACCAGACAAGATTGAACACGCTGCGTTGCGGGAACGGTTGGAGGTCTACGAGAAGTTCATGATGGTCGCCGCACCGCGATTGGACGCGTTGTATTTGCTCGTCGGGCAATCGGGGTGTGCGGTTCTGATGACGGACACCGAGGGCGTTATCCTCGACCAGCGCATGTCGGATGCTGACACCCCTGCCTTTGAACGCTGGGGCCTGAGCGCGGGCGCGAACTGGAGCGAGGAGCGTGAGGGAACCAACGGGATTGGCACCTGCCTGACCGAGCGTCGCCGTGTGATCATTCATCAGGACGAACATTTTCATGCCCGCAACACCGGAATGAGCTGTATTGATGCGCCGATTTTTGACGAGAACGGGCAGATCGTGGCCGCGCTTGATGTGTCCTCGGCGCGGGCGGATCAAACCGAGGCCTTTAATCGACTGATCGGGGCGCAAGTGGCGCAAACCGCCCGCGCGATTGAAGAGGCCAACTTTCGGGCGGCGTTCAGCGCGGCGCGCATTATCGTGGCCGAAAGCAGTGAAGCGGATTCTGCGACCCTGCTGGCCGTGGACAGCCACGACCTTGTCATTGGCGCAACCCGCGAGGCACGCCGCGCGTTTGGATTGGCCGGAACGGGGCCGCTTGCCGCGCGTCCTGCCGCTGATATTTTGGGCCAGGAAGACGGCCCCACAGGGTTCCAGCGCGCTGAACGCGCCGCCGTGGTGCGTGCGCTTGCGCGGGCCGACGGCAACGTGTCACAGGCCGCGCGCCAGCTTGGTGTGGGCCGCGCGACGCTCTATCGGCGCATGAAGCGGCTGGGCTTGCACGAAACCTGACTGAATCTGTCTCAGGGATGAGACACATCACCCACTCTTTCTGTTTTGCCCTACTGACGGACGCGAAAGCCCTTGTCAGGTTATGCCTCAGCCCGGGTGGAGGACTTGGGCATTCAGGAGGAAAAAATAATGAAAGATCTCGCACATACTGAGTCTGGGACATACACGTCTCCGTTCAAAACAAAGTATGACAACTTTATCGGCGGCAAATTCGTGCCGCCTGTGAACGGACGCTACTTTGAAAACGTGACGCCGATTACCGGCGAAAAAATCAACGACATCGCCCGCTCTGACGCGGATGACGTCAATCTGGCATTGGACGCTGCACATGAGGCGAAAGCCGCGTGGTGCGCGACGTCGACAACCGCGCGTGCAAACATTTTGCTGAAGGTCGCAGACGCGATTGAGGACAACCTCGAGCTGCTGGCCCAAGCCGAAACATGGGACAACGGCAAGCCGATCCGCGAAACGATGGCCGCGGACATTCCGCTTGCCGCAGACCATTTCCGCTATTTTGCGAGTGTGCTGCGTGGGCAAGAAGGCTCAATGAGCGAAATTGATGCCGATACTGTGGCCTATCACTACCATGAACCGCTGGGCGTCGTCGGCCAGATCATTCCATGGAACTTCTCAATTCTGATGGCCGCGTGGAAACTTGCGCCAGCACTGGCTGCGGGCAACTGCGTGTTGATGAAACCGGCGGAACAAACACCGGCTGCGATTATGGTCTTGGCAGAGCTGATCAATGACCTGCTTCCGGCGGGTGTGCTGAACATCGTCAACGGTTATGGCGCGGAAGTTGGCGCGGCATTGGCCACGTCAAAGCGTATCGCGAAGATCGCGTTCACAGGGTCTACGGCGACAGGCCGCACGATCATGCAAGCCGCGACCGAGAACCTGATCCCCGTCACGCTTGAGCTGGGCGGCAAAAGCCCTAACGTCTTCTTCTCCGATATCATGCGCGAAGACGATGCGTTCTTTGATAAGGCGATCGAGGGCTTCGTTCTGTTCGCCTTCAATCAGGGCGAAGTTTGCACCTGCCCGTCACGCGCCTTGGTGCAGGAAGACATCTACGAGGCCTTCATGGAGCGCGTCATCGAACGTGTGAAAGCGATCAAGCACGGTGATCCACGTGACCCTGAAACGATGGTTGGCGCCCAAGCCAGTACCGCCCAGCAAGAGAAAATCCTGTCTTACTTCACCATTGGCCGTGAAGAAGGCGCTGAAGTTCTTATTGGCGGTGCAGCTGCGGAGTTTGGTGGCGAATTGTCAGGCGGTAACTACATCCAGCCGACGATTTTTAAAGGCGACAATTCCATGCGCGTCTTTCAGGAAGAAATCTTTGGCCCGGTCGTTTCGGTCACAACCTTCAAGGACGAAGCAGAAGCCTTGGCAATTGCGAACGATACGATGTACGGCCTTGGTGCCGGCGTTTGGTCGCGGGATATGAATACCTGCTACCGTATGGGCCGCGCAATCGAAGCAGGCCGTGTTTGGGTGAATAACTATCACGCTTATCCAGCGCATGCGGCCTTTGGAGGTTACAAACAATCCGGCATCGGACGCGAGAACCACAAGATGATGTTGGACCACTATCAGCAGACCAAGAACATGCTGGTCAGCTACAACCCCAACAAACTTGGGTTCTTCTAGGTTAACGAAGAAGGCTCCCGTGCTTGTGCGCGGGAGCCAACCAAGACCGCGATAATCAAACCAGACATAACCCAAAGATCTGTGTTCGTCGAAATACCATAGCGATCTCAATACTGCCGTCGGCGACCCAAAAACTCGTTACCGATTTTCGCTGCATTGCGTGTTTTCGAACGAATTTCGCCGAATACACAGTTACGAGTTGATACCGGCTGTTGGACCGAATGAATCAAAAGTCAGCTTCGTCCGCTCTGCCGACCTTCACCCTCCGAAAATGCTGCGCGATGGACGAATGACCGGTTCGACGAAGCTGCGCCGCAGCGCCCGGCTAAGAAGCGAACGGCAGCAACGGGCCGAAAGCAGCGGCCAACGCCATGCCAACTCACCGCGAAAACTTGGAACCTTTATTTAACCGTGTTTTAATTCAGGGGTACTTCAGAATGCATCTACTAAGGGCATTGGGAACAGCAGGGTGACGCGATCTGGGTTCATTTCTGCGATGATGATGGTCCCATTCCCATGCACAGCCAATCCGTGACCATAGGTGGAAAAGGTGCGGCAACGCCCAACTAACTCACCATTCGGGGCATAGGCTGATAGACGTGGTGTCTGATCACTGACCAGCAAGAGACCATCGGGTGTCAGAGCCAACGCCATCGGTTTGTGCAAGCCCTCAATCTGTCCCAGCCAGCGGCCTTCGGTATCAAAGAGTTGAACGCAGTTGTTCTCACGATCAGCCACGCAAAGCCTGCCTTGGCTGTCGAACAGCAGACTATGCGGGGTCGAGAACGCGCCCGGTCCAGTTCCGGGATGACCAAAGGTTTTAAGGTGGCACAGTTTGGGATCAAAGATGTGAACCGCGCTGTTCCCATATCCGTCGGCAACATAATAGCGCCTGTCCGGACCTTGGGTGCAATCGCAGGGATGGTTGAAGGGGCGTCCTAAGCCTGGACGCTCCGCGCAGTCCATCCGGCTAAGCTCTTGCATTGTATCATTGAGCAGCACGATCTTGTGGCCATCCATGTCCGTGGCGGCCAGTTTGTTCTCAAAGGTGGCCCGAAGCCCGTGGCCGCATACGAACTGCGGCAGATCGGAGCTTTCGCCCGTCATCGCACCGTCCGGACCGAGCATGATCAGTTCAGGTGCTTGCCGCCGGAGAACCACAATTCTGTTGCCCATGACCGCGACATCGGAAATGCCCGATAGCATGGAATGGCTGACATGGCTTACACGGTAGCGCTGTGCGCCCAACGCCACATAGGCGGTGGGGCGTTGGGCGTTTTCGCTCATAACGCGCTCTGTAATGTTTCGGCCATTGCGATCAACATCGCATCCCGTCCCGCCGGAGCGGTCAGCATCAAACCGGCGCCGGGATGGCTGGTGATCGGCATGTTGATCGAACAGCCGTCGATCACATTCGCCAGGCTGGTGTTGCGCAGCGCCAGCAGGTTGATCCGGTCATAGGTTGCATCGTCGTTCAGGTCAGCCAGCTTTGGCGGCATGATGGCCACGCTCGGCAACGCCACGGGCGTGTCGCCAAAAACGCGCGCCGCTCGCGCGATCAGTGCTTCCCGCACGGCTATCGTGCGGGCGAATTCGATGCCGGTGACGCCATCTGCCCGCGCCATACGCGAGGCGACGCGCGCATCGAGCTCGGCACGGGTTTTGTCAAAATGGGCGCCATGATGGGCGCGGGATTCAACTGCCGAGAATTGCCAAACGGGTAGGGCGCGGTAGTCCTCGAAGAAATCGAGGGTTTGCCGCCGGATGCTGACGCCAAAGGTCCGAAGGGCTTCGAGAGCGGCTTCAAAGGCGTCGGCGACCTCGGCGTCTAACCCGTCCATGCCGAAGTTTTCCGGTACTATGACAGCACGCGGCGCAGAGGACGCGGCAAGCGGTTGGTCCCGCAGCACGTTCAACACCGGGCGCAGGAGCCCAACTTCCCGGGTCAGCACGCCGACACTATCCAGCGAATGCGAAAGCGGCACCGCCCCCTCGCGAGAGATCGTTCGCGCCGTCGCCTTGAATCCGAATAACCCGCAAAAAGCCGCAGGGATACGCGCGGAGCCGCCAGTATCTGTCCCAAGCGCGATGTCAGCCGTTCCCCGCGCCACGGCAGAGGCACCGCCCGAGGTCGAACCACCGGCAATACAGCCTTCGCGCAGCGGGGTGAGGGGGGTGCCGTAATGTGGGTTCAGACCAAGGCCGGAATAGGCGAACTCAGTCATATTAGCGTGACCGACCAGCCCCGCGCCTGCGCCGCGCAGTCGCGCAACTGCCTCAGCGTCCTTGGTTGCGGACGATGCATCATTGCGAACCAGCGACCCCGCATGGGTGACTTGGCCCCGCACGTCGAACAGGTCTTTTACCGCGACATTCAGCCCCCATAGCGGCCCTTCGCCTTCGACCGGGTCATCGAAAATGTGGGTGAAATCGGGCGAGGTTGCACGGGCGCGGGCCTCGTCGAGAAGGGATTGGGCGGTCTGTGTCATTAAGTCTGCCTTTAGATCGTTTGCTCTACAAGCCATGTCGCGATGCCGGGGAATGCTGTCAGCAAGATCACGGCCAGCACCAAGATAAGGAAATAGGGTATGATCATGCGGGTAATCTCGAAAATCGATTTACCAGTCAGGCTTTGAATCACAAACAGGTTGAATCCCAGCGGCGGCGTGATCTGTGCCATTTCGACGACGATGATCAAATAGATACCAAACCACACTGGATCGATCCCCACGGCGGCCACGGCGGACATCACAACCGAGGTTGTCAGTACCACGATGGAGATCCCATCGAGGAAACAGCCAAGCAACACGAAAAACACGGTCAGCACAGCGATCAGCCCCGGTGCGCCCAGTCCGCTGGCCGAGATGATTTCGGCCAGTTGTCCGGGCAAGCCGGAAAAGCTCATCGCCGAAGTGAGGAAGGCCGCGCCAAGCAGGATCAGTCCGATCATGGCAGAGGTGCGCGTGGCCCCCAAAAGCGAGGCGGTGAAGCTGTCGAAGTTCAGCGACCGACCGAAGGCCGCGATGATCAGCGCCCCGGCCACGCCGATGGCGGCGGCTTCGGTTGCAGTGGCGACCCCGGCATAGATCGAGCCGATGACCCCGATGATCAAGCCCACCACCGGCAGCAACATGCGCAGGCGGCGCAGGCGCTCACCCAAAGGCATGCGGGGTTCGGGGTCTGGCACGCCATCGGGGTTCATCTTTACCCAGATCGCGATATAGCCCGAAAACAGCGCCATGAGCATCAGCCCCGGCACGACGCCCGCAATGAACAAGCGGTTTACGGACACTTGGGCCGCGACGCCATAGACGATCATCACGATCGACGGCGGGATCAGCAAGCCAAGCGTGCCCGATCCAGCCAAGGAACCGATGGCAAGCCGGTCGGCATAGCCGCGCGATTTCAGCTCTGGCAGGGAAATGCGACCAACGGTGGCGGTGGTGGCAGCCGAAGACCCCGACACCGCCGCAAAGATGCCGCAGCCCACGACGTTGACATGCGCCAAGCCGCCGGGCAGTCGCCCGACCCAAGGGGCGAGACCAGAAAACAGGTCTTCGGCCAGACGTGTGCGGTAAAGAATTTCGCCCATCCAGATGAACAGTGGCAGCGCCGTCAATGTCCAGCTGGCGGAATGGGCCCACATGGTGGTGCCGAGGATCGCATCGACCGGCGTAGAGGTGAACATCAAGAAGATCACGACGCCCGAGGCCATCAGCGCCACGCCAACCCAGATGCCCAAGCCCAAAAGCACAAGCAAGGTCACGACCAGAGCGGCCGATTGCAGAAAAATATCCATGATTATTCGCCTCGACCTTGTTCGTTTGTATCGTCGCTCTCGACTGGCAGCCCGAGGATCAGGCGCAGGGTGCGCTCGGCAAAGGCCAGTGCAAACAGCACCGACCCCAGCACCATCGCGGACTGCGGCCACCACAGCGGGACGGCCACCACGCCTTGGCTGACTTCATTGTAGGTCCAGCTTTCGTGGACATAGCCAAAGATCGCCCAAGCGACCCAGCCCATCATCACGGCGGCAAAGGCCGCCGCCAGAATATCGGCGATATGACCCAGACGTTCCGGCATCAACTGCCGCAACGATGTGACGCGAATATGATCGCCCCGTATCAGCGTGGCCGGCAGCGCGAGGAAGATCGACGCACTCAGCCCCCATGCCGCGAAATCATCGGCTGACGGGATTTGGCTTCCCATTAGGCGCAGGCCGATCTGCGACAGGATCAAGACCGCGATCCCCAGCAAGGACAGCGCGGCCAAGGCTCCGCAAAAGTTGAAGAGATGGCGGGTCAGCATCATGGCGGCGGGCTCCGAATGAGGGGGCGAATACCCCGGTCTATGTGGAAAAAGGCCCGGGCAAACGACTGCCCGGGCCTGCTGAGATCAGTTCATCGCGTCGACGATCTTCTGACCTTCTTCGCCAGCCTGTTCCAGCCATTCTGTGCGCATTGTCGCGGCGATGGTCTCAAAGTCGCTGGCCAGCCCTTCGGGGGTCGGCAGGACATTCATGCCATTGTCGGCCATCGTGTTGGTTGCTTCGCCTGTGGCTTCCTCAGCCATCTCAAAGCCACGGGTTTCCGCCAGTTCAGCCGCTTCTTGCAGCGCGGTTTTCACCTCTTCGGACAGGCCATCGTAGGCGCCTTTGTTCACGATCACCATGTTCTTGGGCAGAAAGGCCTGAACGTCATAGTAA
Source organism: Sulfitobacter sp. 1A13353 (assembly GCF_043557255.1). Classification (NCBI taxonomy): domain Bacteria; kingdom Pseudomonadati; phylum Pseudomonadota; class Alphaproteobacteria; order Rhodobacterales; family Roseobacteraceae; genus Sulfitobacter; species Sulfitobacter sp. 1A13353. The sequence continues at coordinate 3,550 of NZ_JBIFFS010000012.1, read as the reverse complement.
TGCGACACGAAATCCCATGCTTGGCTGTCGACACCCGTCGAGGGCGACGTGATCATGCCGTTGATGACACCCGTCGAGAAGGCTTGGCTAATCTCGGAGGTGGCGATGGTGGCGGGAACGGCGCCCAGAAGCTCGGCCAGACGCGCGGTCGAAGGGTTGTAGGCGCGGAATTTGACACCCTCGAAGGAGGCGGCGTCGGTCACTTCCTGGTTCATGTAGACGCCCTGCGGCGGCCAGGGGGCGGCAAACAACAGCACCAGACCATCTTCGGCCAGCTTTTCTTCGTAGATCGGGCGGGAGGCTTCCCAAAGCGCGCGGGCCTCGTCAAATGTGGTCGCCAAAAGCGGCACGGCATCGGCAGAGTAAACCGCGTCTTCGTTGCCAAGCGCCGAGATCAGGACTTCGCCGATGGGAACGATGCCGCGCTGCACGCCGCGCTTCAGTTCGGGGCGCTTGAGCAGGACCGAGTTCGACACAACGTCGATTTCCAGCGCGCCATCCGACAGGCGGGCCACGTCATCAGCGAAGGCGCGGATGTTCTGGGTCAGATAGTTGCCGTCGGGCGCATCGGCCGACATTTTCCACGTTTCGGCATGGGCAAGACCGGCTGTCAGGGCCGCGATCGCGGTTCCGATGAAAAGGTGTTTCATGTGAGGTATCTCCTGTTGGGGTGGTTTGTTGTTCTTGCCCTGCCGTTTTGGCAGGGCGGGGTGGTTCACTCAGTCTTCCAATGCGGGGAGGTCTTGCGCGTCCAGCGACCACATCAGGCGGAAGGTTTCGGCCTCGCGCACCGCGCCGCCCAGCTTTTCGGTCAGCTGGCGCAGGGTCGCTTCGGCGATCGGCTCTGACGTCACATCCACCGCGATGCAAGGCGCCAGAACGCGCCCTTCGGTGTTTTCAGACGGCAGCGGGGTCGAAAGGGTTGCGTCGGGGATCATGTGATGCACGCGCAGCACACCCTCTTCGGCCATCAATTTACCAAGCATGTCGGCGACGGCGTCGTGATCCATGGCATCTGGCACCAGTTCGATCAGCACCAGCGCGCCGCCCCAGCCAAAGCCGCCCTCTTGCGCGACTTGCATCACCCGACGGCGGGTGTTGGACATGCGCCCGAAGTTGGTGATCGACCATTGCGTCTGTTTGGTAAAGGCTTTGCGGTAGGCTTCCGAGGTGAAATCGGCAATGTTGCTGGCGCGGTAAAGCGCGAGGTAGCGCCGTGCCGAGCCCGATACCGCACGATAGCGCCGCGCGCCGGTGAAGCCCGGAATGCGAACGCGCTCTTCCATATGCTCCCGGTCATACCACTGGTTGAAGTCGGCCTCATGGTCGGGGTCGATATCGCTCCAGACGAAAAGCTGTGCCTGATCGGTTGTACGGATATTGCTCATTCTGCATCCTGATCCTTGGACAAAGCTTTCCCGTCACGTGGCGGGGCACGGCCCGTCTCCGTCGAGGTGCGGTCGAGCTTTGTCGATTGTTGTTGGGGCACACTTGCCGAGATGGGGTCCAACGACAAACGGGATTATTCAGGGGGGGGTGATAGGGTTTTCCGATCAGGCCAATTCAGGCCGTGTCAGGTCTGCTGCTGATGCCGCTCTGCACAGGCCCGCGCAAGATCGGCAATTGCCTTGTAGGTGGCTACGTCGGAACTGCGCCGCCAGATGCAATAGAGGGGGAGTGGCGGCAGCTGCGCATCGACATCAAGCTCATAGATTCCCGGCCCGGCCAAATCGCAGGCCAGCGGCAGGGTCGCGATACCCAGCCCGCGCTGCGTCAACCGCGCAATCGCAGCCATTGAGGTGATGCAGTGCACGATCGAAGGCCGCAGGCCGCGATCGCTGAAAAGCGCAAGAACGTTGGCGTGCGGGCGTGAATTGCGGGTAAAGGTGATCAGCGGGCTGGTAACGACATCCGCAAGGGACAGTTTTTCGTCGCGCATCCCCTCGGGGCCGAACCATCCCATGGCCAGCGGCGGCAAATCCGCGCAAACGCAGGTTTGGTCGTGGCGGTCATCTGTCGTCAGCAACATATCCAGCGCGCCGCGTTCAAAAGCCGCGGCGATGTTCGGCGTGGGCTCGACCGTCAGTTCAAGCTCCAGCCGGGGGTAGCAGCGCGCCACCTCTTCGATCAGGTCACAAAGCCAAGTATGAACGACCGAAGACACCAACCCCAAACGCACCCGCCCCACGGCGGTGGTGGGATCGGAGAGCGTGTTGCGCAAATTGCGCTCCGTCGCGAGCATCTCTTGCGCTTTGTCGAGGATCATCGCCCCGGCCACCGTGATCCGGGTGGCGTGGAACTCACGGTCAAACAGATCGACCTGAAGGTCCGTCTCAAGTGAGGAAATCCGACTGGACACCGTCGCTTGGCTGACATTCAACTGCTCGGCTGCCGCCCGGAAGCTTCCCAAGTTGGCGACCGTGACGAAGGTTTCTAAAAAGCGCGTGTTCACCAAGACCCTCTATTTCTCTGCTTCGGTCGCAAAGAACGAGGGTAGGTCAGCCATGCGGTAAAGTCACTTGTCATTAAAAAAAGCCGTGGGCTAATCGGGGGTTGATCGACAATAGGACGGAAACCGGACCTTCGCTATGTTTTGCACCGATGACCGCAATGAGATCATGCCCCATAGCGTGGTGTAACTCGCGGCTGGCCGGGCGCTTTCGACGGCCGAGCTGATCAGTCCGTCTGAGTTGCAGGCAGGCTGATGATGGGATCATCGCAGACCGGTGCCAAGGTTTCCAGCGTCATGTATCGCGCACGCTGCACAGTCCATTCTTCGGTCTGCTCCATGAGGATGGCGCCGACGAGGCGACGTATGGCAGCCTCATTTGGAAAGATCCCGACGACGTCTGTCCTGCGCTTGATCTCGCCGTTCAAACGTTCAATCGGATTCGTCGAATGCAACTTCGTCCGATGCTGTTGGGGAAAGGTCATGTAGGCGAGCACGTCTTCCTCGGCATCATCCATCAGCCCAGAGAGCCTGGGCAGCTTGGACCGCATCTGGTCGGCGACGTTGCGCCATTGGACTTTCGCCGCCGCATGGTCTGGCTGTGCAAAAGCGGTTGCGATAAAGGCGGAGACGACGCGTCGGCTGCTCTTGCCTGCATGCGCAAGAGCGTTCCTCTGGAAATGCACCCGACAACGCTGCCAGCTCGTGTTCAGCACGCGTGCGACTGAGGCCTTGATGCCTTCATGGGCATCACTGATGACCAGCTTCACACCACATAGCCCGCGCCGCACCAGATCGCGCAGAAACTCCGTCCAGAAGGTTTCGGCCTCGGACGGGCCGATGGACATGCCCAGCACCTCTCTGCGGCCGTCTGTATTGACGCCGACGGCGATGGTGACGGCAACGGAGACGATACGCCCGCCCTGGCGGACCTTGAGATAAGTCGCATCGATCCAAAGGTAGGGCCATTCGCCGTCAATTGGACGGGTAAGGAAGGCATCGACCCGCTCGTCGATCTCCTCGCACAGGCGGCTAACCTGGCTCTTCGAGATGCCGGTCCCACCCATCGCCTGGACGAGATCGTCCATAGAACGGGTTGAG
>NZ_JBIFFS010000011.1:0-74148 GCF_043557255.1 Sulfitobacter sp. 1A13353 | reverse complement strand
TCTTCTTCCTTCTCTCAATTGCTAAGCGTTCAACTAAGTCATCCGCATTTGGTTTCAATTTCCAGCGCTGGAAGGTTGGAGGCCGCGGTTGCGATTGAAATGTTCAATGAAGAAAAAAGCTTCTATTGGCCTTCCTGCTACGAACGCGGACTTCGTCGCGTTATTCTCGCAGCGGGATGGCTTCACAAACGACATTGTATCCGTTTGTAAAGTTGACCAACCGGGAGATGCAGCCATAGAGGTGCTTCGGATTTCGATCTCGGGACAAGGGTGGAAGCGAGCCAAAAGATGATGCGAACCACGTTGCGCCTATTCTTCCTTCTCATGGCTTGCCTTTGGGCCTCCATGGGCTTTGCTGCATCGAGCGATACCTACGAGAATTCAACAATCACGGCCCGGCTCATCTCCGTTGAAAATGGGGTCGCGGAAACCTCCAGAACCCTTTCCCTTGGCCTGGATGTCGAGCTGGCCGAGGGCTGGAAAGCCTATTGGCGTTCGCCCGGCGAGGTGGGTCTGCCGCCTGAAATTTCATGGGATGGATCGGAAAATCTGGTGAGCGCACAGATGCTCTGGCCCGCGCCTGAGCGCTTCACGGCATTCGGCATCGAGAATTTTGGCTACAAGACCCGTGTCGTCCTGCCCATTCAGGCAGTTCTCGAAACTGCGGGCCAGTCCGCAACATTGCAGGCGCGTGTTTCATTGCTGGCGTGCTCGACTGTCTGTGTGCCGCATGATTTCGATCTCGCACTGACAATTCCGGCGGGCACCGGGATTGACGCGAAGGCGGCGGGCCTGATTTCGGAGTATGCCCAGCGGGTGCCGCTTGGTCCCGAAGAGAGCGACATCATTGTCGAAACGGCGGTGATCGCGGATGATGCGCTTTATGTGACGGCGCGCAGTGCGAATGCCTTTGTGAAGCCGGATATCTTTCCGGAACTGGGGCCGGAATTCACCTTTGGCAAACCGGACATCCGAACCGATGATGCGGGAACAGCCCTTTGGGCCAAGCTGCCTCTTCTCGCGCAAGGGGAGGATCCGCCGCCCCTGCAACTGACTTTGACCGATGGATCACGCGCGGTGACAGCGCAGCCCGCTTGGTCAGACCGCATCCCGGGTGCACCATTCGAGGTTATGGCGAACCTGCCGGATCTGACGCAAATCCTGGCGATTGCGGCCTTTGCCTTTCTTGGCGGTCTGATCCTGAATGTCATGCCCTGTGTTCTGCCTGTCCTGTCCATCAAGCTGACATCGGTTCTCAATCATGGAAACAAGCCAGCGCACGAGGTCCGGAATGGGTTCCTGATGTCGGCGCTTGGCGTTCTGGTGTTCATGTGGGCCCTCGCCGCAATCATTCTGGTTCTGCAATCCGTCGGCGTCACCGTTGGGTGGGGCCTGCAATTCCAAAGCCCTGTTTTCCTGACCGTCATGTTTCTGGTGCTTGCCGTGTTCTCTGCCAATCTGTTCGGGGTGTTCGAAGTTTCATTGCCCTCCGGGTTGCAGTCACGGCTGGCCAGATCAAGCGGTCGCGACGGGTATGGCGGAGATTTTGCAACAGGCGCCTTCGCGGCGGTGCTGGCCACGCCCTGCTCGGCCCCGTTTTTGGGGACAGCGGTTGCCTTTGCCCTGTCCGGGCGCCCGATTGATGTCATTCTCGTTTTCACGGCTCTGGGGCTTGGGCTCTCCCTGCCCTATCTGGTTCTGGCGGGGAAGCCTGGTCTGGTCCGGTTGTTGCCCAGGCCGGGACGTTGGATGGTTGTCGTCAAATGGGTGCTTGCCGGTCTTCTGGCCGGGACCGCGATCTGGCTGCTCTGGGTACTGATAGGGGTGGCGGGTGGCCGGGTGGCCATGACCGTGCTGCTTATGACGAGCCTTTTCATTCTTCTCGCAACAATACGTTTGCCGGGCAGATTGACGCGCCCGACAGCGCTGGTGGTGGTTGCTGTTCTCAGCCTTCTGGTGCCGACGGCGCTGACAATCCCGCCGCAGACGAGAGCGGTGGGCCAGGACTGGGTCGCGTTCGATCGCTCCGAGATACCGAAACTGGTGTCGCAGGGAAAAACCGTCTTTGTCGACGTGACCGCAGACTGGTGCCTGACGTGCAAGGCCAACAAGACGCTGGTGCTGGACCGTGCGCCCGTGGTCGACCAACTGCGGGGTGATAATGTCGTTGCGATGCGGGCAGACTGGACTAGGTCCAGCACTGACATTTCCCGGTATCTGGAAAGCCACAACAGGTTTGGCATCCCGTTCAACATCGTCTACGGGCCAAACGCGCCAGACGGGATCATCCTGTCCGAGGTTCTGACGTCCGAAGCCGTTCTCGACGCGCTGAGCAGGGCTGCACTTGGCGACCCTGTGACCGCTTTGAAAACGGATGGTTAGGCCTAAAAGAGGCCCATCGCACGCGCCGACATCCAGACGCCCATGAATATCATCATCAGGTTTTCGGTCAGGGACACGAAACCCAGCGGCACGTTTGAACCGCCGCCCACGCAGGCGCACTTGATCTCGCGCTTATCGATGTAGACGGCCTTGAAAACTGAAGCCGCTCCGACCGTACCGATGAACAGTGCAACAGGCGCGCTGATCCAGACCAAGGCACCGGCGACCATGAGAATACCGGCAAGTGCTTCGCCGAAGGGATAGACATAGCCATAGCGCACCCATTTCTGGGCAAGCAGATCGTAGTTCAGAAACATCGTGGAAAACGTCTCGACGTCCTGCAGTTTTTGAACAGCAAGAAAGCTCATCGAGATCGCGATGAACCACTCGAATGCCCGCAGCGTCAGGATCGAACCGTAAAACGCCCAACTGAGACCAAGCGCCATAAGGAATGCGACCGCGAATATCGCAATGACGGGTTGATAAGTCGTCTCGTCGTCATCCTTTACGTCCTGGCCGAAAAATTCCCTCAGCGCGTCATAGCCACCAATTCTTTCATTGCCGATAAAGGTCTGCGGAGTCGTTTCGACACCGTGTTCTTCCATGAAAGCATCCGTTTCCTCGCGGGTGTTCAGAGGCCGGTCCTCAATCGAATACCCCTCCCGCTCAAGCAGGTCCTTCGATTTTCAGCCCATAGGGACAAACATGCTCCTCCATCACCATTCGGTACAAAACCGCCGTCTTCGGGGTGGATTTTGCCTCTCTCGTCATGACGCGTTCCTTTAAATCCTTTAACCGTTGCAGGTCCAATACCCGGTAAATCCGACAGTCAGAGGCGTCTCTCCCGTCAATTCAAACAGCAGGGTGGCGTCTTCACCGTCCGCGTCACCCGGCGCCAGCGTGAATTGGCCACCATCGGCAGACAGGACGCCACCGGACGTCACTGTGTCTTGCGACGTGAAGTTGACCAGCGATCCGGATATCTTGGCGACGCCGTTCCCCGCCCCGTCCGTGACCAGAATGGGATCGGCGTTCACGGCGCGAATGAAACGGCATTGTCCGTCGGACCCCAGTGCGCGTGTTATTTCTTCGGCTTTGAGCGGTGCAGGACGGATTCCGGCAATCACCGGGGTTGCAATCGCTTCTTGAAGCCCCTCCATTTCAGCCGGACCGTCCGCTTCACCAAGTGGCCATTCAGGACCGGCTTCGCCATTTGCCTCAATGTCATCTATGAGGAAACGCATTTCGGAAATTTCGCGGTTTTGCGCCGTCACAATTTCCGAAGCCAGCGCCTCGACCCTTGGATCTGTCAGCTCGGCCCGTTCGCTTGTCATGATCGCAATGGAGTGGTGCGGAATCATCGCGCTCATCCAGCTTTCGTCCTGAATGGTCTCCTGGCTTCTCACGAGCCAGAGCGCGCCGGCGAACATCACGACAGACCCGAGAATGATCGCGGCGTTGACGCCCTTGTTCTTGTACATGTTCAACATGAAAAGGAGCATCACGGTCGCCATCGTCGCGCCCATGATGAACGTCATGTAAAATCGGGTTTCGCTCCAGTAGACATGTTCGAAGGAGTACGAGTTGATGTACATCAGGCCGAACATGATCGCAGTCGATGTGCCGACCATCGCCAGAAACCGGCCATAGGATGAACCTGAATGGCCTCCCGAATGTGCTGCACCTTCACTTGAACGGGTATCGGACCCGCCACGAGATTTCCCGATCGCATCTTCAGACATCTGATCTCTCCATCATGGATTCTATTTGTGGAGGAACAACATTCCAGCGCTGGAGGGTTTCAAGACGATATATCGAAACGGCATGAAACCCCATAAATGTCTGGCCCAGGCATCGTGCGTTACGGGTCTTTGGCCAGATCTTTCAGGATTGGACAATCGGGGCGGTGATCGCCCTGGCAGGCGTCAACGAGGTGAGCCAGGGTCTCTCGCATCGACTTGAGCTGGGCGATTTTTTCGTCAACGGCGGCCAGATGCTCTTGAGCGACAGCCTTGACCTGTGCACTTTCCCGCGTCTCATCTTCATAGAGATCAAGCAGCGTGCGGCAGTCTTCGATCGAGAACCCGAACGTCCTGGCGCGACCGAGAAATGCGATCTTGTGGATGTCGCTGTCGCGAAAGGCGCGATAGCCGTTGTCGCTGCGCAAAGGCCGGACAAGGCCGATGTCTTCGTAGTAGCGGATTGTCTTCGCTGGCAAACCCGCGCGTTCTGATACTTCTCCGATGTTCACACCTGTCTCCTATTCTGCGGGCTGCGTTGCGAATTTCGTCTCCGCGTCGTGGGGCGGATCCTGTTCCGACATCGTCGCCTTGATCCGTCGCAGCCGCAGCGCGTTGGTCAGAACCGACACGGAGGACAGCGCCATGGCCCCGGCGGCAAACACCGGCGACAGGAGCAATCCAAAGGCCGGGTAAAGCGCGCCCGCCGCCACAGGGATCAGCGCGACGTTATAGCCAAAGGCCCAGATAAGGTTCTGCCGTATGTTGCGCATGGTCTTGCGCGACACGTCGATGGCATTCACCACGCCGCGCAGGTCGCCCGACATCAACACCACGTCGGCGCTTTCGATTGCGACATCCGTGCCGGTTCCGATGGCGATGCCGACATCGGCATGGGCCAGCGCTGGCGCGTCGTTGATGCCGTCTCCGACAAAGGCGATCTTGCTGTTCCCTTGCCGCAATTCGTCCAGGGCGGCGACTTTTCCATCCGGCAACACCCCTGCAATAACATGGTCGATCCCGACCTCGCGGGCGATGGCATCTGCCGTGGCCTTCTTGTCTCCGGTGATCATCGCGACCTTGATCCCTCGATCATGCAGAGCTGCGATCACTTCGGCGCTGGAGGATTTGACCGGGTCTGCCACGGCAATCACGGCCGCCAGGGATCCGTCCACCGCAGCATAAAGCGCGGTGCGTCCCTTTTCGGCCAAGGCCCTTTCGCGGTCTTCCAGCGGGCTGGTGTCAATGCCCTGCTGCACCATGAAGCGATCCGCACCGACATGAACCTTGCGGCCCTGGACAAGCGCCTCGACACCGTAGCCGGTCACGGACCGGAATTCCGTCGCATCGGGCCAGGACAGGCCTTCGCTCTTTGCGGACTGCACAATGGCCTCTGCCACCGGGTGCTCAGACTGCGCCTCGACAGATGCGATGAGGGCGAGTGTCTCTGCCCGGTCAAAGCCGTCGGCCGTGATGAGGTCTGTCAAACTGGGTTGCCCTTGCGTGACCGTCCCGGTCTTGTCCAATGCGACAACGCCAACTTCATCCAGATGTTGCAGCGCATCTCCCTTGCGGAAGAACACCCCCATCTCAGCCGCGCGTCCTGTCCCCACCATGATCGAGGTGGGCGTGGCCAACCCCATGGCGCAGGGGCACGCAATGATCAGAACGGAGACACCCGCCACAAGCGCAAAGGTCAGAGCCGGATCGGGACCGACCAGCAGCCAGACAACCACAGTCGCAAGCGCCAGAACCAGAACGGCAGGCACGAACCACATGGTCACGCGATCCACTAGGCCTTGGATCGGCAGCTTGGCCCCCTGAGCATCTTCGACCATGCGGATAATCTGCGCCAGCGTGGTATCCGCCCCGACTCGCGTCGCCGTTATGGTCAGGCTCCCGGTGCCGTTCACCGTGCCGCCGGTCACCGGTTCGCCAGCAGCCTTTGGCACGGCGAGGGGTTCACCGGTGATCATGCTTTCATCGACGTTGCTTGATCCTTCTGTGACCTCGCCATCGACAGGCAGCCTTTCACCGGGACGCACGAGGATCTGATCGCCGATCCGCAGTTCCTTGATGTCAACCTCGGTCGCCTGCCCGTCACGCAGGACCCTGGCTGTCTTTGCCTGCAGACCAAGAAGGGCCTGAATGGCTGCACCGGTCTTGCCCTTGGCCCGCGCTTCAAGCCAGCGACCCAACAAGATCAGAACGACAATAACCGCCGCTGCTTCGAAATAGACGGCGCGCACACCGTCAGGCAGCACCTGAGGCAGGAAGGTCGCGACTACGGAATAAGTCCACGCCGCCCCGGTTCCCAGTGCGACAAGGCTGTTCATATCCGGGGCACGCTTGATCAACGCCGGAATGCCCTTCGCAAAGAACCCCCAACCCGGTCCGAAAAGAACCACCGTGGCAAGCGCGAATTGGATCAGCCATGACGTTTGAATGCCGATTGTGCTCTCAATCAGGCCCTCAAAGCCGGGTATGGTATGTTTTCCCATTTCCAGAACGAACACCGGCACGGTCAGGATCGCGGCAAGGATGACACGGCGCGCCAGCGCGTCGGCTTCTTCTGCCTTGCGGTCCGATCGGTCCTCGTGCGCATCGCTCTGCGCAATCTCGGCCGGGTACCCCGCCTCCGTACTGATCCGGGCAATCTTTTCCGGGGTGATGGCATCTGGCAGATACTCTACCACAGCCGTTTCGGTTGCCAGATTGACCGCCGCATTCAATACGCCGGGTGTCCGTACAAGCGCCTTTTCAACCCGACCGACACAGGACGCGCAGGACATGGCGTCTACGTTCAATGTTACGCGCCCCGTCCGTGCCGGGTATCCGGCGTTCGAGAGGGCCGTGACCGCCACGCCCGTGGTGGCCGGATTATCCATCTGAAATTGAGCCGTTTCGTTCACAAGGTTGACACTGACGTTCGAAAGGCCCGGAACCTCGTTCAAAGCCTTCTCAACCCTGCCCACACAAGACGCACAGTTCATGCCGGAAACGGATAGACGTATCGTATTGGGGTCGGTCATGAGGGCCTCCTCGGTTGAACTTACCCTGATATAGGGCTTCCAGTTGCTGGAAGCTCAAGAGAGTATCTAATTTTTTTTGATATTTGCTTGACCTTCCTCCCGATGGAACGACCAAGTCTGAGGTTGTACCAAAAATGGAGGCCTTCATGATTTTTTCCGTCCCGAAAATGAGCTGTGGACACTGCACATCCGCTATAGAAAGCGGCATCAAGGCAAAGGATCCATCAGCCGTTGTCACGGCCGATCTGGACCTTCGCCTTGTCACTGTCCAAAGCACATTGGAACAGGCGACCGTGCGGCAAGCCATCGCTGACGCTGGCTACGACGCTTCAGCCGCGTAGGATTGTCCTTATTCGGCGGCCCGTGCCTGATCGACAAGCTCGATCATCTGGTCCGCCTGGATCAGGCCCGGCGCAAGACTGTCGCCGATCACAAATGAAGGTGTGCCACTGAACCCCAGAGATTGCGCAAGCCGCATGGAAGTCTGTATGTGTTCTTCGATTTCCGGTCCGTTCATGTCGCGACGCAACTGTGCAACATCGAGGCCGATGTCTTCCGCAGTGCGGAGAATCGATGCTTCCTCTGCGCGTTCCTTCAGTTGCATCATGGCCCAATGAAACTCTTCATATTTGCCCTGGTTTCGGGACGCCAGCGCCGCGCGGGCGGCAAAAACCGACCCGTCCCCCAGAATGGGCCATTCCCGGTAAACGACCCTGACGTTGGGATCAGCAGCGAGCAGGGCCTCCATTTCAGGTTTAACCCGGCGGCAATAGGGGCAGTTGTAGTCGAAGAATTCGACAACCGTGATATCGCCATCCGGATTGCCCAGAACGGGCGCATTGGGATCATTTTCAAGCGTGGCTTTTTCCGTATCGAAAACCTGCGCTGCGGCTTGCGCCTGCAACGCCTGCTGTTGCTGTTCGAACAACTGCGCGGCCTCGAACACGATGCCCGGATTCTCGCGGATGGCTTCCAGCACCAGTTCCTTGATCCGGTCTTCGTCCATGCCGTCTGCAATCGCAGCGATCGGAAGCATTAACAGTGCGGTGGTAGCCAAGAATCTTTTCATTATCCGTCTCCTTGTGAGGCAATATCCTGGGCCGTGCGCTCGGCTTGCGTGGCGCGTTCACGCTCCGGCCATGTTGACTTGATGTATGCGAGGATGTCCCAGATTTCCCCGTCGCTCAGTTGGTCGCCGAAACCGGGCATGCCGCTGTTGAAGTCAACGCCTTGCGCCGCGAGAACCTCGGCGCCCCCCAGCTTGGTGTAGGCGAACAGCATGCTGTCCGCGTGGTGCCAAGTGTGGCCGCTTGCATCATGCGGCGGTGCGGGCAGGCTTCCGTCATCACGCGGACTGCGCCAGTTTTCTTCACCTTCCAGATTTGCGCCATGGCACGCGGCGCAATTTTCGGCATAGAGGACTTCGCCCGCGGCCACATCGGCTGAGGAGTTGATGAGGTTTTCCGCCGTATGGTCGGTTCCGCCGGACCGGGTCCACAGGAATATGGTAGCCACCGCAACGGTAACTACGCCCAACGCAAGATAGACGGATCGCGGGGTCATCCAACGACGATCTTGGTCATCATGCCCGAAGCCGCATGCGACAGCATGTGGCAATGTAGCAGCCATTGGCCCGGGTTGTCCGCCACAAAGGCAATCTCGCGCGTCTGACCCCGTTCAAGAAGGGTCGTGTCACGCAGCGGTCCGAGGGTGCCGTTTTCGGCGACCTCGTGGAAGTGAATGCCATGCAGGTGCATCGCGTGCGGAAACGCCGTGTCGTTCACGATCTTCAATCGTACATTCTGGCCGCGGTCCAGCCGCGCAAGGGGATCACCGTTGATCCCGTCCACTTTGCCGTTGAACGACCAGAAATACCCGGCCTCGACGATCTCGCCGATCGGCTTGAGTTCGCCCCCAAGGGAAGCGGACCTCATCCGCCCCATGGCACCGCCTTCCATACTCAGGCTGAGCATCGTGGCTTCACTCAAGTCGACCATCCTGTGGTCGTTCGGCGGCAAGGCCAAAGGCGCGTCTCGACGATTTTTCGAGCCCCACTCAACGACCTCGAATGTAACCTGGCTGAAGGCCTCTTCCCGGCCGAACTGAAGAATATGAGCCGTTTCACCAACATCCGCGACCACATCGACGATCAGGTCGATCCGTTGAGCCGGAGCGAGGATCATCGGCTCCGTCACCTTAATGGGTGCAGCCAGGGGCATGCCGTCCAAAGCAACCGCCCAACCGTCAAGGCCTTCCAGCCCCAGTTGGAAATTGCGCGCATTGGCAGCATTGATCAGCCGCAAGCGCAGTCTTTCGTTCTTGCGTGCACTCAGGCCCAGATTGAAGGTTCCATTGGTCGTCAGCAGGTTGCCGATGCGCCCTGCGTGGCTGAGATCATGAGGCGCTCCGAAGTCGTCTTTGATCTGCGCGGTTTCGGGGTCAATAAGCCAATCATCCAGGATCAGGACTTCCTCGCGATCAATGTCGAGAGGCTCGGCCTCTTCCACGATCAGTGCACCGTAAAGCCCTCTGCCCACCTGCTCAAACGACCTATTATGGGCATGGTACCAATAGGTCCCGGCATCCGGGACAGTAAAGTCATAGTCGAATGTTTCCTCCGGCTGGACCACATCCTGTGTCAGGCCGGAAACGCCGTCCATCGCATTGTCGATGCGGATGCCGTGCCAATGCGTCGACGTTCCCTGAGAAAACCGGTTGACCAATCTGCGCTGGACACGCCCCCCCTGCGCCACGCGAATCTCCGGACCGGGTGAGCCGCCGTCAAAGCACCAAAGCGATGTCTTGCCATAGTTGCCGGGCAGCAGCTGCACGTCGCTTTGCTGGGCTGTCAGGGTCGCGAATGGCGTGCCCGCAAATCCAGTGCTGGCCGACAGACCACTGAACGCAGCAGATGTTGCCAGAAATTGGCGGCGATTGAGCGTGATCATTCGTGGGTTCCCAAGATTATGATTTGTTGTCCAGCAGGTAGGTGGCCATCGCATTCAGGTCTGCGTCGCTCAGAAAGCCCGTGCCATAGCGCACGACTTCGGCCATTGATCCACCAAATACGTCGCCAGACGGCGTTATGCCAGATCGCAATGCATAAGCCATATCGTCTGTTGTCCAGCCTTCGGACACAAGATCGCGCGTCCGGATCGAAGGTGCTTTGCCACCTCCCGGCAAGGCGTCGTTGCCGGAAAACCTCTTCGATACTATGCGTGCGCCTGCAAAGTTCCGCGTTGTGTGGCAGGCAGCACAATGTGCCGCCCCGTTGACCAGCAGCTTGCCCCTGTTCCAAGCATCGCTTCGGTCCGCCTCTGGTGCGGTGTCAGGCTTTGTCAGAAAAGCCGCCCGCCAAAGTTTCATCCCCCATCGCTGATCGAACGGAAAAGGCACCTCATGGGACGGGGTCGGCACATTCACGGCTGGCACGGTCTGGAACGCGGCCCACAGATCGGCAATGTCCTGATCCGTGTAATTTGCATAAAACGGGTAGGTGAAGGTGGGATAATAGGGGTCTCCGTCCGGGGAAATTCCCTGCCTTACCGCTTTTGCAAACTCTTCTACTGTCCAGCCGCCAATCCCGAATTCGACATCGGTGGTCAGATTTGGCGGATAGAATGTCCCGAAATCGGTCCGGAGTGGCGCTCCTCCTGCCAATGGCGCCCCGCCAGCTTCAAAGTTGGTGTGGCACGCAATGCATCCACTGGCGCGCGCCAGATACGACCCCCGCTGGGCATCGCCTTGCAGGGTCAGGTCCGAGACTGGCGCACCGATCGGCCAGGCTATCGTTGCCGCGACAACGCCGATGCCGCCGACGACCCCCGCACCGATGATCCAACGCCACCACCGCATCTGATCACTTGTCCTCTTTGCGGAACTTCTGGTGGCAGGCCGAACAGGTCTGGGCGACCATCGCGAACGCACGGTCGGTCGGCATGTCCGCAAACATCTCGGTCGTCATGGGAAGGTCCGATCCCATCATGCCCCCTCCCATTGCAGGCGCGGACCCGCCACCCATCATCCCGTCAGTGGCGCCGCCCATCATTGATTCGCTACCGTTGCCCTGTGCTGCGGCCAACCCATTGCCTGCGCTCAACTTCAATCCTTCGGCGGCTGTTCTCAACTCTTGCGCAAGGGCCGCGAACTCTTCGCTGTTTTCCCAGACCGACGGCAACGCCTTGGACACTCCGCCACCCGAGCCTTCAGGAAACAGTCGCGTCATTTGCTCACCGGCATGGCCGATCATCGCGCCAGCTTCCCTGCGGACGACATCGGCGTCATAAGGTACCTGACCCCGCATCATGGGTGATAGCGTCTTGAGTGTTTTGGCCATCGCGGACATGCCCTGCATCCGCTCCAGCACCACGCCGGTTGCTCCGGAATGCGCCAAGGCAGCAACGCCGGTCGTCCCGATCGCAATGGCAGTAATCCATATCTTCATGTTCAAGTTGGTCATTCCTGTCAATTGATCCCGTTGGCGCGCTGAAGTTCCCGCACATATGCAACAACCATCTTCACATCGCCGGGCGTGACGCCTTCAACTGGCGGCATATTGCCAAACTTCCAATGGTGCGCTCTGACACCTTGTTTCGCGGCAAGCAAAAAAGCGGCGTCACCGTGATGGCTCGGTTCATAGATCTTGTGGACAAGCGGCGGTGCCACGCCATTCTGTCCGGCAGCATTCGCACCGTGACAAGCGGCGCAAGCGCCATCGAAAACACGCTTTCCCAATTGGGCATTTGCTGAGAATTCAGCAGGCACAACCACGTCTGCAATCGGCGCGCCCTCTTCCGTCTGCGAAAGATCAGGCGTTGTCATTGTGTGGCCGGGCATCGAAGACGATGGCTGCAATTGCTGCCAGATCACAACCGCGCCACCGACGACAAAAAACGCCGCAATCAGGATGCCGGACTTCGACATCAGATTAATCGTACCTGCGTGCCGACCGGTGTCCTTTCGAACACCTCGATGATTTGCTCGTTGTAGAGACCGATACACCCGCTTGAAGAGCGTCTTCCGATCTTGCGCGTATCATGGGTGCCGTGAATCCTGTAGTACGTCCAACTCAGGTGCAGGGCACGGACGCCCAACGGGTTATCCGGCCCGGGCGGCATATAGGCTGGCAAAGACGGGTCACGTTCGCGCATGGAGGGTGTAGGGGTCCAGTCAGGTTCGGGGTCCTTGAACGTGACTGTCGTGTAGCCGCGCTTTGTCAGCTCGTCAGACAAGGGAACCGATGTCGGATAAATGCGCATTTCGCCATCGGCCGTCCAGTGTTGCATCACGCGGGTAACGGTGTCTGCGATGATGATACCCTTGTCCAAAGCGTCAAAGTGGTCTTGCCAAGCGTGTGTACGAAACGATGAGATATTCCTTCGGACACTGGTTTGATCCACCTGCGCACGCAGGATGGACGGGGCCGCGAAAGCTGCCGATGCGGCACCTGCCGTGAATGCTCGACGCGTTACACGTGTTTGCTTGCGGGTCATCATATGGCCTCATGTTGTTGTCTGCCTATCCACTAGACTACCCGCCTGGTCGCATTTCATGAACAGTCCGGGGCCTGATATTATGTAACGATATGTATCCCGGCCAACGGACACGTCTTCGCGCTGCTGCCTCAAACCTCGATGGGTTTCAGGACAACACGCGTGTCGAGCGGGACCTTCTCATAGAGTTCGATGATCTGATTATTGGTAAGCCTTGCACAGCCGTTTGAGACACGTCGACCAATCGTCTTCGGATCCGTTGTGCCGTGAATTCTCAGGTAGGTGTCCCCACGCCCTGGCTGGTAAAGATACAAGGCGCGGGCACCGAGTGGATTGTTCAGCCCACCGGGCACACCGCCCGCAAAACGAAGATATCGGTCAGGATCTCTGGCTATCATGGCGGGTGTGGGCGTCCACCGCGGCCACTTTTGCTTGCGCGCGACATAGAACTCGCCGGATTCATAGAGCCCCTCCCGGCCAATTCCGACGGTATACCTGATTGCCCGATTGTTCGGCAAAGTCCAAAATAAAGCGAACTGGTTCGGATCGACATGTATTTCTCCCGGTTTGTCTGCCTCGGTGAACGGAACCTGGCGCGGCAACTGCTCCGGGGGCACCACAGATGGCCCGACGCGCCGGTCGTGCTCTGCGTCACTATGCGCGAATGCTGTTTTTCCACTCACCGAAAGAGCTGCAACAGAAGTCAGGAAATATCTTCGTTTCATATACTTGCCTCACTAAACTAGTCGGGTTTGAGGTGACGAACAACCCGCGCCATATGTGGCGAGCCTTCCTCTTTCGGGGCTGACTCGGCGCTTTGTTTGACGGGCAGCGTGATTTCAGCGCGCAGACCCCCATCAGTGCGGTTTTTCAGTTCGATAGAACCACCGTGCTCAAGGATGATGCTGCGCGCAATCGACAGCCCCAGGCCATGACCGCCGGTATCCTGTGATCGCGACGTCTCGAGCCTGACATAGGGTCCGAAAACAGCCTCCAGCTGATTGTCGGGAATACCGGGCCCCTGATCGTCGATGGCGACCACTACCTCACTGCCCATGCGTTGCCACGAAACCCTGGCCTCACTCCCGTAGCGGATCGCGTTCTCAATCAGGTTTCTCAACGCGCGCCCCATCGCGCTTGGTTTCACGGATACGATGAGTGGACCTTGGCTGGTCACCTGAACCTTGTCCAAGCCCATACCAGTGATCAGATCGTGCAAATCAACCGATTGGACCTCTTCATGCTGTCCGACGCCCTTCGCGAAATCGAGGGTCGCATCGACCATCCGTTGCATCTCTTCACTTGACGCCACCAAGGACGTGCGCGTGTCTTCGTCGTCCACCATTTCGGCCCGCACCCTAAGCGCCGTCAAAGGCGAGCGCAGATCATGCGCAAGCGCTGCAAGCATCTGGGTCCGGTCACTGACAAATCGCGTCAGGCGATCCTGCATGATGTTGAATGATCGGGTCAGATCCCGAACTTCCTTCGGCCCTACGACCGGCAGATCGCCCTTGGCGGCGCCGCGACCCAGACGTTCGGACGCAGTCGCGAGATCGTTGAGTGGTCCGGTCAATCGGGACAGGAGAAACCAGAAACTTGCAACCAGCAGAAGTCCCGCAGTCAGTGCAAAGGATATGTTGGACGCCAGCGACCTTTGCAGAGGCGGCCGTTCGAACCGCGTCTCGATGTTGAGCCAATTCCCACCGGACAGCGCAATGGACAGCTCCATCTCGATGGCCGCAAGGCTGCCCTGCATCATTTCGGCGTGCATTTGCGCCATTTCCGGTGACAGGTTCGGAAGGGGCAGCAGACCTCCCTCGATTTCATGAACCTCAACCCGGATATCCCGGCTGTAGCTTTCCTGAAGCAGTGCCCGTATCCGCGCTTCGACCGCTCCACCGTCATCGTGTTGTCCGTGTGCAACCGACGGCTCGTCTGTAAGGTCGAACCGTACGAGCGGAGACGTTGCCGCGCGGACGATCTGGGCATGCAATTCCGGGGGTGCGCCTTCAATCAACTGTGCGACATTTGCGGCCCTTCCGGCGGCTTCGGCACCGATGGCGGCCTGAATGGCTAACGAGCGTTCATCAACGAAAAACCAAAGACTCAGAGCTTGCGCGAGGATCAAGACACCGAGGACCAGAAGGGCAATCTGTGCACGCAACGTCCGCGGAAGCAGCTTCATTCGCAAATCTCGACATCGCAGGAAAGACTATACCCCCCATGCCGGACAGTCGCGATGATCTTCGGGCGCAAAACGTCCTCTTCCATCTTCCGGCGCAACCGGCTCACCTGATTGTCGATGGTTCGGTCCAATGGACCGGCGACCCGGCCGGTGCTCAATTTGAGCAGCTCGTCGCGGCCAATGACCGTCCTTGGCCTTTGCAGGAACAGGGTCAGGAGTTTGAGTTCACCGGATGTAAGTTGCGTACGCGAACCGCCTTGGTCAATCAGTGTGCGGCCATCGAAATCCAGCTTTAGGTGTGCAAACTTCAACGTTTTCCCCGCAAAACCATTCGGTTTTGGGATCAGCTGCGTCCGACGCAATATCGCGTTGATCCGCGCCACCAGTTCCTTGGGATTAAACGGCTTGGCGAGATAATCGTCTGCCCCGCCATCCAGACCCGCGATGCGGTCTTCGTCGTCACCCAATGCGGTCAGCATCAGGATCGGAATATGCCCTTCCTTGCGCAATCGCCTGCACGCGGACAGCCCGTCTTCCCCCGGCATCATCACATCGAGGACAATCAGATCGAAATGCGCTTCCGCCAGCCTTGCGTCCATCTCAACTGCATTTTCCGCCGCTGAAGCACGCATGCCGTTGCGTTCCAGATAACTGGTGACGGATTTCCGAATCTCTGAATGGTCATCGACGACAAGGATGCGTGGCAGATCGCTCATGCCGCCAACATAGTCATTTTCACCAAGGGACGCCCATCCCGTGTTTGTAGCCAAATGTAACAGCGCGGGCAGTCGACTTCGGGATACCGAGCAACTATTTAAGGAAGAACATCGAGGAGTTTTAAGTGAACCGACGTGAATTTGGCCTTACGGCACTCAGCCTGGCCTTGGCCGGGCCTGCTTTGTCGCAAACCGCCGCACCCACGTTGCAGGTGACAAAGACACCGACCTGCGGCTGCTGCGGCGCTTGGGTAAATGAGATGATCGCTGCCGGTTTCAAGGCATCGGTCGAGGACGTGGATTACGACACGCTTCAGGTTCTGAAGCAGAAACACGGCATCGCGCCGGAACTGGCAGGATGTCACACTACGTCCGTGGGCGGATATTTCGTCGAGGGTCACGTGCCTGCGGCTGACATCGGGCGGTTGCTGAGCGAAAAACCTGTCGCGCGCGGACTGACAGCACCGGGAATGCCCATGGGTTCGCCCGGCATGGGCCCCCAAGGTGATCCCTATGATGTGCTGCTTGTACTGATGGATGGGTCGACGCAAGTCTTCGCAACCCACGGCTGACGTGTTTGCCCGCGATACGTTCCGACAAAGTTTTTCGCCGACCTTACCATTCGGCAGATTTTGTTGGAACGTATCCGTTCTGAGCTTGGCAAGCATATTGCCGTTCCTGCTTGTCTACATCCTCGCAACGCCTGGTTTTGCGACGCTGCTGCTGACGAATGGGACCGCGCTCTCGCGCTTCCTCCGGCAGGTCTTTACCAATGGGTTTGTGGTCGTTTTCCTCGTGAATTACTTGGGGTTCGTTTCCGCATCGGTCGCGCTGAAGCAGTACCAGCATCGGCCGATTGTTTACCTGGTTTTAGATGGCCTGCTGCGGAGTGTCGCATTCATTGGGGTTCACATTGCCGTCTATGTGATGTCGGCCGATCTGTTCGGCTCGTTCAACGGCAGCCGTGCAACAGCTTTGAGCGTGGTCGGACCAACGCTCGAGCGGTCGTTCATGTTTGGGAACATCTCGGGCGTATATCTCTATGCCCTGGCGCCCGGCACCTTCATCGCGCTTCTGGTGGTTCTGACAGAACCTTCTGGCGAGGCATCGAAGCCTACCATGTTCAGGACAATGAGCATGGCCTTGCTGTTCAGCCTGACCCCGATCCCCCTCGTCACATTCCTGTCCTATGCGTTGGATCTGGCAACCTGACGGGCCAACTTGGTCAACGACCCGCAGGCTGTCATCTGATCAAATTGTATCCGAATGTACCCTTGAACTTGCCTCACTGGAATGTCGCAGAAGAACACGAGCATATTCTGGAGAGCTACATGTCTGACAATCAAAGTCAAAAATCCACCGGTTCATCGAAACTGATGCAGTATGGTATGATGGCCTGTTGTGCCGTTATGTTGTTTCCAGTCGCCGCATTCTTTATTGCAGGCGGCACGATCGCGGGTCTGTGGGGCAACGTCGGCCTTTTTGCGCCGCTCGCACTTTGTCTTGGTGCGCATGTCGTCATGCACAGGATGATGGGAAAGTCGTGTCACGGGTCAAGAGTTGAACAGGCGAACGAGGCGACTGTGGATGCAGAATTTGAAGATGGCCAAGCTCCCGAACGAGAACTGGTACGCGCCCGCTAGAACGCGGCTGACAATCGGAATTCCGATTGCAGGTATTCTGGCCCTCGGCGGTTGTGCCCAGTCGGCCTCGGGCAAGCTTTGCCCACTTGAGCCCCCTTCCGTGACACGGGATGCGGCACACGACGTCATGCTTCCCGTAGGATGTCGCTTGGTCGGTCAGTCTGAAGGTACTACCCACGAAATAGTCTGTGACGACGGCCGGACCGGATGGGCTTTCGATTAAGCGCCAAACCTTGATCCTGCCTCACATTCACCTGCACAGCGACGGTCGCCCACGCCACTACGGGCGCAACCGTTCCAACGCGCTTTGCACGGCTTGACGGCGCGGGTCATCTCCCGGCACCTCCGACAACAGGATTTCAGCGTGTTCAAACGCCGCGATTGCCGGCGCGGTATCACCCAGAACCGAATAGGCATTGCCAAGCCGCATCCATCCATCAAGATCGTCAGGCTCATCTTCCAGCCGCGTGGCCAGCCGTTCGACCATCGAGCGGATGAAATCCTGTCGTTCCTCCACACTCATGTCCTGCGCGTTTTCGATGTCTTCCTGTGTCGGGCCGGACGCACTGGTCTTCGGGGCATAGTCGGCCAGCGAGATCGGAGCCTTGCCGATCTTCGCGCCAATCCGGTTGGCTTCGCCAACAAAGCTTTCCATCCACGGGAAAAACCTATCCGCATCGTCCAGCCGGGCCACCAGCGTTTCGTGAGCCCGAGCCTCATCGCCCTTCTGCTCGAGCGAGACTGCCTTGAAAAAGGCAGCACCGGGATTGGAAGGATCCAGTTCGTACGCCCGATCAATCGCGGTGTCCGCTTCAGGTGTCACCACACCTTGCTCTGCGTAGATCAGAACCTCGGCCAACATGGAGAAGACGGCGGAATCGGCCTCCGGTCGTTGTGCGACAACTCTATATGCATCGGCTGCATCCGCATACCGGCCCATTTTCGAATAGGTTTGCCCCAGCAGCATCCAGCCTTCCGAAGGCCCGCCTTCGGGGTCTGAACTGAGCCGGACGTACAGACGATCTGTCAATTCGGCGATTTCCGCCGCTTCCTGCCGTTCAGTGGCACGTTCGGCAAAGGCGACACCTGGGATCTCTGGCGAGCCCATTGCGGAGTAATATCCAAAAGCGAAGACCGGCACGAACACTGCGCTCAGAACGACCATCAAGCGGCCCCCTGCCGCCGGTTTCCCATCTGACAGAACGGACCGGCGCGACTGCACGAGGATCCGTCTCTTGATCTCCTGCTCCGCCGCCGTGGCCTCGGTGTCGGAAATGACACCGCGCTCAAGATCCCGCCGAACCTCATCCAACTGATCCATGAGGACCGCATCCGTGGCGTCAGCCGGGACGGGTGTCCGCGACGACCGATGGCGCAGCGGCAGGCCCATGAAAAGCAGACCTACAACGGATAACAGGGCGAAAACCAACCAGATCATGAACCGTCCTTTGAAGCGTTCTCTTCAATGAAACGCGCAATTTCCGCTTTTTCGTCATCGGAAAATCCCGTTGCGGCAGCCCTGCGCCGGCTTCTCGAAATGACGGTCCAGCCGACAAGCAGCGAAACAAGCGCAAACACGAAGGGCGCCATCCAGAGCGCGAGAGTGGCGCGATTCAGGGGCGGGCGCATCAGGACATAATCGCCATACCGGGCGTGGATGTACGCGATGACCTCCTTGTCGCTGTCACCGGCAACAAGCCTTTCGCGCACCAGTATGCGCAGGTCCCGCGCAACCCCGGCGTTGGAGCTGTCGATGTCCTGATTCTGGCAGACAACGCAGCGCAGTTCCCGTGATATTTCACGGGCGCGTTGCTCCAGTACAGGATCCTGCAACATCTCGTCTGGCTCGACCGCCAAGGCCGTCACCGGAAGCAGCAGGAGGAAAGCAAATGCGATATACCTCATCCGTTCTGGCCCCTTGCTAACGCGCCAGCCTGGATCAATGCTTCCCTGAATGTGGAAATCGCCGTTTCGCCCACGACGGGGCCGACATATCTGAACAACACCGTCCCGTCAGAGCCGACAATGAATGTTTCAGGTACGCCCGAAAGGCCCCATTCAATCCCCACTCTGCCGCTCAGATCAGACCCGATCCTTTCGTAGGGATTGCCAAGCTCAGCAAGCCATTTAGTCGCATCCTCCGGCTTGTCCTTGTAATTGATCCCGAACAACGTCAGCCCGTCCTTTTCGACCATCTGGGTCAGAACCCCGTGTTCGGCCCGGCAGGGCACGCACCACGAGGCAAACACGTTCACGATGACCGGTCGCGGGTTCCCGACCAGATCGGCGCGGGAAAGCCCTGGCGTCTCCAACCCGTCGACAGCGGCCAGATCGAATTCGGGTGCCGGCTGCGAGATCAGAACCGAAGGAATGTTGTTCGGGTCCCGGTCCGGGTTCAAGCCCCACAGAAAAAACCCCCCGAAAATGGCCGCGATTGCCAGCGGAATGAATGCCAGTATACGTCCCATGCCTACTCCGCAGGAAGTGCTGCGGGCGCTGTCGCCTTGCGACGGGGTGCCCCGACGCGCAACCGCCGGTCAGACAGCGAAAGACCCCCACCAAGCACAAGCATCGCCGATCCGATCCAGATAAAGTTGACCAGAGGTTCATACAGGATGCGCAGGGTCCAAGCCCCTTGCGTGCTCTCGTCCTCGGCGGCCGGATTTGCGATGGACGCATAGAGATCACCGGCCATTGTCGATCTGATGGCGCTCTCTGTGGTGGTGGTTTGCGCGACCGGATAGGTACGCCGCTCCGGGAAGAGATCGGTGACATAGTTCCCCTCCCGGGCCACACGAAGCGTGCCACGATCCGCGAAGTAATTTGGCCCACGCACACGTTCGGCCCCCTCAAAGGTGACATCGAACCCACCAATGCTGACCTCTGTACCGGGCCGGACAAAGATGATTTCCTCGGATTTCCAGACCGTCGAGCCGATAAATCCGAACATCGCCATCGCGAGCCCCGCATGAGCCAGTGTCATCCCATGAGAGGATCTGGGCAGGTTGCGTGCACGGCGCACCGATTCCGGGAACGGTGCCTCAAACAGCTTTATGCGCATCGCCCATTCCCGCAGGGTTGAGAAAAACAGCCAGAATGCAAGCATCAGCGACAGATACCCCAACACCGGACCGCCCTCGGCGAGATACCAGGTCACCAATGTCGCGAGCACGGCCAGAACGACCACGAAACGCAACCGCTGCAGAACGCCCGCCAGATCGGCACGTTTCCAGGACAGGTAAGGCCCCAGCCCCATCGCAAAGACGAGCGGCAGCATCACGGGAATAAAGGACGCATTGAAGAAGGGCGGCCCCACCGACAGTTTTTCACCGCCCGTCGCGGCTTCGTAGAAGAGCGGGTACAAGGTGCCGAACAGCACAATGCCGGTGGCCGTGGCCAGCAGCAGGTTGTTCACCAATAGCCCCGCTTCCCGGCTGATCGGCTTAAACAGGCCGCCGGGCTCCATTGTCGGCGCGCGCCAGGCAAACAGAGCAAGGGAACCGCCGATCGAAACGGCCAGCAATCCAAGGATATAAAGTCCCCTTTCCGGGTCGACCGCGAATGCATGCACAGAGGTCAGCAGGCCCGATCGGACAATGAACGTGCCCAAGAGCGATAGGGAAAAAGTCAGGATCGCCAGAAGGATTGTCCAGCTTTTGAACGCATCCCGTTTCTCCGTCACGATTGCGGAATGCAGCAGTGCCGTGCCCATCAGCCATGGCATGAAACTGACGTTCTCAACGGGATCCCAGAACCACCAGCCGCCCCAGCCAAGCTCATAATAGGCCCACCAGGATCCCAGCGCGATGCCTGCGGTCAGGCTCATCCAGGCAGCCAGCGTCCACGGACGTACCCACCGTGCCCAGGCCGCGTCCACCCGCCCTTCGATCAGGGCGGCAACCGCGAACGAAAAGACAATCGAGAACCCGACATACCCGAAGTAGAGAAGCGGCGGGTGCATGGCGAGACCGACATCCTGCAATAATGGGTTGAGGTCCTGACCGTCGTCTGCCGGAGGGAAAACGCGGTCGAAGGGATTGGACGTCAGCAGCATGAAAGTCAGGAAACCGACACTGATCCAGGCCTGCACCGACAGCGTTCTTGCCTTCAGCGACAGAGGAATGTTCGATCCGAAGAGGGCGACCGCCGCACCAAACACCGTCAGGATAAGGGTCCACAGCAACAGGGATCCTTCGTGACTGCCCCAGGTGCCTGCCACCTTGAACAGCATCGGTTTGAGTGAATTGGAATTCTCCACCACGTTCTTGACCGTGAAGTCGCTTGTGACGAAGGCTTGCATCAGCGCCAGAAACGCGATGCCGACAAAGAAAACCTGACCGAACGAGGACCATCTGGCAGACTGCATCCACAGGATGTTTCCGCGCCCCGCACCGAGGATGGGCAGCACACTTTGAACAAGCGCCATGGCCAAGGCCAGTGCCAGCGCGAAATGACCGATTTCAGGTGTCAAAGGATCATCAGCCTCTTCAATGAATTCACTGGATCGACGTCTGTCTAGCAAATCGTCCGGCGAACTGTGAGTGGTTGCTTTGTCACCGTTTGTAACAGGATGCTGTGACAAATGATTACAAAACGGCCCGCGCTTGGCCTTTAATCAAAGCGCTATAACGCCAATGTATCTAGGGTAAGTCTGAAAGGAATGAGAAATGAAAAAACAAGAAATTATTGCGCTTGGCGTGGTGATCGCGGTTGGCATGGCGCAAACAGCATTTGCGGAATCCGACGGGGCTGCCGACAGCAAGCCTGACAGCGGGAATATGTCCGGCATGGCGATGGGCGATGGCGACAATCAGATGGGCATGATGGGCGGGGACATGATGCCGATGATGCGAAAAATGATGAAGATGCATGCCGCTATGATGGGTGGCCAGGGCAACATGATGGGAATGATGGATCGGGACATGATGTCGACAATGATGTCCGGTGGACAGCCTCATGAAATGGCCGCGCAGATGTCCGAAAAAATGCGGGAGTTCGATGCGAATTCCGATGGAGCGTTGACACTTGACGAGTTCGAAGCCTTGCATATGGACGCAATGCGCGCGCGCATGGTAGATCGCTTTCAGCATCTCGATGCGGACGGTAACGGCCAGATCTCTCAGGACGAGATGGAAGATGCCGGTACACGGATGAGCAAAATGAACGGTACTTCCACCGGAACGGACATGGAAGGTCATCATGACAGCGAATAAGGGTCAAGCCTGCGGCACTCAGCTTGATGGGGGCAAATTATGGCCTTCTTTCTGACGCGCCGCGGCGCAAGCCTTGCGATGTTGGCCAGTTCCGTTGCACCTTTCTCGGCTGTCGCCCAGACCGCCGAGGTCTGGTCGGCGGACATGGCAGCAGATGCGCTGCAACAGGACCTGATCCGGATGATCGACGTTCGGTCGCGACCGGAATGGACCGACACCGGCGTTGCCGACGGTACCTGGCCCATCAGCCTGCATGAGGGCCGTTTCGCCGAGCGGCTTTTTGCCGCCCGGGAACGGGCCGAAGGGCGGCCTGTCGCGCTCATCTGTGCGACAGGCGGGCGGTCTGGCCGCGTCATGCGAAGTCTTCGGCAGGCTGGCTACAGCGGCTTTCTTGACGTATCCGAAGGCATGCTCGGTTCTGCCGCCGGACCGGGCTGGATCGCGGGCGGTTATCCGGTCGTCAGTGTCGATATGGCTCTGGCGGCGCTGCCAGAGGAATTGAGTTGAAGTGAAACTGTTGAACCGTCGAGAACTGTTGGGCCATGCCGCAGGCTTTGGGGCTGCATTTGCCCTGCCATCGGCTGCATTCGCGGCATCGGACAAGAGGCTCGCGTATCCTCCCCTTCTCGATGCGACGACATCCCGGCTTTTTCAGCTGGAAGCCCGCACGGGCGAGACCCGTTTTGACGACGGTGCCGCCAGCGAAACGTTCGGCTACAACCAGGGATACCTTGGCCCGACGATCCGGGTGCAGGCCGGGGTCGAGACACGGGCAGAGGTGCACAACACGCTTGGCGAGCCGATGTCGGCGCATTGGCACGGGTTGGTTGTTGCCGGTGAGTTCGATGGCGGACCACATCAGGCCATCGCACCGGGAGACACCTGGAAGCCGGTGCTGGACCTTGACCAGCCCCCGGCAACGGCCTGGTATCACAGCCACATTCACGGCGCGACGGCACGGCAGGTCATGCTGGGGCTGGCGGGTGTTCTGCAGGTGACGGATGACGCGGATGACGCCCGTGGATTGCCATCCGCCTACGGGGTCGATGATCTGACCCTTGTATTGCAGGACCGTCAGTTCAACTGGCGCGGACGCCTGAAATACGATCCCGGCATGCACCAGTCCATGAACGGGTTTCAGGGCGACACAATGGTTGTGAACGGTCAAATCGGCGCGTCGGCAGCGGTTCCGAAGGGGATCGTGCGGTGCCGTGTCGTCAACGGCTCGAATGCGCGGGTTTACCGCCTGTCCATGTCTGACAGCCGGTCGCTTCATCTCATCGCGACAGATGCCGGATTTCTGGATCGACCGATTGCGCTGAACCGCCTGACCCTTGCACCAGGAGAGCGCGCAGAAGTGCTTGTGGATTTCACAAGCGGGCGGGACAGTGTTTTGAAGTCCGACGATATCATTAATTCGGCCATGGGCGGAATGATGGGCGGCGGCGGTTCCGGCAGTCCATTCACCGTGCTGCCTTTCGCTGTCGACACAACCCTTCCGGTTCGCATCGACGCCCTGCCCGGCTCTCTGGACGGGCAGTTGCCTGATCTTGCGGTCAAGGACGCGCCAGTCCGACGTCTGTCACTGGATATGTCGATGGGCATGGGGATGATGTTCTCGCGGTCCGGTAACCGATTTTCGATCAACGGCGCGTCATACGATTCGGGAACGCTCAATTTTTCCACCAAACTCAACAGCATCGAGCGTTGGATTGTGCGTGGGGCCATGATGATGCACCCGTTCCATGTTCACGGCGTCCGGTTTCAGGTCCTGTCGGAAAACGGTACGGCACCGCGTGCAGAGAACAGGGGTTGGAAGGATACGGTACTGGTGGATGGTGAAGTGGAGCTTGCGATGAAATTCGAAAAACCTGCCTCAGCGGCTGCGCCCTACATGTATCACTGCCACATTCTGGAACACGAAGACGGCGGCATGATGGGGCAATTCAGTGTTGCTTAGCGCAGAAATCCCTTTACCCTCCGCTGACAGGAACCTTTAGGGGAATCCTATTCCTCGATAGAGGTTTGAGATGAAAACCGAATTGCACATCAAGCGGCTGACCCTCGCCGGCGGGCTGTTGATCGTCATCTCTGCGCCTATGCATTTCATCTTGCCCGAGCAAAGGCCAATTGTCTTCGCAGCTCTCTTTCTTTTGGTGCTCCATGCCGCTTAGCAAACCGCGCCTGCATCGGGTTGGGCTATGGTTGGTGGTTGCGCTTGGCGTACTTTTGATAGCCATATGGGCAATGGGATATGGCCCGGCGATAGCCCGCGAGACTATCGAGGTCTGGATAGAGCGGGCCGGCGCTTTGGGACCGTTGCTCATCATCGTGCTCATGATGGTTTCGATCGTGGCAAGCCCCATTCCAAGTGCACCGGTCGCACTGGTGGCAGGCGCGGCGTATGGTCATGTTGCCGGAGCTGTCTATGTCGCCATCGGGTCGGAACTGGGTGCACTCGTGGCATTCATCATCGCCCGCTATATCGGGCGCGACCACGTTGAGCGCTGGCTTGGGGATAAGGCCGGTTTCGGGTTATTGGGCTCTCAAAATCTGTTGATGTTGACGGTGTTCGCGTCTCGCCTCTTGCCCTTCATCTCGTTTGACGCAATGAGCTACGCTGCCGGTCTCAGCCGCCTGCGCCTTTGGCGGTTCCTGATCGCAACTCTGGCAGGCATTCTTCCAGCCAGTTTCCTGCTCGCGCATTTCGGAGCAGAGGCCATGTCGGGAGATTTCGGCACTGCTGAGTGGATCATCATCGGTCTTGGATTGATGACTGCCGCACCGTTGCTGGTCGCAGCGCTCTGGCGAACAAATCGGTCAACCAACGCTTCCTAAGTCTGAGTATGTCAGCAAAAATGAAAACCGTGATTGCCTACTTTACCATTGACCTTCCCCCACAGGAAGCTGCGACCGTGAATCGCTATGGATACACAAACACCACAACTCCGCCGGGATTTCCTGTACTACGCCACCGCCGGAACGGGCGCGGTTGCCGTAGGGGCTGCGGTCTGGCCATTGCTCAATCAGATGAACCCATCCGCCGATGTCCGCGCGCTGTCCCAGATCCGCGTCGATATCTCCGGTGTGGAACCCGGAACGCAATTGACTGTCAGTTTTCTCGGCAAGCCGGTGTTCATCCGGCACAGGACCGACGCGGAAATCGCGCAGGCCCGTTCGGAAGATGTGCTTTCCCTTCCTGATACCGTCGCCAGAAATCCCAACATATCCGGAGATGACCTGGCCACCGATGCAAACAGGGCAGTGGCGGGAAATGAGAATTTCTTGGTCATGATAGGCGTTTGCACGCATCTGGGATGTGTACCACTTGGTGACGGAGCCGGCGATTTTGGTGGTTGGTTCTGTCCCTGTCATGGCTCCCATTATGATACAGCAGGACGCATTCGAAAGGGTCCGGCACCGGAGAACCTGCATATTCCCACGATGTCCGTTTCGGAAGACATGATACTGACCCTGGGCTGACAGGAGCTTCGCGCATCGCGAAGGCCCATAAAATTCATACGCAGCGTTGTCGGAAGAGTCTTGACCCTCCAGTAACTGGAAGGGTTATGTGTTCAATTGTCTTGAAAACGGGAATTAGAAGATGGCCACGGACCAAGAACATCATCACGACATGACGCGCACCTCGACCGCATCAGACCCAGATACAGCGACCGACCCGGTGTGCGGCATGACCGTCGAGATAGACGAAGACACGCGCAGTGCCGAGTATGATGGAGAGGTCTTTCATTTCTGCTCGGAAAACTGCGAAACCAAGTTTGGCAAAGACCCATTTTACTATGCGTCGGGAAACGCCCAAAAGACACCAGCACATGGCGAGGCCGGTACGCAATGGACCTGCCCGATGCATCCGCAAATCCTGAAGGATGAGCCCGGGTCCTGTCCGATCTGCGGCATGGCGCTTGAACCGATGCTTCCATCGGACGAGCCGTCAGAAGAGTTGTCCGATTTCACAACACGCATGTGGATCAGCGCGGCAGCCGCCGTTCCGCTGGTTATCCTGACGATGGGTGAACTGGTCGGCCTACCTGTGCGGGAATGGATCGGACATCAGACGGCTGTCTACATCGAATTCGTCCTCGCAACCCCGATCATTCTCTGGGCGGCTCTTCCCTTCTTCAAAAGGGGGTGGGAATCGATCAGGAATATATCGCCGAACATGTGGACCCTGATCGCGCTTGGCGTCGGGGCTGCCTATATCTATTCGCTTGCCGCAACATTCCTGCCCGGCATTTTCCCCGAAGCGTATCGAAACGGCCAAAGCGTCGGGACATATTACGAAGCTGCGGTTGTGATCGTTGCGCTGATCTTTGTCGGTCAGGTGCTCGAGTTGCGCGCCCGCGAACGGACGGGTGATGCCATCCGTGCATTGCTCGATCTCGCACCAAAAACGGCGCGGCGGATCCTGCCGGACGGGACGGAATATGACGCACCTCTCGAACACATTGTTGAGGGTGACAGGTTGCGGGTACGCCCCGGCGACAGCATACCCGTCGATGCCGAGGTCCTCGAAGGGCATTCATCTATCGACGAAAGTATGATCACCGGAGAGCCGTTGCCGGTCGAGAAAACACAAGGCGACCGGGTCACAGGCGGCACGATCAACAAGAACGGCACATTGGCGATCCGGGCCACACAGGTCGGTGCGGACACGGTCCTGTCCCAGATCGTGGACATGGTGGCAGGTGCAAAGCGGTCGCGCGCGCCGATTCAGGGTCTGGCGGACCGGGTATCGTCCGTCTTTGTTCCGACGGTTGTCGTCATTGCGATCATATCCTTCGTTGTCTGGCTGTTCTTAGGGCCCGATCCCGCGCTCGCCTTCGCTGTTACTGCAGCCGTATCCGTTCTTATCATTGCTTGCCCCTGTGCCTTGGGCCTTGCGACGCCCATTTCGATCACAACGGCGGCGGGCCGCGGGGCACAGGCTGGCGTTCTGATCAAAGACGCCGAAGCACTGGAACGCATGGCGCGTGTCGATACCGTCATCGTTGACAAGACCGGAACACTCACCGAAGGGCGCCCCAAGCTGACAGACGTGGTGCCCACGGGGGACAAGGCTGAAAATGACCTGCTGACAATGGCTGCGGCCCTCGAACGGGGCTCCGAACATCCGCTGGCCGAAGCAATAGTCGAGGGTGCGCTGGCACGGGGGCTGACGCTTCCGAACGCAACGGAATTCGAAGCCGTGACTGGCAAGGGCGTGAAAGGCATGGTCGATGGCCAGGTCGTGGCACTTGGGAATCCCGCCATGATGGCAGAGATCAACGTTGACGCTTCGATTGCGGAATTTGCTGCGGACGACCTTCGTGAATCTGGAAAGACAGCAATGCTTGTGGCGATAGATGGCACTTTTGCCGGCATTGTCGCTGTTGCCGATCCCATCAAGGAGTCCACGGCAGACGCCATCGATGACCTTCATCGCCTCGGTCTCAGGGTCATAATGGCAACCGGTGACAATCAGAAAACCGCCGAAGCCGTCGCCGCAAAGCTGGGTATTGATGAAGTCCACGCAGGCGTCTTGCCCGAAGACAAGAAGGCATTGGTGGACTCCCTCAGACAAGAAGGGGCCCGGATCGCCATGGCAGGAGACGGCGTGAACGATGCCCCTGCCCTGGCGGCGGCTGATGTGGGCATGGCGATGGGCACCGGTGCCGACGTTGCCGTGGAAAGCGCAGGCATCACCCTTCTGGGTGGTGATCTTGTCGGCATCGTGCGTGCGCGCCGATTGGCAAAGGCAACGGTGCGAAACATCAAGCAGAACCTGTTTTTTGCCTTCGCCTACAATACCGCAGGTGTGCCCATCGCGGCTGGTATTCTCTACCCGTTTTTCGGCCTTCTTCTGTCGCCGATGATCGCCGCCGCCGCGATGAGCCTGTCTTCGGTCTCCGTCATTAGCAATGCACTGCGGCTGCGACGGGTACGGCTTTAGTCGCAAACTAAGGAGATAGATGATGGCAGGCGGACATCAGGGGCATATGCCGTCCGGCGGCAAGGGGCTGGCGATATCAGCCTAGTTGACCGGCATCTATTTTGTGATTGAACTGGCGATTGGCCTATGGACAGGGTCAATCGCGGTCATCTCCGACGCGTTCCATACCTTTTCGGCCGTGGGCGGTGTGCTGGTCGCCATTGTCGCGGCGCGTATGGCGTTGCGTCCGGCGGATGAAGAGCGGAGCTTTGGCTGGGCGCGCGCCGAAATCATCGGCGCCCTTGTGAATGGCGGCTTCTTGCTGGCCATGGCGGTTGTTGTCATCGCGATGGCTGCCATGCGCATGTCTGCGCCAATTGATCTTCCAACGGGTCCGATGCTGATTGCGGCTGCCGGGGGGCTCTTTACGGAGTTCATTTCGCTTGCGCTGATCTGGAAGCAAAGCAAGGAAGATCTGAACACGAAGGGAGCGTTCTGGCATATCATCCAGACCTTTGTTGGCAGTCTGTTGATCATCGTGACCGCCCTCGCAATCGAATTCACCGGGTTTCTGCTGATCGACCCGCTGCTTGGCATGGCGTTCGGGTTTGTCCTGCTATGGGCGAGCTGGGGATTGCTGAAAGAAGCGGCGCATCTTTTGATGGAAGGCACGCCTCCCGAAGTGAGTCTGCCTGAAATCAAACGTACCCTTGAAGAACTGCACGAGGTTTCCGATGTTCACCATATTCATGCCTGGGCGCTGACAAGTGGCAAGCATGTCTTCTCCGCGCATCTGCGTGTCACAGATCAAGAAGAGGTCCTGCAAACCGCCTACGACATGCTGCGTAAGGACTTCGGGTTCTTTTTCGCAACCCTGCAGATCGAAACACGGTGCTTCGACGAAAGCGGCGCTGAGGCAATCGACCTTTCAGCGGCGAGCAGTAAGACAGGGCATAACGGCGATCTTTGAAAACAGGTCATCGTCGCGGGCAGCAATTCTCATTGTTATCGGGCAAGCGAAATACCCGCCAAGCTTTGCTACCGCACCTTTTGTTATCTCGAACCGGGCATGGTCCGGCTGATCCATTCAGGGGCGCAAATGATACGTTCCCCGGGTCGGATTTGCGATCCGGCCATCATTCACAAGCTTTCGCAAGGCCCGATAGGTGGCCTCGTGCGAAAGGTGCAGCGCGCTGGCAAAATCGACAACGGAGCTTTCAAGCAGGCCCGCCACCATACCGGCATAGACCCGTTCTTCTGCGCGGCGGATGCCTACGATCTCAAGCGCCTGACGTTGCGCTTGTATCTGCTGTGCCGCTTGCCGCGCATAGGCGCGTGCAAAATCCGGATCTGCAAAGGCAGACAAGACCGCCGCTTTGTCGATCTGTACAAACGCCCCAGCCTCCGCCACGACCGCATCGCAGTGGTATCTATCCGAAAACACCGATGCTTCGGCAAGGCTCATCCCGGGCTCGGCACGGTAGATGATAAATCGTTCGCCATCCGGGCCGACACGCTCAAGATGAACGCGCCCGCACTTAACAACATAAAGGCCGCAGGTCCGCGCGCCCTGACGAAAGACCGTATCCCCTGCGGCCCTCGTCAGCGGACGCAAGGCGGAGGGCGGTATGAGATTATAGGGTTCAGGCATCATATGATCCAAATCATATTTCAGGGTCCGATCAGGTACTAGGCTGAATCCGAATACACTCAGGAAAGGCTGGTCCATGCGACTGATACCCGTTCTCTTCGCTGTCTTGCTTGCGACACCCGTTACGCCGCAACAAATGCATTCATCCATGGGTCACGCGTCCGACGCCCCAGGAAACCGGCCAGTCCGCCTTCGCCGCATTGGCCGAAATAGTTGTGCTGCTCCAGGCCGATCCCGAAACCGATTGGGGCGCCGTCAATATCGACAAACTGAGGGACCATCTGGTCGATATGGACCTTTTGACACGAAAGGCAGAGGTCACCCGCATTCTGCGGCCCGACGGGGCACGGTTCGAAGTGCGTGGCAGCCCGCGTGTCCTGTCGGCCATCAACACAATGGTTCCCGCCCATGCACCGTTCCTTGCCGGTGAAACAGGCTGGAGTGTTGCGTCAGAAGAAATGGAGGATGGTGTCGCACTGATCGTGGGTGGCGATGGTGAACAAATACAGGGCCTTGGTTTCTTTGGTCTGATGACAATCGGTGTACATCATCAAGAGCACCATCTGATGATTGCGAAAGGACGCAAGCCGCATCATTGAGCACGCGCCCAAGGCTCATATGCGGACCCAGGCCGCAATGGTCACTTCGCCAACACTACGCTCGGATATTCACAAAGAATCTGATGTCGACACCAGATCCGCAGAATTAACCGTCACACGCCTGCGGGACCATACGATCAGGGCCGCGCCAAGGATAATCATCGGCAACGACAGCAGTTGGCCCATTGTCAGCCCATAGCCCGCCCAATGAACCGCATGTCCAATCGGGTTGTCCTGCGTGACGAACTGCATATCAGGCTGCCGGAAGAACTCGACAAGGAACCTTGCGCTTCCGTATCCCGCCAGGAACAGGCCAGTAAGGCTTCCGGGAAAGCGCAGCCAACCGCGTTTCCAGGCCAGAAAGATCAGGACCGAGCCAAGCAGGATACCCTCCAGAAGAGCCTCATAAAGCTGGGACGGATGGCGGCCACACAGGCCCACGACGCCCGCACAGGACTGGGCCGCCTCGCCGGGGAATGCCACCGCCCAGGGCACATCGGTCGGACGGCCCCAAAGCTCGTTATTGGTGAAGTTGGCCAGCCGACCGAGGAAAAGACCCGGTGGTGTTGCAACAGCGAGCAGATCCGCCGTTGATAGAACGGGTGCGCCGTTGCGATAGCAAAAAAGCAAGGTGGCCACGACCACGCCGAAAAAGCCGCCATGAAATGACATACCACCCTGCCAGACCATGAAGATTTCGACGGGGTTCTGAAAATAGTACTGAGGTTGATAGAAAAGCACGAACCCCAGCCTGCCCCCCACGATCACGCCCAGAATGATCCATGTCAGCAGGTCTTCCAGTTGCTTGGGTTGCAGCGGCGGCGCCCCGGCCCCCCAGACTGACGAAGAGCGGACCAATGCGACACAGATGCGCCAGCCGATAAGGAGGCCAACAATATAGGCCAGCGCATACCAACGCAGGGCAAAGCGGAACGATCCGATATCAACGGCAAAAATCTCTGTTCCGATGTCAGGAAATTGGATAATCGAAGTCAGCATTCTTTGTTACCTTTGCCTGTTTCACACAAGGCCACATTTTGTTTCCCGCAACGGACGTTGGCGCGTTCAACCCTGTTGTCCCCAGCCCAAAGCGCTGTGGTGAATGTGCCATCCTTGCGTGCGGGAGTCGGTTCCGTTGAACCAGAGATGACGCACATCGGCACCCGCGTCCATGTGTTCAGGCGCTTGTATCCCATGAGTTTTGTACTTGTTTGTAACGGTTGGAAGCTCCGCCGCCTACTGGATCCGTCCGTCGCGGGAAATCAGCCGATCAAGGTCGCGCTCCATGATCTGAATTCGCTCCCGCGTCCTGCAACGACCATTGCGCAACCACATCTATGATCACGGATATGTTCATTGAAGTTGCGCGCGCCCGGCACAATTCAACGGATCATGACGGCACATAATGGTGATAACCGGGATCAAAGCAGGACCAGCGGCATCGCAAAAGGAGTTCAGATGTTTATACGGTCCCTCGCAGCGACACTTTTCATCGCTTTTGTTGCATTAGCTGCAAACGCCCCGCCCCTCTATGCGCAAGGAAAGACAATTCCATTCGATGGAAGCTGGAAAGAACAGGGCCTCTTGCGGCTCTTTTCGAACGAGTACGGCCTGCAAGGTCGGCGGCTGGACGTGATTTCCGATGGCACGGTTTCGGTTCTCTGGCGTCCGGTCAGCGCAGCCCTTGGCACCGCAAAGGCAGCAATGTGGGAATGGTCCGTCACGCAGGGTGTTAAGGGAACCGACCTCACACGGCGCGGCGGCGATGATCGCAATCTTGCTTTGTACTTCATATTCGTCGATCCGCAGACCGCAAGCACGCTTGGCCGAACAACGGCGCGCAAATTGCTGCGTGATCCCAATACGCGGGCGCTGGTTTATGTCTGGGGTGGCAATCATGCGAAAGGCGCATTGCTGAACAGCCCCTACTCGACGGGTCTCAAATCGAAAATTCTGCAAACGGCACAAACCGGCAACTTCACCGAGAATGTGAACCTGGATCGCGATTTCGTGCGTGCGTTCGGGGACATGCCAAAGGTTCTGGTCGGTCTTGCGGTGACAGCCGACAGCGATGATACCGACGGAAAGATCCTTGCGGCCATTCAGGACCTGCAGATACGTTAGGTGCTCTCCGGTATTCCGCCAAACCTGGGCGCCGATCTGCA
This sequence comes from Sulfitobacter sp. 1A13353, assembly GCF_043557255.1. NCBI lineage: Bacteria > Pseudomonadati > Pseudomonadota > Alphaproteobacteria > Rhodobacterales > Roseobacteraceae > Sulfitobacter > Sulfitobacter sp. 1A13353. The sequence continues at coordinate 41,402 of NZ_JBIFFS010000011.1, read as the reverse complement.
ATGTATCAATATATCTCGCCGGGACGCCCTTCCGCAACGGTGGGGGATGTGGGTTGCAGGCCCCAGAAACGGAATACACGGAAACCCATGCTTAAGCGTCTTCAGATGATGGTTGCGCTTGGCGCAGCCACGCTCCCCCTGCCCCTGAGTGCGGCTTCGGTGCCTGTCACCCTGACGCCCGGCCTTCACCCGGATCGGGTCGCGGGACATTGCAATGCTTGGATTCAATGGCACCTGTCCCGGCCCCGAAATCAGACAGCGCCAGAACGATATTCTGCGGGCGCGGGTGGAAAACGGGCTGGAGGACGGGACCCTCGTACACTGGCATGGCATTCGGTTGCCCAACGCGATGGACGGCGTAAACGTGCTGACACAGGATGTCATCATCCCGAATGAGGGTTACGAGTACCGGTTTCCGGTTTCCGGTTCCCGATGCCGGAACCTACTGGTATCACTCCCACTACCTTTCCTACGAACAGGTCGCCCGCGGACTGTTCGGCCCCTGATCGTCGAAGAACCTGCCCCGCCAGACGTGGATCAGGACATCACGGCCATCCTCTTCGACATTCGGCTTGATGACACCGGCCAGTTCGACATGGAATTCGACCGCGCTGATTTCATAACAGCAGGTAGGCTGGGGAACTTGATGACCACCTTCCTGTCGTCTGAGCAGGCGCGGCTGGGGGATCACATCCGGTTGCGTCTGATCAATCCGACACCGGATCGCATTTTCGAGATACGTATCGACGGGCTGACGGGCTTTTGTGTGGCCTATGACGGGATGCCGCTGCCCGAGCTGGTTTCGCTGGGCAATCTAAAACTCGCACCGGCGCAGCGCATCGACATCATCGCAGATGTGACGGGTGATGTGATCCTAAGAGAAACCGTGCCTTCGGGTGGCGAGGAACTGGGGGGCATTATGTTGAACGGTCAGCGACAAATCCGGTCTGCGCCGATAGCTCCCCTCCCCGCGAACCTCGTGCCCGCGCCCGGAGAGATCACGCAAACGGCAGATCTCTTCATGCAAGGCGGTGCCGGGGACGGCGCGCACGGCGGGTTCGGGGGCTGGGCCTTCAACGACGTGAGCGGTCTGCCGAACAAACCGCTGATTTCGGCAAGACGTGATGAAGCAGTGCAGGTGCGGATGGTGAACGACACTGCTTTTCCGCACGGTATCCACCTGCATGGCCACCATTTCTGGGAAACCGATCAGAATGGTGCGCGAACCCACCTTCGCGACACGACCCTCGTAGCGCCGGGCGAGACGATGACGATTCAGACAGGCAGTTTGGGAGGGAATGGATCAAGCGACGGATTCGTGCCGAGTGAGATCAGAGGTTCGGCACCCCGGACGGCAGTACCAAAAGGCCTCGTGAGCCGCGCTGACGGCATCTTGGCAAGGAGGCCAGAAGTACCGCTGGAGGCGCAAGGAACAGGACACCCACCTTCACAGGCAGTGCCCTCAGCAAATCCGGTGGGATCGCACCCGCCGCAACGGCCATCCGCGCTTTCGGTGGGTTCCATCTGCGCCATAGCCGTGATTGACATACTGGCCGACGACATATCCGGCGCAGTCACTGCACCGAAGGTCAGCATGAGAATCAAAACAAGGCGAAAAACGCAGGTCATACAGTTACTGCTACAACCTTCCAGCAAGGGGAGGTCAAGTGACATTCTGTAACTTGGACGTGATACCCCTGTAGTGTATCCGCCTCAGACCTTCCCTACTGCCCTTCGCAGCCAGTTGCTCATGCAAAGGTTCATCAGTCCACTTGACGTTGGTCGACGTCAACTTGCCGTCGCAAATGAGGAAATGATATCCTCATGCTCGGTCAGCTTTTTTCGTGAGTATGAGTTTCCTCCCCATCTCTCGAATTACCGTGACCATAGAGATCGGCGTTCTGATGAGCGCGATCCTCGTGCTCGAATTCGAGGCTGGAATGGCTGATGCCGAATTCTCCCTTCAGCCGCTTCTTGATCGCGCTCTTGATCTCTTCAATCTTCGACCACCCCTCGGCTGCCACGACGACATGGCAGTCGAGCGCAGCCTCGTGCTCTTGCATTTGCCAGAGATGGACGTGGTGGACGTCGGCGACGCCTTCGACTTTCCGCATCGCTTCGACGACGGCCTCGTTGTCGATGTCCGGCGGGCTCCCGAGCATCAGGGTTCGGATTGGGCCGCCTATTTCAGTGAAAGACAGATACAGGATGTAGATGGCGATGCCGATGGTGATGGCAGGATCGACCCAACGCATGTCGTAAAGGATGATCAGCGACCCAGCGACGATAACCGCGACCGAAGCAAGCGCGTCCGACAGGTTATGCAGGAAAAGCGCGCGGATGTTCACGCTGCCCTTCTGCATCGAATAGGTCAGCATTGCGGTCAGCGTGTCGACCACAAGCGCAATTCCACCGAGAATGACGACGGTCCAACCCATGACTTCGGGTGGATCAATCATGCGCATGCCACCTTCGTAGATCAGTTGGAAGCCGATCAAAATCAGGGTGGTGTAGTTAACCAGGGCTGCGACGATTTCGACCCGACCATAGCCGAAGGTCATGCGCTCATCGGCTGGGCGGCGCGCGATCTTGCGTGCGGCGAAGGCAATGACAAGCGAAGCCATATCGGAAAAGTTGTGCAGCGCATCGGCGATCAGTGCCAGGCTGCCCGACAATATGCCCCCGACGATTTGCGCAACGGTAAGAAGCCCGTTCGCCCAGATCGCGATGGCAACCCGCCGATCGCCAGAATCCGGATCGATATGCGCGTGCCCGTGGTCATGTAGCATTGGCAGGCTCCTCATGCGCGTGTGTCGCGCGTCGGTCAGTCTTGAGGCGGTCGCTGCGGAAACCACGAACGCGCGCATTCATCCAGTGGCGTATGATATGACGGTAAAGGGCACCACGCAGCCATCCAAAGGATTGCTCATGGGAAAAATAGAAGGCGTCCGGCGTATCAAACACGCCGAAATCCTGCACGATGCCGGTTTTCTGAATGTAGGTATCTTCTCCGTTCCAGGCGACGGGAGGCGCGCCAAGGCAATCCGTGCCCGCGCCATAACCGCAGAGACTGTCCGTGTCCGAGAAAGACGTTTGCAGGACTTTGAGGAAAGCGTCATCCAGGATGAAGCCTTCAAGGTTGATCCAGGCACCTTGAAATTCGATCTCGACCCATGAGTGGAGAATTTCCTGCGGAGCAAGCGGATACACCAGCTCAGGTACAACACCGCGCTGCAAGCCTTTATGGATCGTAAACCCATGCAACCGGCAACGAATGCCGACACCACGCAGCAGCGCCATCAAGAGCGTGCCTTTGGTATTGCACTGCCCGTAGCCGTCGGAAAGCACTTCCGATGCGGGGATGTCGTCAGCTCGATTGTATCCGAACGCGATTTCATTCCGAACGAAATCATAGGCAGCTCCGATCCGATCGTATTCGGATAAGCCGCGCCAGCTGCGGTTCTCAATTAGATGCGCAAGAGGCGCGGCATCAAAATCCAGTAGTTTGGTGGGTACAAGTAGGGGGTCGGTCATATGCAACGGGTCGCTCCTCGAATGTAAGCGCTGTCTGCGCCCCACGCGGGATCAGCTTGACGTGGTGAAGTTCCAGGGCATCAGCTCGTCGATCCTGCTGGCGGGGTGACCGGCGGTGATCGCTTCGAGGGTCGCCTCGAGGTAGGCGAAGGGCTCCACGCCGTTGATCTTCGCGGTGGCGATCAGGGAGGCGATGCGGGCCCAGGTGCGGCCGCCCTCGTCGTGGCCGGCGAAGAGTGCGTTCTTTCTTGTCAGGGCGATCGGGCGGATCAGGTTTTCGACGGCGTTGGAGTCCATCTCGACGCGGCCGTCGTGGAGGAAGGTCTGCAGGCCGCCCCACTGGCGGTGGATGTAGGTCAGTTTCTCGCCGAGGCGCGACTTAACCGAGATACGCAGACGCTGTGCCTGCAGCCAATCACCGAACTCGGCCACGAGGGGCGCGCTGCGGGCCTGACGGGCCGACAGACGTTGGCCCGGGCCCATGCCCCGGATCTCGAGCTCGATGCGGTAGAGCTCAGCGATCCGGCGCAGGCCCTCGGCGGCGATTTCCGAGCCGTCGCGGTCGAAGACCTCCTTCAGCTTGCGCCGCGCATGCGCCCAGCAGTGGGCCACCGTGATCGGCGCGCCGCCCTTGCGGGAGGGGCGCGTCAGTCGATCGTAACCGGTATAGCCATCCAGTTGCAGGATGCCGTCGAAGCCCTGCAGGATCTGCTCGGCATGGGCGCCAGCACGGCTTGGACGATAGGTGAAGACCACGCCGGGCGGGTCATCGCCGCCCCATCCACGATCATCCCGGGCAAGCGCCCAGAGGTAGCCGGTCTTGGTTCGGCCACGGCCCGGATCCAACACCGGGGCGGTCGTCTCGTCCATGAACAACTTGCCGGAGGACTTGAGATGCTCGGTTAGCCTGTCGACCACGGGGCCGAGGTGGAAGGCCGCTGTGCCAGCCCAGTCCGCCAAGGTGCTGCGATCGATCTGGATGCCGGAGCGGGCAAGGATCTGGCTCTGTCTGTAAAACGGCAGGTGGTCCGCGAACTTGGACACCAGGACATGTGCGATGGACCCTTCGGTCGGCAGCCCGCCTTCAATCAGCCGGGGTGCGGCGACAGCCTGAATGACCCCATCCGAGCAGATGCCGCAGGCATACTTCGGCCGGATGTCGACCAGCACCCGAAGCTGCGCGGGCACGATGTCCAGCCGCTCGGTCCGATCCTCGCCGATCCGGTGCATGCGGCCGCACCCACACGGGCACTCAAGGCTCGCCGGTTCGATGACACGTTCGATGCGCGGCAGATCAGCGGGCAGATGGCCGAGATTGCGCTGCCGTCTCCGGCGCGGCGTCGTGGTGGATGGCGCGGCCTGCTCCTTGCGGGCCTCGACCTCCGTGACGGCGGTTTCCAGGTCTTCGAAGGCCAGCTGCCGGTCGTCTTCGCTCAGCTTCTCGGACCGTTTGCCATGCACGACATGGTTCAACTCGGCGACGAGATGCTCGAGGCGCCGGTTTGCGTCCTTCAGCGCACCATTCTCCTGCAGCAGCGCCAGAACGGCGGCGCGCTGGCTCTCGGGGATCGCGGACAGGTCGATGGGCGGGGCGTTGGACATGCGCAGATTATACCGCGCCAAATGCGTCGATGCCCTATCATTCCCTGGGGCGAGTCACTCTGCCACAGCTGGTCTGCGCACCTCCAGCGATCGCACACGGCGCCAGTCCAGGCCGGCAAACAGGGCCTCGAACTGTGCCCGGTTCAGCGTCATGGCCCCATCCCTGATCGCAGGCCAGGTGAAAGTGCTTTCTTCCAGCCGCTTGTAGGCCATCACGAGCCCGCTGCCGTCCCAGAATAGGATCTTCATTCGGTCGGCGCGCTTCGAGCGGAAGACGAAGACCGTTCCGGTAAACGGATCTTCCGCCAGAGTAGACTGGACCAGGGCCGCGAGGCCGTCATGGCTTTTGCGGAAGTCGACCGGCTTCGTCGCCACCAGAATCCGCACACCCTGCGAGGGCATCAGCATGGATGCGCCTCGAGCGCGTGGACGATCTCAGCGACCCGGGCGACGGGCATGTCATGCGCCAGTTCGATCACAACAGCCCCCGAATGATCCTGATCGGGGCCGCCTGCGATGTTACCTCCGGACGCGCTTCCTCCTCGGCGACCTCGCAGACGACGAGCGGCGCAAAGACAGGTTCCTCGACTTCGGCTGCAGGCAGCACCAGCTTGCCCTGTTTGGCCTCTCGTCGCCACGCCGAAAGTTGATTGGGCAGAATGCCAAACCGCTCCGCTACGGCATTTACAGTCGCTCCAGCTTCCAGGGTCATCGAGACGGCCAAGGCCTTTGCTTCATCCGGCCACCGACGATGACCCGACGCGTAGATCTCGACGCCCAGCGATTTGAGAAACGAATTTGTAGCGCACATTGCGAAACGCACTCCCCATCATGAGATGGAGATCACTTCGCAGCCGAAGCCATCAGCAGCAACGTGGGGTCGAGACGACGCTTACCCTCGAATCGTCTTGGAACAAAACTAATTTCTATAGTCACTGTAGCTTCAATCCTTTCTTTCAGAAAGAATCTCCCGCAACTATTTGTCCGTGTGAACCGCTTTGTGGTGTTCGCCGTGTGCGTCGCGCAGAATGTCGATACCTCCCCAGGCCGCGATCTCGGCGACAATCACGCCGACGACGAGGTCCGGCCAGTTGGTTCCTAGCCAGGCGACGAGGCCACCGGCCACGACGATCCCAAGGTTCGCGGCGAAATCGTTGTAACTGAAGGTGTTGGCCGCGCGGATGTTGACGTCCGGATTTTTGAGCTTAGCGAGCAGCCAGACGCAGACCGCGTTGATGGCTGCTGCGATCAGGGCCATGGCGATCATGATCGTCCCGAGCGGATCTGACCCACCGATGTAGCGGCGCCACGCATCGTAGAGGATGCCTGCAGCGAACAGGATCAGCAGCCCGCCGGAAACGTTCGCCGCCCCGCGTTTCCATTTGGCGGATCGGGACAAAGCGAAAAGGCTGATCGCGTAGACGAAGCTGTCGGAGAGGTTATCGAGCCCGTTGGCGATCAGGGCACTTGAGTCGCCGAAGGCGCCTGTTGCGAAAAAGGCCACGGCCAAACCAATATTGAGCGCCAGAACGATCCAAAGCGTCCGTCTCTCCATTGAATCTTGTCTAGCGGCCATTTTGTGGTTCCAGCTTGTGTTGTACGACACATTAACTTCTGCGGCTGATCTGCGTTCCAGCCGGATTGTTGGCTGAATTCCTTCAGGCCCCGATTTCCTCGTGTTCGGTCAAGCATTCCGAATGGTCCCGCAACACCTCAAGCACCTTGCAATCTCCCGTCCGCCCGCCGCTGCATTCGTGAACCATGCGTTTCAGTTCCGTGCGCAGCGCCTTCAGGCGGGCCATGCGCTGCTCCACCTGTTTGAGCTGGCGACGCGCGATGGCATCAGCCTCATCACAGGGCCGGTTGGGATGGTCGCTGAGGTCGAGCAGCTCGCGGATCGCATCGAGCGAGAAACCGAGTTGTCGCGAGTGGCGGATGAAGGACAGTCGATCAAGCTGTGCATTGTCGTAGCGCCTCTGTCCGCCTTCGGTCCTGCCAGGTTCGGGCATGAGTCCGATCTGTTCGTAGTACCGGATGGTCTGCACTTTTGTGCCAGTCTTCTTTGACAGAGTACCGATCGTGAGCATTTTCGCCTCCATGAAAAAGATACAGTCTGTGTAGGTTTTGCCGTCGGAATAAACAAGTGTCGGATTCACAGACGCGTGAGTTCAAGCTATACCATGATTTCGTGCTTGAACCTCTAGCGGCTAGAGGATGTATCCGCACAGGCAATAAGAATCAAAATCAGGCGAACAGGATTGTCCCTTACATCGGCACAGAAGTTTCTTTGGGTTTTGGCAGGCGTGGCAGCGCTTGCCTTCGTGTGGCTTCTGCTCTGGTCCGACTATCGTTCCGATAGCGCCCGAACCGACGCCGAACCGCCTTTTTTCGCTGAGTTCGAACTGACGGACCACCAGGGTATGGTTCGAACCGAGGAGGACTTTGCGGGGCGCTGGATGCTGGTTTTTTTCGGCTTTACCAACTGCCCCGACGTCTGCCCGACGACCCTATCCGAGGTCGCGGCGGTGATGGACGGTCTGGGCGACGATGCCGCCAAGGTCCAGCCGATTTTCATAACAATCGACCCTGAACGAGACACGCCCGCAGCACTCGCCGAATACGTCCCGCTGTTCGATGCGGGCATCATCGGGCTGACCGGCATGCCGGAACAGATCGCCGCCACATCCGAGACCTTTCCGATCTTCTTCGAACGCGTCGAAGAGGCTGCGGCGCCGGATGGTTACACGATGGGCCACACGTCGCATCTGTTCCTCTTCGATCCCGACGCGGGCTTCGCCGACTCGTGGCCCTACGGCACCTCCGCCGAAGAGATCCTCGCCGACCTGGAAGAGAGGATCTGACCGACATGAACCGTATGTCCGGAGAAACAGCCCTCGGGCTGGCGTGGATCATCGCGCTCGTCGCCTCGCTTGCCGTGCTTTTCATCGGCGAGGTGCTGGGGCAGACGCCCTGTGTGCTGTGCTGGTTCCAGCGCGCCTTCATGTTCCCCTTGGCCATTATCCTCGGGCTGGGCCTTTGGTGGCGGGACGGCCGCGTGGGGCGCTATGGCATCGCATTGGCGCTTGGCGGCGGCGCAGTCGCCCTGTGGCACATGGGACTGTACGTCGGTCTTGTTCCCGAACGCATCCAGCCCTGCACGGCGACCGGCCCCTCTTGCACCGATGACAACCAACTGGTCTTAGGCATCCCTATCCCGCTGATGGCGCTCGCCGCCTTCGCGCTGATCGGGGCGCTTTCGGCCCTTTCATTGAAGGACACACGAACATGAACCGACGCGGCCTGATCCTGTCCGTTCTCGCCCTCGGCGTCGCCGGTTTCGGCGGAGCCACCTGGTTTGCAACCCGCCCCGGCCCGGTGGCCGAAGCGGAGCCTGTTGCGCCGGAACTCGCGGACGCGATGATCCGCCCCTACTCGCCCATCCTCGGGCCTGCGGAAGCGCCCGTCACGATCGTCGAATTCTTCGATCCGGCCTGCGAGGCCTGTCGCGCCTTTCATCCCATCGTGAAGGACATCATGGCCGAGCATGGGGATGCTGTCCGCGTCGTGATCCGCTACACGCCCTTCCACGGCGCGGCATCCGAGGAAGCGATCCGCGTGCTCGAGGCGGCGCGCATGCAGGACATTTACGTGCCGGTGCTCGAGGCCGTTTTGCGGGAACAGCCGAGATGGGCGTCGCACGGTGCCCCGGAGCCTGGTCTGATCCTTCAAATCGCCGCCACGGCCGGACTCGATGCCGAGGCCGCGCGCACGCAAATGCTGGCACCCGATGTCGTGGCGATCCTGAACCAGGATCGTGCTGACGTCGAGACCGTGGGAATTCGCCAGACGCCCACATTCTTCGTGAACGGCAAGCCGCTCGATCCGTTCGGGGAGGCAGAACTGCGGCGATTGGTGGCTGCCGAAGTCGCTGCCGCGTAAAGCTGAATGGAAAGGGCAGGATCAGAACGATGAAAAAGTATATTTTGACCGGCACACTGGCCGTGCTTTTGACCTTTGGAGGGCTCTCAGTGCCCGCGCTGGCCGGACCAGAGGATGTTGTCGTCGAGAACGCGTGGTCCCGCGCCTCCATCGGGATGAACCGCCCCGGGGCCGCCTACATGGCGATCCGCAACACTGGCGACGAACCGGTGACGCTGATCGGCCTTACAACACCGCTCGCGATGATGCCCGAAATTCACGAGACGAAGACCAATGCCGAAGGTGTGAGTTCCATGAGCCCGGCGGGGGAGATCGCGATCGCCCCTGGCGAAAGCGTCGCGCTCGAGCCGGGCGGCCTGCACGCGATGCTGATGCGGCTGAAAGAACCGATGACGGAAGGGGACACCTTTCCGCTGACCCTGCTTTTCGACGACGGAGGCGAAGTGACGGTCCATGTGCCGATCCTCGGCATCGCCGCGCGAGGGCCGGAGGACTGATGCGGCGACGGGCGATCCTGGGGTACGGCGCGGCTGGTGTCGGGGCGGTCGCCCTGATGCTCTTCGTCGGTTGGTGGCAGGTCGATGGACCCGGTGGACCCGAACCTGTCGGGCAGCGGCCTATGGCCCTGACCGAGATGGATTTCCGTCTGACGGATCATGAGGGCAACGCGGTCGGGCCGGAAACCCTGATCGGTCGCCCGACGATGGTGTTCTTCGGCTTCACCTACTGTCCCGATGTCTGCCCGACCACGCTCTCGGACATTTCGGGATGGCTCGACGATCTGGGAGACGAGGCCGACGAGATGAACGTGGTCTTCATTACGGTCGACCCCGAGCGCGATACCGTCGAGGCGATGGCGGAATATGTCGGCTACTTCCATCCTGGGATACGTGGCTGGACGGGACCGGAAGAGCAGATAGCGCGCGTCGCGGACGGCTTCCGCGCCACCTACGAGCGAGTACCGGCGGAGAGCGGCGATTACACGATGAACCACACCGCGAGCGTCTTCCTGTTCGCAGCCTCTGGGCGATTCGTCACCATGATCGACTATCACGAGCCCAAAGAATTCGCGGTGCCGAAGATCCGCCGCGCGCTGGAAGAAGAAATGGAGGGGGCGACATGAGGCTCAGATCTTTGGCGGCTTGTGTCGCAATTGCGGGGACGGTTTCGGGAGCGGCTATCGCCATCTCTGATTCCATGTCGAAAGAACCCGTGCCGCCTGAACTTGCCCAGGCAGGTAGCTGGATGCCCCAAGGTCCTGAAGCCCCCCAGAACGTTGACATCCCCGTGACGTTGCCCGCGGCGGCATGGGCAGACGATGCACCCGACCTCAGCCCGCTGCCCCTTCTGCAGGCCGCGTTTGCCGACAGGCCGGTGCAAGCGATCGAGCCACCCCTGTCGACGTGGTCGCGCGACATTGCTCCGGGCGAAACGCTCGATTTCTTGCTGTCAGAGGCCGGTCTTGCGGCACCTGACAGAGCCGAAGTTGCCCTCGCGCTTGGTGCGGAATACGATCTGCGACGGCTGCGGCCGGGGCACTCGGTCACTGTCGCTTCGACCGTGGACGGCAGCCCCCGCACCGTCTCACTCGCCGTCGAGGACGGGGTTCGGATCGAGGTGGTTTTCGGCGAGCAGTTGTCCACACAGGTCGTGGCTCCGGATCCGGAGATCGTAACCCTTGCCGGCGAAGCCGTGATCGACAGCTCGATCTTCGCGGCACTCGACGAAGCCGGCATACCCGCCCGTTTTTCCGTGGACCTTGCGCAGATGCTGGGTGGGACCGTGGATTTCCGCCGCGAGATGGCCGGTGGCGAAACACTAAGGCTTCTCTGGCGTGAGGCGCGGGTCGGAGAGGACAGGATCGGACAGCCCGAACTCGCCTTCGCCGCACTGGAGGTCGGCGGTTCGCTTTACGAGATCGTATGGCCGGACGACGGCAGCGGTCAGGCGACGATCTACGTCGATGGCGAGGTGCTGCGCGTCTTCGCACAGCCGGTCGAGGGTGCGCGCCTCAGCTCGGTGTTCGGACGCCGCACGCATCCGGTCTTTGGCAACGTCCGGATGCACACCGGCGTCGATTTCGCAGCGGCACGTGGGACACCGGTTCAATCGACGGCACCGGGGCGGGTTAGTTTCATTGGCTGGCGCGGTGGCTATGGCCGTGTGGTCGAAATCTCGCACGGCTCCGACACCATGACGCGCTACGCGCATCTGAGCGCCGTGCCGGAAGACCTGGCACAAGGCCAACGCGTTGCGGCGGGAGATGTGATCGGCCGCGTCGGCGCGACTGGCACGGCGACAGGTCCGAACCTGCACTACGAAGTCCTCGTGGATGGGCGCCCGACTGACCCCCTCACTGACGACCGGCTCGCCGAAGCAGCCGAGAGCGAAGCGGATGATACCGCCGCGCTCTCGCGTCTGGCCGAGGCGCGCGCGCTTCTGAATGAAAACCTCGGCAGCGAGATTGCCAAAACGACAACCGAAAGGCTCTGACCCATGAAACGCATGACCCAAGCTCTCGCCATCACGCTCGCCCTGTTCCCAGCGGCCCAGGCCCTCGCAGAGGCAACGGCGATCGACGTCCGCAAGACCAACGGATGCGGCTGCTGCCTCTCGTGGATGAAACATCTCGAAGAGAACGGGTTTGTGCCGACCGGCCAGGACATGTTCGGCGGGCTTCTCGTGCGCTTCAAGCTAGACAACGGCGTGCCGCAGCGCATGGTCTCCTGCCACACCGCGCTCATTGACGGCTACGTGATCGAGGGCCATGTACCGGCCGCTGACATCCGCCGCCTTCTCGAGGAGCGCCCGGACGCCGTCGGCCTCGCTGTTCCGGGGATGCCCTATGGCTCGCCCGGCATGGGGCCAGAAGACGACCGTGAAGCCTATGATGTCTTCCTCATCCGCAAGGACGGGTCGACGGAAGTCTTTTCGAGCTACGCCGAAGGATAATCTGGCCCGCCCATGGGAAATCTGTCTCCGATAATGCTCGGCTTTCTCGGAAGTCTTGCCGCCGGATCGCTCACAGCAGTCGGAGCAGTTCCCGTGCTGTTCGGGCGCATCCCGTCTCGGGCCACACGCGCTCTGTCGCTCGGCTTCGCTGCCGGTGTGATGCTCGCCGCTTCTTTCTTTTCGCTGATCATCCCGGCATTGGATGCGGCGGAGCCGATGTTCGAAAACGGCGCGATGCCTGCGGCCATCGTATGCGTTTCGATTCTTCTGGGCATGGGGGCTGTCGCCCTGATGAACGAAAAGCTGCCGCACGAGCACTTCAAGATGGGACGCGAAGGGCCCGAAGCGGCGTCTTTGCGGCGGGTCTGGTTGTTCATCATTGCGATCACGATCCACAACTTCCCCGAAGGCCTTGCCGTGGGGGTCGGCTTCGGATCCGGAGGTATGGAGGGCGGTTTGCCGCTTGCTGTCGGCATCGGGCTTCAGAATGCGCCCGAAGGATTGGCCGTCGCTGTATCTCTGCTGGGCGAGGGATATCCGAAGCTGCGCGCCTGGGGCATCGCGGCGCTGACGGGCATGGTCGAGCCGATTGGCGGCCTGCTCGGGGCCGGGATCATCACACTGTCGGAACCGCTGCTGCCATGGGGACTGGCCTTTGCCGCGGGCGCAATGCTCTACGTCATCAGCCACGAAATCATCCCCGAAACCCATCGCAGCGGCCATCAGAACAGGGCGACGCTCGGTCTCGCAGTCGGGCTCGTTCTGATGCTGTTTCTCGATGTCTGGTTGGGATGAGGCAATGTCACTAAACAAGGTATCTCCGGTGATCGGCGTCTTCGCGGCGCTTGCTGCGTTCGCGATTGATCAGATCACCAAAGCCATTGTTGTTGCGGATGCCGCCACTTTAAGCGCCGGGATTTCCGTGTTTCCGGGATTCAACCTCGTCTTTTATCGTAATGACGGCGTGACTTTCGGGATGCTGGGCGGCGCTCCGTGGTGGAGCCTAATCGCTCTCGCTCTTGCCATCTGTGTTTGGCTAGGGGTTATGCTGTTTCGCGCCGACAATGCGGTGGAAATGCTTGCCTACGGTGCGATCATTGGCGGAGCCCTGGGCAATGTCATCGATCGTGTGCGGTATCGGGCTGTAACAGACTTTCTCGATTTCTACATTGGCACAACACATTGGCCTGCCTTCAACTTGGCCGATGTATTTGTCGTCAGTGGCGTGGGGCTCTTGCTCGCCGCGCCATGGATCAGCGCGCGGCGTTCGATCAAGTCGTGAAGCCGGAAATTCTGAACCGCATCGCTCTGCGCCACCGTTTTCTTTCGCGGATGACGCTTGGTTTCGCCGCCGGGGCGATGACCGTTCTGACTTTCCCGCCTCTTTCGATTCTCCTGCTTGTTCCCGTTGCCTATTCCGCGTTGTTTGTCGGGCTTCGCGATCTCTCCTTCGGGCGTGCTTTCCTCGTCGGCTGGGCGTTTGGTCTCGGCCAGTTCGGTTTCGGGATTTGGTGGATCGCGGAAAGTTTCTACGTCGAGGCCGAGCGGTTTGGGACGATGGCGATTCCGGCGGTCGCGGGATTGTCCGCAGGTCTCGCGATTTTCCCAGCCATTGCCGCTGCGCTTTTTGCCGAAATCGCGCGGCGCGGAGCCATGGGCAGTCTCTTGGCCTGCCTCCTGTTCGCGACCTCCTGGACCGTGGCCGAGTGGTTGCGTGGTCACGTTCTGACAGGGTTTCCCTGGAATCTGGCCGGTTACGCACTTGTAGACTACGCCGCCCTTCGCCAGACCGCCGCCTGGGTCGGAAGCTATGGGCTAAGCTTTCTCACCGTGTTCGTCGCGGTACTCCCTGGCGCGGCTGCTATGGCGTCCGGGCGGCAACGATTGACCGTTTCGCTCATGGCGCTGGCCGGAATCGCGACGATGTGGGCTGTCGGCACGCTGCGCCTCCAGTCGGATGCACAACAGCCACCCGGTGTCGACCTGCGCATCGTCCAGGGCAACATTCCACAAGAGGAGAAATGGGCGCCCGAGAACCGCGAGGCGACATTCGCGCGCTATCTTGAGCTTTCAACCCGGCGCGGCGATTTCGACGTGCTTCTCTGGCCGGAAACCGCCTTTCCGGGTTTCCTCGACGAGGATACGGAGGCGCAGGCCCGCATTGCCGCTGCGCTCACAGAGGGCAGGGTGCTGCTCACCGGTGTGCCGGACCGTGTACCGAGCGAGGATGGCACCCGATATTTCAACACGGTCCAGGCTTTTGGCGCGACCGGCAGAATCCTGACCGGATACGCGAAACACCATCTCGTACCCTTCGGCGAATATGTGCCATTCCGTGGCTGGTTGCCCATCGAGCGGCTCACGGCGGGTCTGGGCGACTTTACGCCCGGACCGGGCCCGCGAACGCTTGCGCTTCCGGGTGTGCCGCTGGTCGCCGTGGCGATCTGCTATGAGATCATCTTCCCAAGCCATGTGGTCGACGATCTGTTCCGGCCGGACTGGATTTTCAATGCGACCAACGATGCTTGGTTCGGAACCAGCATTGGACCGGAGCAGCACCTCGCGTCCGCACGCATGCGCGCTGTCGAGGAAGGGCTTCCCATCGTCCGGGCCGCAAACACAGGGATCTCCGCGATCATCGACGCAAACGGTGACCTCGTCGCGCGGCTCGGCAACGGAGAAACCGGTGTCATAGATGCGGCTCTGCCCTCTGCTCATCCGTCAACGCTCTATGCGCGCTTCGGTGACTGGGCGCTGCTGGCTCTCATCTTCACTACTTGGGCCGTCGGACTGGCTGCAGGTCTGGTCGGCACACACCGGTGCAACAAGAGAACAAGAACGGAGAAAAAGTCATGCTGGTAATCGCGGGCATTGTCGCGGGTGCGATCTGGGGTGGATATCTGGCGCGACGCCGAAAAGGAAACCGGCTGGATATCCTCCAGTATGCGGCGAGTTCGGCGATCGCCTTCGGTCTTCTCACCTATTTCATATCGGTGGTCCTCTTGCGCATCTTTTTTTAAGAAGGGTTTCGAAACAGCACCGACATGAGACGGCTTTTCAACATATTGCTGTACGGGTTTCTGGCAATCTGCATCACGGTATCGGTTGGTTCCGGGTTGGTCTATTTTCTGCTGAGCGCATCCGTTCCCGACTACGACGAGGACTTCACGGTCGCAGGCTTAGGCGGACCGGTCGACATTCTGCGAGATTCTTCGGCAGTCCCGCACATCTCCGCGACTTCCGCTGCAGATGTCTACTTCGCGATCGGCTTCGTTCACGCCCAAGACAGGCTCGGTCAACTGTTAAGGGCAAGGCGAAAAGCGGAAGCTTCGTGGCCAGCCGATGGGACATTGTCCGTTGCGCCAGCGGTCTCAGACGCGCTCGCGTCCTATGCCGCGGGCGTCAATGCGTGGCTCGAGCTTGTGTCGGAAGGCGGGCGTGGCAGAGGCTCTCCGGAGCTGCTGATCGCAGACGAACGGTCGATCGCGGCCTGGACACCCGGCGATAGCCTGAGGATTGCCCGGTCTTTCCTGAATGGCCTGCGACCGGGAAGCGCACGGGAAGGAATGCCGAGTATATCAGGTGCCATTATACCGACGGATCGCCCGAGAGCGCCCGAACTACTGGCGACTGATCCGCAGCAGCGCCTCAATGCGTGGGCGATGGACGGTGACCGAACCGCTACCGGGACGCCAATTCTCGCCGCCGAAATCAGCGGTTCCCTGTCGCTTCCCTCGGAATGGTATCTCGCTGATCTTCAATTTTCGACGGGGCCGGCCATAGGGGCCACAATGCCGGGCGTACCTTTCGTTATTGTTGGTCGCAACGCGCGCGTCGCCTGGGCCTTCCGGTCACTTCCCGTGCCAGACGAGGAGGCGCCAGGGGGGCCATCACCCATGCAGACGGCAGGTTTCCTGACGATGCTGGAGCTGTTTGCGCGTTCAGCCGACGCGAACGATGCCACTAGAGTTGCCGCAGACATGTTGCCGAAGGGCATGGAGGCATTGGTAATTGATCGAGAGACCGTTGACCGTTGGCCAAAAGAGGAAGCCGTACGGGCGTCGTCATTTCGCGACATTCGACTGGCGGAGCTTGAAACGCGGCAATCGATCTTCTCGACAGAAGGCGTCATGGGTGTTCAAAGGGACACCGTAAGTTCCGTGGCGCGAACCCTCCTGCCCCTAATGGCGAAAGAGCTTTGGTTCGTGCAGTCCAGAGACAGCATCGAAGGCACCGATACGGACGACCTTCGTCGTGAGCTACTGGACAGGCTTGCGTCGTGGAATGGCGAAATGGATCGATATGCGCCGGAACCTCTGCTGTTTTGGACCTGGGTCTGGGCTTTGCAGCAGCGCATTTTGAAAGACGAGTTTCCGACAGCGAAGCAACTCTGGACCCGTCCGAACCCGGACTTTCTTTATGCGGTACTCAGCGATCGTCGCGGCAGCGCGATCTGGTGCGACATCCGTCCATCGTCACCTCGAGAGACATGTGAGGAGCAGGTTCGCGTGGCCTTGGATGATGCCCTTGGCTGGCTGGTCGATCGATATGGGCGCGATCTTTCGACCTGGACCTGGGGGGAGGAGCATACATTGGACATGCAGTGGTCGCCGATCAGTTCACGTGGGTTGCTGACCGACCTGCTGTCCCTTCAAGCGCCGATCTCAGGCGATCCCTTTACGCAATTCTTGACGTCATTTGGTGTTGAAGAAGACCGTCCATTCCTTGTAAGTGCCGGAAGCAATTTTCAGGCGGTCATGTCGATATCGGGAGCAGCGGGATCATACTACATCTCGCCCGCCGGACAGTCGGGACATCCGCTATCTCGATTCTACGACAATCTTTTTCCCTCGTGGATACAAGGCGAATACCTCGCCATGTCGACCGATCTGTCACTAGCCCGTGGCGGCGCTTCCGGGATATCGCGGCTCACACCGGCTACCTCCGACAACCCTCGGATGAGCGAGGGCCAGAGCGAATGATCACGAACTTCTTCTTCCTTTACGACCCTTTCGGCTATGTGCTGTCACCGGTGTCGCTCATTGTTGTCGGTCTTACAGCATGGCTGTTTTTGCGTGGGCTCAAAATACACGCTCGCTGTCTCGGAAGGGTTTCTGGCTGGCGTCGAGCCGTCTTCTTTGTCGGCCTCGCGGCCGTCCTCGTCGCGACGAATGGGCCGCTCCCGCCATTGGGGCACAGTCTGTTTTCGGTACACCAGGCCGAGCATCTTCTTCTGCGACTGGCAGGACCCATTCTCATTGCGGTTTCTCAACCCTGGCTTGTCCTTCAAGCCGGATTGAAAAGGGAATGGCGCCGACGCCTTGCCGCGATTGGGCGTGCGCGCATCCCGCGATTCTTGGCGCTTCCTGCATCTGCCACCTCCTTGTTGATTGGTGCGCTTTTCGTCTGGCAGATCCCGATGATCTACGCCCTTACACAACGTATTGCGGCGATGGAAGCGCTAGCACATCTGTCTATGGTGCTGGCTGGGCTTTGGTACTTTGCTATGCTGTTCGATCTGCGTGATCCGCCTGAAGGAGCGCGGCGCGGTGCTCGGCTGATGTCAGGGTTCGTGGTGATCGTTTCCAACATCTTTCTGGGCTCCCTGACAACGCTCAAAGAGGTGCCTCTCTATGGATCAGAAATCATCGCAGCGAGCGGTGGCCGACTTCGCGCCCTGGCTGACGAGACAATCGGTGGCTACGTAATCTGGGTCCCGTCGTCGATGGTTCTCATCGCGGCAATCATTCTGGTGCTGAACGGCTGGAACGCGGCGGAGGAACGGCGCTGGACGTCCCGCTACGACCTGATGCGCCAATCGAATGCGGCGGCGCTCGAGTTTCCGGAAACCGCGGAGGAACTGCGTCTGAAAGTAGGGAAGCCGAACCGAGACATGGGCCGTACGCTCGCCCTTGGCGCATTCTCCATGTTCATGGTTGTCATGGTTACCGTCGTGACCATCGTCTATGCCCTCGGATAGATTGAATTCGACATGAGACCAGACGTATTCTTCTCCGCTAGGGCCCGCCTGTCTCGCCACTGCCACGGCTGGACACATATTGTAGTGTCCTTACGCGTACCGGGTGCTTGCGCTGGCCCACGGCGGCAAGTGTCACTTTGGCCGTGATCGCCATCGAAGCGATCAACGTGGCCCTGTGCCGACGATTTGCCTGATCTGACGGAAGATCATCTCCTCCCATCAGGCGTAGATGTCGATCGGTGTTCCGTCTTTCACCATTGCATAGATGTCCTCGATCTGCCGATCTGTGACCGCGATGCAGCCAGCTGTCCAGTCGCGGACGTCCGTTGGGTCGATGCCTGGGCGTGGACCACCATGGATGAAGATGTCGCCGCCGGGGGAAAGGCCCTGCGCTTCAGCAAAGGCGATGTCGGCCTCATTCGGATAGGAGATGCCAACCGAAAGATGATACGTACTGTCGGGGTTGCGCTTATCGACTACGTAAGCGCCCTCAGGGGTCCGGCCGTCTCCCTCGAATTGCTTGTGACCCTCAGGAGCGAAACCCAGCCCGACCGGATAGGTTTGCAATACGCGATCGGCTCCGTCCAGAACAAGCAAACGCTGCCCCTTGTAAAGCCGAACACGGGTCACTTCGGGTCCGCCATAGCTGCGGAACTTGCTGGCACAGCCAGACAAAAACGCTGCCAATCCGCCCAACAGGACGGCGCGGCGGGGAAATCGGATGGTTTTCACTGCTCGATGCCTCTTTCGTGAGGTCTGATATGGACATTACGTTACCTTGCAAATGCTGCGTGATCAATGTCCGTGGGCAAGCGCGGCCTTTGCCATCTCTGGACCAACCTGCTCACCGCTGAATGCCTTGCGGGCCTACCGCAGCGCCTTGAGGGCGACCGGCAGGGAGACCACGGCAAGCCTTAATCGAACAACTCGTGAAGCCAGGATTTGCGTCGATAGCCGTGCTTGCGGTCGCCGCCGCCGTGCTTTCCGCGCCGGTAGCCGCGATCATCGTCGTAGCCGCGCGGCTCAGGCACCCGCTGAGGCGCCACATCGGGTGCCGAACGCTCGATGATCTTGTCCAGTTCACCCCGGTCGAGCCAGACACCCCGGCAATCGGGACAGAAGTCGATCTCGATCCCCTGGCGGTCGGTCATGCTCAAGGGCACCTCGCAAACCGGACACATCATCCTGCCCTTCACGCTCATGTCTCGTCTCGGCTCCTTTCCGGGTTCTCCCAGTTCAATGACCATGTGCCAGCGCTCCTTTGGCCAAGCCTTCGCCAACCTGTTCACCGCCAGACGGCGGCGCCTTGGCCTCTTGGCTGTTCAGCAGGCGCAGGGCGTTGGCCACCACCAGCAATGACACTCCTACATCGGCTGCAATAGCGCCCCACATCGATGCCACTCCGAAAGCGGTAGCGACAACGAAAACGCCCTTGGTCGCCAAGGAAATACCGATGTTCTGATGGATAATCGACATTGTCCGGCGCGAATGACCGATCAGCCAAGGCACCTTCCCGAGGTCGTCTGTCATCAGGGCAATATCCGCCGTCTCGATTGCCGCGTCCGAACCAACGGCACCCATTGCGATGGCGTAATGCGCGCGCGCCATGGCCGGGGCGTCGTTGACCCCGTCGCCGATCATGGCCACCATGTCATGCGTTTCGACCAGTTCTTCGATAGCTGTCACCTTGTCTTCGGGCAGAAGCTCGGCACGGACCTCGTCGATGCCGACCTCGGCTGCAACAGCGCGCGCTGTCCGCTCGTTGTCGCCCGTCAGCATGACGATGGTCTTCACGCCCTGCGCGTGGAGCTGTGCCACGATGCCCTTGGCATCGGGGCGGATACGGTCGCGCAATTCCAGGATGCCGGTGACGCCGGTGTCGTCGCCCACGGCAACAAGGGTGCTGCCGGCCCCTTCGATGCGGTCGCGCAGATCCTTCGGAATGGCGTCGCCGAAACCCTTCTCCTCGGCAAACCGGTCGGACCCTAGCCAGATCGACCGGCCGTCTGTGCGTCCTTCAAGTCCCCTACCTGGAACGGTTCGGGTATCTTGCGCGGCGGACACATTGATGCCTTCGGCTTCTGCCCGCGCGAGAATGGCGCGCGCCAAGGGATGCGAGGAACGTGCCTCCAGCCCAGCGGCGAGGGTCATCAGATCTTGCGCCGATGCTTTGCCCAGCGGATGCACCGCCGCCACCTCCGGCTCGCCCATGGTGATCGTGCCGGTCTTGTCCATGGCCAGTGCAGTGGTCTTGCCCGGTGCCTCAACATATGCACCGCCCTTGATCAGCACCCCAGCCCGCGCTGAGGCGGTGAGTGCGGCGACGATGGAGACCGGTGTCGAGATGACCAGAGCACACGGGCAGGCGATCACCAGCAGCACGAGTGCATTGTAGAACCAATAATCCCAGGCCCCACCGAAAATGAGCGGCGGCAGCAGGGCAATTGCAATGGCGAGAGCCATGACGATAGGCGTGTAGATGCGGGCGAACTTCGCCACCCACTGCTCCACCGGCGCACGGCGGGCATGGGCGTCGCCGACCATGCGGATAATCTTGGCCAACACGGTGTCCGAGGCGGCCTTCGTGGCGCGCACCGTCAGTGTGCCTTCGCCGTTGATCGTACCGGCATAGACTTCGTCGCCCCGTTCCTTTGGGACCAGCGCACTCTCTCCGGTGATTGGCGCCTGATCGACGGCCCCTGCCCCATCGACAACCTCACCATCCAATGGGATGCGATCTCCGCCGCGCACGACGAAACGTGCGTTGATAGCAACCGCGGAAGCCGGTACGTCCGCTTCCGAACCGTCATCATAAAGAATTCTTGCCGTCGGCGGCGCCAGGTCCAGCAGAGCTGAAACCGCATTCCTCGCACGCCCGACGCTCCAGCTTTCGAGGAAAAGCGAGAGCGAGAAGAAGAACGCAACCGTCGCCGCCTCGAAAAATTCGCCGAGGCCAATTGCACCCGCGACTGCGACGACCATGAGCAGGTTCATGTCGGGCGACAGCCGCCGTGCGGACGACCATGCCTTGGGCGCCACGAGCCAAACACCGAACAGGATCGCGACCGCGAATAGCCCTGCCTCGACCAGTGGCATCGGCGCTTCGCCGTGCCCTGCGAAGAGGCCAAGTGCCCCCCCCATGCCGGTCTCGATGATGTGCCACAGAAATCCCGCGGCCCAGAAGCCACCACTGAGCGCCGTAAACAGCCGCTGGCGTGCAAGATGGGCCGCCTGGTCGACCGACGCGTTTTCGGCATCCCAGGGCTTGGCGGTCATGCCGGTGCTTGCGACCAGTTCTGCAATTTCGCCGTCCGATACACTCTTGGCGCTGTCGAGGATAGTCATCCGTCCATTGATCACGTCGAACGCAAGATGTTCGGCCCCGCCGATCTTCGGGCCGACCACCTTGTTCAGGATTGCTACCTCCTCGGCGCAATCGAGGCCGGACACCTGAAAACTGCGCCCGCCCGCTGGCGCGGGGGTCGCCGGAACGATGTCGCCGCACGTTCCGGCGCTCCCGCAGCAGCTGCCGCCGCTTGTCTGGGCATCTTCGGCGTGATCGTGGTCGTGACGATGGGTGTCGGACGGCATGAATGGACCTCTGGATTCGGGTGCTTTACCATGACATAGCCCCTACAGTGGCTAGAGCTTCAAGAGCAAAATACGGTGGTATTTCAGATTGTTTTATTGCTAGAGGATGCGGTGACTGGCTCTATCACGCCTTGAGGCATGAACAGCCGCTGCAAAGAAAAACAGTCACGAAAGGAAACTTAATGCGGGTTTTGATTCTGAAGCAAAAAATGATGGTTGCAGTGGCGCTGTCGCTCACGGCCGGGTGCGCAGTCCAGCCGACTGGACCGGGCGACGTGGCAAAACAGGGGGGCAACGTTCCCGAAGCCGTGATTGCAATGGCTGCCCCGGATCAGGATGTTGCAACTGCGCGCTTGGTACCGGAAGACGGGTGCTACTGGTACAAACACAGCGGCCCCGTAGAAACAACCTTGCTGCCGCTGCGCACGGCGAACGGCAATCGTATCTGCACCCCTCGCGAAACTTAATTGCGTTTGCCGTCCGCTGCTTGGCTTAGCTGCGGGCAGTCACGCTGTCCTCCGCCGAGTAAAGATAGGCCGTAGAGCCGGTCTCGACGTTCGGGTAAAGATCATTGATATGAGCCATGACCATCCGTACGCAGCCCGAACTTGCGCGGCCACCGATACTCCGTGGGCTCGGAGTGCCATGGATGCGCAAAAGGGTATCGCGATCCCCGACGTAGAGATACAGCGCCCTCGATCCAAGCGCGTTTTCCGGTCCCGGTTCCATGCCATCGGCAATGTCAGCATAAAGTTCGGGGTCGCGATTGATCATGCTCTGTGTCGGTTGCCAGTGCGGCCACCTGACCTTGCGCTTGATGGTATAGACACCCGGCTCGTAGAGGTTCCCCCGCGCGATGGCCACGCCGTAGCGCATCGCGGTTCCACCCTCTTCAATGTGGTAAAGATATCGTGCGACCGCGTCGACATGGATATCTCCCGGCACGAGACCGGCCTTCGCAAGGACTCGTTGCGGCAGGAACCGCGGGTGCAAATCCCAGGGATTGGAGGTTTCGGGGACATAATTTGGAGGCGTCACCTGTGCGTCCCATTCAGCCTTCTGCGCCTCGGTGGGCCAGCTATCGGCAAACGTCACGCCGGGAACGGTCGCAGAAAATAGCGCCGTTGTTGTTTGAATGAAGTGTCGTCTTGTCAGCATGTCGTACCCTTTCGGTTCCCACCGGCGATTGATGGCAAGAACGGTATGTGTTCTCCTTGAACAGATAGGACTTCTAGTGGCTAGAGGTTCAAGGGCAAATTTTCGTGAGTAAACATGCGATCCTTGCAGTTTCCAGTTTGCTTGGGAGGAGAAAACTGCTCGCACGATACCTGGTCCGAAGTTGCGCAGCGACAATTCGTTAGGGTCAGGATTCATAACCAGTAGATGACGGTTGCTGCGAGCGCGATGGCTGAGAGAAAGACCTTTGGACAGCGGTCATAGCGGGTTGCCACGCGCCTCCAGTCCTTGAGGCGCCCGAACATGATCTCGATGCGGTTTCGCCGCTTGTAGCGGCGCTTGTCGTATTTGACCTGGGTCTTGCGTTGCTTTCGGCCGGGAATGCAGGCGCGTATCCCCTTGTCTTGCAATGCTTCTCGGAACCAATCAGCGTCGTAGCCCCGATCCCCGAGCAGCCATTCGACATTTGGAAGGCTGCTGAGCAGCGCCCGTGCGCCGATGTAGTCGCTGACCTGTCCGGCGGTGACGAACAGGTTGAGCGGTCGTCCTTGGCTGTCGCAGATGGCATGCAGTTTTGTGTTCATGCCGCCCTTGGTTCGACCGATCAGGCGACCGCGCCCCCCTTTTTGGCGGCCATGCTGGTCGCGGTACGGTGTGCTTTCAGATAGGTCGCGTCGATCATCACGGTTTTTTCTTCGCGGTGTCCGGTAGCCAGGCCGACCATCATCCTGGCGAAGATGCCTTTCTCGCTCCAGCGCTTCCACCGGCTGTACAGCGTCTTATGCGGTCCATAGGCTTCAGGCGCGTCGCGCCAGCGCAAGCCATTGCGATTGATGAAGATTATCCCGCTCAAGACGCGTTTGTCGTCGACCCGAGGCTTGCCGTGGGACTTGGGAAAGAAAGGGGAAAGCTTGGCCATCTGCTCGTCGGTCAGCCAGAAAAGGTCGCTCATGTCACCGCTCCGTTTTCCGGGCCGTGAATCACGCAGCGCTTTGAAAATCAATGCATCCTGACCCTAGAAAGTTGCGGGGTACAGGATCACACGCGTGTCCAGCGGAACCATATCATACAACTGGACAATCTGATCGTTAACCAATCTGGCGCATCCGTTTGAAACGGCACTGCCAATAGTGCTTGGGTCATTTGTGCCATGCACACGTAAAAAGGTATCCCCGCGTCCCGGTTGAAAAAGGTAGAGGGCCCGCGCACCTAGAGGGTTGCTCAGACCGCCAGGCATTCCATTCCGAAACGGTCCATACTTTTTCGGTTCACGACGCAACATGCCCGGGGTCGGTGTCCAGCTGGGCCACTCCTTCTTTGCCCCCACATAGAATTCGCCTGCCTCGTAAAGGCCCGGGCGACCGATCCCGACAGCGTAGCGAATTGCAGTGTTATCGGGTTGGGTCCAGAACAGGGCAAACTGGCTTGGAACAACATGGATTTCGTATGGAGCGGAGCCCTCTGGAATGCTCACTACTTGAGGTAAATACTCCGGCGGTAAATCATACTTTGGCAGCACTACATGGGCTGAAACTGGCTGACTGGCCAAAGTGCCAACAGCCCCGGCGGCAAGGAGGAATTTTCTTCGATTCATGAAGCTGTGGCTTTCGAACGGTGAACGTTGAATGAACGCCGGTACACGAAAAAAGACTTTAACAAGTCATGCTAGGTGCGCGATCAGAACAATTTCACTTGTGTTCCTACCTCAGCCAAAGCGAACAGTTCTTTGATATGTTCGTTGTAAAGGCCGATGCATCCGTTCGACGATTGGCGGCCAATTTTCCGCGTGTCGCCCGTTCCGTGGACGCGGTAATATTGCCATGAAAGGTAGAGGGCGTGTGTACCCAAGGGGTTGTCTGGACCGGGTGGAAAATAGTCTGGCCAATCCGGATTGCGGATCTTCATCGAAGGCGTGGGGCGCCAGCTTGGTCCTTCCACTTTCTTGATAACGCTAGTGTATCCGCGTTTTGTCAGTTCTTCGGATTCCGGAACGCTCGACGGATACAGCTTATAAACACTTTCATCCTCTGACCAATATTGCACCGCTCGGGAATCAATGTCGCACAGGATTGCACCGTGGTTTAGATTATCGAAGTGATCCCGCCAGTTTGAGGTGCTGAAGGATGAAATATTGCGGCGCACTGGTGGCGTAGCAAGTGGTGCTGTGGTTTGCGCTGTTGCAACGCCTGCTCCTAGGAACACGCCACTTGCGGCCGCACCGAGCAGCGCTCCGCGACGTGAGATAAATGAGTCTTTAATTAGCTTCATGATCAATCCTTCGGTCGTGCCTCTTTCGCCTGGTTACAACCTTCACCCACTGGAGCTTCAAGCGATCAATTGTCACAAAAACGTGAGACGAATGGCTAACGAACGCTTTGGGCTGGAAAAGCCTTGTCGCATTCGAACGGAAAGTGGCTTAAACGATCATCTGGGGCGGCACTAAAGCGTGCCAGGTCAAGCCGGTGTCAGCCTCGACAAATGACCTATATTAGGTCAGCTTTCCACATGCGATACCTCCCGTGCCCCGTCACCTCGCGGATCAAACCGCTTGCCTCCATCCATGCGAGATTGCGCTGAACGGCGGCGCGGCTGGCTCCGGTCATGGCCTCAGCCATCGGGGCGGAGACCAAGGGCCATTCCGTGAAAACCTTTCGCAAGGCAACCGGCGTGCGGCCAGATAATTGCGCCATGACGTTTTCTGCCCGCCCGATCCACACTTCAATATCATCAAGTGTTCGCATCGCCGTTAGAATTGCGCTGTTCATCCCATCCAACCAGCGGGCCAAACGCTCGGGTGGCAAGCCCGAAACGCGCAGCCCCCCGGCCCCGGCCATAGCGAGCGGCGCGAAGATGGCACCGCTTCCATCGCTGGTCGCGATCCTGGACGCGGTGACGGCAGCTTCGATCTGGTCGCCGTGGCGTCCGAGGCCCGCCAAGCTCCACAGGTGATACCCCATGCACGCCCGCGTGATCGGGTGGAGACCCTTTGCGGCTGCCATGACGTCCAGCCACCCACCCGCGCGATCCTCGAAACGCTCAGCGCTGTCTTCAATGTTCTCGGGATCGCGGCGATCCAGGAAGGCGGCCAAGTCAGCTTTCGGTCCAGGACCGCCTGTTAGGCGCCGAACAGCCCATCCAACTCTTGCCAGTGCATTTGGGTCATCCTGTGCACCTGACAGCCGCATCGATATCCAGAGCGCCAGACGATCAGAACTCACGCGATCCCCTGCGAACCAGCTGAGATCCGCTGCCTCGATAAGAGCGAGGCGATGCCGCCAGCCTTCCGGGCCACGCAGCAGCCGGTCATCCAGAGCTCCCAGGCGTCCAGCCACTCTTGCCAGTCGCGCAGCGTGAACGCCTTCTGCTTTTGCCCAGTCTTCGACGACAGCAGTGTCGGGCGGTTCCGCCCGTGGCCCTGGAGGCAAATCATCCGGTTCTTCTTCAAGTGACCTAGGTAGAAACCAGAGATCGTCTTCGTGAGCCTCTTCATCCTCCTCGATGGTGATAAGGAGGTCGCCGTAATCATCAGTCAAAGAAGAGGCTTGCGTCATCTTGTGTGCAAAATACTGATTTTTTGCACATTGCCCAGGCGTTTTCGTGGCCGCTGCCTGCGCCATTTATATAGTACGCGCGCGCGACTGCAGGTGAAACCTCTCAGATCGCTTTCAGCGCAAGGAAACCAAAGGTTTTTGGACGAGCACGACGAGAGAGCACCTACTTGCATTTGGTTACAAACGGTCGTTTAGTAGTAATACCTAAAACTGCAAACGGCCAGATTTCATGCCCTTGATAGGCTATGCACGCGTATCCACAGAGGATCAGACCCCCCTGCCCCAGTCTGAGGCCCTGCAAACTGCGGGTTGCGTCGAGATCTTCGAAGAGCACGCCTCAGGCAGCAATCGCGCGCGTCCTGTGCTTGCGCGCGTTCTCGAACGCGTCCAGAGCGGCGACACACTGGTTGTCGTGCGAATTGATCGGCTTGCGCGGTCTCTGTCGCACTTGCTGGAGGTGATCGAACGTCTGGAGGCCAAGGGAGCTTTCTTCCGCTCGCTGCAGGATCCAATCGACACCGCCTCCCCTCAAGGAAAATTCACATTGCAGGTTCTGGGCGCCGCGGCCGAGTTCGAGCGCGCGCTGATACGTGAGCGCACAAAGGCTGGGCTTGCCTCTGCGCGCGCCAAGGGTCGCGTTGGTGGCAATCCTGGGCTACGCGCCAAGGATCCCGCCGCGCTGCGCAAGGTGCGGCTGGCGCGACAGGACGGCTACATGGAGCGCCTGAACGAAACCGCGCAGGATTGGGTGCCACATGTGCGCCGCCTGCGGCCGGATATGGCCTGGGAAGATGTTTTGCGAATCATTAATGGCCCCCTGCCCCACGACCGGCACTGGACCCAAAGCCGCCTACTCCGTGCTGTGAAAGCCTATGTCCGCGACGGGTTTCTACCAGATGCAGTGCTTAGCCGCGCCGGACGCCGCGAAACCGATGACCGCCTGCCGGCCATCGTGGCAGCGATCAAAGGCGCGGACCCCGAAATCACACTGCAGGCGATCTGCGACCGGCTGGAATCGATGCGTGAGCGCACCCCTCGGGGTCGTGCAAGCTGGCAGCCGTCTTCGGTCAAAATGCTGCTTAAGCGTGCGGAAAAGTTGGGGCTCCTTTGAACACGACACTTGTGTTGGCCTAACGGATTGCCACCAAATCTAGAAAGTGCTTGCACGAATCTGGCTGCTCGGGCAATAGTCTCGAAAAATAACGCGCGGTCACATAAAAAACGCGCCCACGGGTCGGGGCACACATGAGCGAAGCAGAACAGGATCTAGATATCGCCATCGGGCACTACGCGGAACTTCTCGCGTCGAACCTGCATGCTCAGCGCGCTGCACACTTCCCACCAGATGCAAAGAAGGTGATGCGCACTTTGACCAGCGGAGAAGCTGCTGAGCTCCTTGGCGTCGACCATACCTATCTTCGGAAGCTTCATCGAGAAGGAAAGATCGTCGATGTCGAGACGACGGCTGGAAGTCATCGTCGCTATACGCTCGACGATATCTGGGAAATCCGGCAGACGCTTGAAGGAAACGCAAAAAAGTCTGGAACTTACGTGCCTGGTCGTCGCGACAGTGACGAGCTTCAAGTCATTTCAGTGGTGAACTTTAAGGGCGGATCTGGCAAAACGACGA
Source organism: Sulfitobacter sp. 1A13353 (assembly GCF_043557255.1). Lineage (NCBI taxonomy): Bacteria > Pseudomonadati > Pseudomonadota > Alphaproteobacteria > Rhodobacterales > Roseobacteraceae > Sulfitobacter > Sulfitobacter sp. 1A13353. The sequence goes on along the minus strand of NZ_JBIFFS010000011.1, from coordinate 13,447 downwards.
CGTCCGCTCACCTCGCTCAGCGCTTGGCGCTCAAGGGGTACAGGGTTCTTGCGATCGATCTTGACCCCCAAGCATCTCTTTCGGCTCTTCACGGAATCCAGCCAGAACTCGACCTCATGGAGGGCGGAACCCTCTATGATGCCGTTCGCTATGACGATCCGGTTCCGATCGCCGAAGTGATCCGCAAGACCTACATCCGCGGCCTTGATCTGATCCCGGGCAACCTTGAACTCATGGAGTTCGAGCACGAGACGCCTGCTGCGATCCAGCGAGGCGGAGCGAAGGCGTTCTTCGCGAGAGTTCATGACGCACTCGATAGTGTTGAAGCGAACTACGACGTTGTTGTGATCGACTGTCCGCCGCAACTTGGTTTCTTGACGATGTCAGCACTTTCCGCGTCCTCGGGTGTGCTCGTGACGGTTCACCCGCAGATGCTTGACCTTATGTCGATGTCCCAATTCCTGCGAATGACTGCGGATCTCCTTGGAGTAATCAGGGATGCAGGCGCAAATCTGCGCTTCGATTGGCTTCGCTTCTTGCCAACGCGATACAAAGTCGGCGACGCACCACAGACCGAAGTCATCGCCTTCATTCGCGGGCTCTTTGGGAGGTCGGTCCTGACCAATCACATGGTTGAGTCGACCGCAATTTCTGATGCCGGCTTGACCAAGCAAACGCTCTACGAAGCTGACAAGAAGGACTTCACGCGTCAGACGTTTGATCGTGCGATCGAATCTATGAACGCAGTGAACGATGAAATCGCTGAAATCATCCAGAACACATGGGGGCGGAATGGCAAGAAAGCCTAAACTTGGCCTGCCGCTGCAGACCCTTCGCAACGCTCCTGACGCTCTTGAAGGGCGCAGACTGCGTGGCGGTGTTTTTGAGATCGATCCGGCGCAGATTGTTACCGAAGGACGGTTGGATGACAGACTACAGATTGAAGTTGAGGGCCTGAAGAACTCTATTTCCAAGAACGGTCAGCGTGTGCCTGTCTTGGTCCGCCCACTGGAAGCCGATCGCTACAACCTGATCTATGGCCGCAGACGCTTGGAAGCATGTCGCGAACTCGGTATCAAAGTTCGAGCCATCGTCACAGAGGTTGAAGGTGATCAAGCGCTTCGAGATCAGCTTCTCGAGAACCAAGAGCGTCGTGATCTGAGCTTTATTGAACGTGCGCTTGTAGCGACGGCGCTTCTAGACGGCGACCATTTGGAAGGGGCTGAGCGCACCAATCGTGGTGTCGCCGAAGTCCTTAACCTCCACGAAGCTGGAGTTTCACAGCTCTTGAGTGTCGTTCGGACGGTCGGCGAGGATCTCATCCAGGCGATTGGTGCAGCTCCTGGGATTGGTCGCCCGAGATGGGAAGAGCTCAAAAAGGCTTTGGGTGCCTACGACGGTGATCGGGACCAGCTGCTAGCCATAGCTCATGCAGCCAAGTCCGGAAGTTCCGGCTCGGTCGATGAGGTTTCTGAGCGTGCGTTTCTCGCAGTTCTGGCAGCTGCGAAGAGCACAGAGAGGAAAGCAAGCCCGTCTAGAAAGGGTGCGCCTGCTTTGGCCATCCCCGGTGTTGGAGCTGCGACGGTCAAAACCGGCCGCCAAGGCAAGCAGCTCAAACTTGATCTAACTACGGATGAACCTGATTTTATCAGCTGGTTGGAGGGCAACGCCCCAAAGCTGATTACCGAGCTTCATGAGCGCTGGAAGCGTTCAGGAGACTGAGGAAGAGCAACCAACAAGAAGGAGGCACGATACAGGCAAAAAGAAAAAGGCCCCGAGAAGCTAGCTTCACGAGACCTTTGTAAGGTTTCGCACCGGGATCAGACCGCTACAAAATCTCAGTTTTCGCACTTCTGAATGTAGCGTTCTGGCCCCTACCCCGCAAGCGCAAAGCGATTCGCGGGCCCTAGAATTTTTGTCTTCGTGGACATTTTCATGGAGTACACACCAATCTCGCCGTTTATGCGGCCGATATCGCACGCCCATTTGCGCGTCATTGAGCGACCCGAGGCATCTGTTCCAGCCAGACCCGTTAACAAGTGGGAACTCCTGCGCGAGCTCTCCAAGGCGCAAGCGGCCTTTGGGGTCTCGGAACGTGATCTGACGGTTTTGCAGGGGCTCCTCAGCTTCTTTCCGGACGATGCGCTTGGCGGGAACGCCGAGATGGTCGTCTTCCCCTCGAACAAGGCGATCTGTGAGCGCTTGAATGGTATGCCCTGCTCCACGATGCGTCGTCACCTCGCGCGTCTTGTCGAGGCTGGCTTGCTCCAGCGGCGCGATAGCCCCAATGGGAAGCGCTACGTCCGTAAGCACGGCGAAGACCGCGTTGCCTTTGGCTTCGATCTTTCCCCTCTCTACTGCCAGTCTGAGGAGATAGCACGGACCGCAGAGGCCGTACGTGAGGCTGAGGAGCGCGTCAGGCGCCTGAGAGAGGTCGTAAGCCTCATGCGCCGCGATCTCGCGGCCCTCGCCGAGTTCGGAGACGAGATGCAGCCAGGCCTAGGCTTCTGGGATCAGCTTCGCGACAAAGCTGCCCTCACGGCTCGCGCGCTCCGCCGCAAGCTTTCAGTTGAGGACCTCGCGGCCTATCGAGCCGACCTTGAAGCTCTCCTTGACCAGGCACGCAACGTCATTGATGGCCCTGAAACAGAAGAAATGAACACCAATGATGCCCAATCTGAGCGTCACCATCATAATTCAAAAAAAGAATCCATAGATCTTGAACCTGCTTTAGAAAAAAGCGGGGCAGCGGCGGGTGTGCCAGATGTGGATACGAATGAGCCGGTGGCTGACGTTGATGAACAGGACACAAGACACATGCCAAAGATCCCGCTGCACCTAGTGATCGCGGCATGTCCCTCGCTCAAGACCTTCTACCAAGGTGAGATCCGGCATTGGCATCAGCTCTTCGATGCGGCGTGCCATGTGCGGCCAGCCATGGGCATCAGTGCGTCTGCATGGGAAGAAGCACAGCGGTTCATGGGTCCGGAGCAAGCGTCGATCGTCGTTGCTGCCATGCTGGAACGCTTCGCGGACATAAGATCGCCTGGTGGATACTTGCGAGCTCTGACTGCTAAAGCTGCGGCAAACGAGTTTTCCTGCGGCCCAATGGTCATGGCATTGATTGGCGGGCGGAACGCGGCTTAACAGCTGTTAAACTCCGATCTGCTGCGGCTGGCTTGGCATAACTTAACAGCTGTTAAGTAGGCTCTCGGCACACAAACGGTGTTCGAGAGAGAAAAGTTGGGGGGTTGAGGTGTGGCGGTATTTGAAATCGTGAAAGTGGCTTTCGCCTTCGTCGCGGCGAAGATCTGATGACGAGGGCATCCCGATCATCATGGTAAAACCTCAGCTGGTGGCCACCGAGCGCCGCCGCGCAAGGGTAAAGAGCGCGCGGCACGATTGGCAGGCACGCCGTATGCCCGCCATGCGGTTGCAGCCAGAACGCCTTGTGTTCATTGACGAAACATCGGTCAAAACCAACCTGACCCGGATGCGGGGCCGCGCTCTGTGCGGACAGCGTCTCGAGATGGACGCGCCCTTCGGAAGTTGGGGAACACAGACGTTTATTGCCGGCCTTACCCGCGAGGCGCTGATCGCACCCTGGGTCATCAAGGGCGCAATGGACGGTCCGGCCTTCGCCGCGTATGTCCGAGAGGTGCTTGTGCCGGAACTGTCGCCCGGCACCGTCGTCATTCTCGACAATCTAGCCACGCACCGGAACGCCGAAGCGGCAGAGGCGCTCCGACAAGCAGGATGCTGGTTTCTATACTTGCCGCCATACTCACCGGACCTCAATCCCATCGAGCAGGCCTTTTCCAAGCTGAAATCCCACCTGTGCAAGATCGGTGCCCGGACCTTTACCGATCTTTTTCACGCGCTTGGCGATATTTGCCGGATGTTCACCCCGGACGAGTGCTGGAACTTCTTTCAGGCTGCAGGATATGTCTCAGGTTAAAACAGAACGGCTTTAATCTCTTGATTTCATGCCACCCGAACTCTTCAAAAGAGTGTTTTGATGTTGGCCGCGGACTGATCTGATCCGCCCGATAACGGAAAACAATTTAATAACAATAGGTTATTGCGTTCTGGTATTCGCGACGAGAAATCATGCCCATAATAGCCTTCATCGAAGTGGCTTCCCTTTCCAGGATGCCGATCCGCTACATCGACGGGAAGCCAAAGGATCAGCACGCTCTACGAAGAATCAGCACGCTCTACGCAGAAGTTGGCAGTTGCGGGCCGATTGAACGGTCTGGGCTATCTCGTGACGAAGAAACCGCCACAGGTCTAGCCGATAGGCCCTGTGGAAGTTCTGATCCCGTCGTGCCAGTACAGTTCGGTGGAGGTTGGGTGTTTAATGGGTTTGGTCCACGAAAAGTAAAAGTGTTCTTCGGGTTTTGTGACTGACGGATGAGGGCCTTTGGGGTGCCTCGGATGGGTCCGGGCCGAGTTCCGGTCTGCCATTCCGGATGAAGGGCATTCCCATGCAAACAGGTGTCTTGCGCGTGCTGCGCGCGACCGCTGCCTCTTGGTGGCGGCATAGAAAGCTGCGTCGAACCGGCGAGACGGAGCTGGCACGGCAGCTCGAGCGGAAAGCCGTTCTCCGCGATCTCGGCTATCTCAGGCAGTGCCAAACGCGCATGTGATCTGCGGGGATGGTGGGACGTTCATCCATCTCGGTTGGACCACCGTGTCGACTCTCGCGCCTATCGAGCGCTTCCCCCTGGCCGTGCTTGCGGTCGCACTAGGGACACCCGCCATCGACATTCGACCCGTCACCAATGTCATCGCCTTCGCGAACCTGCCGCAAGTTACGCGGGACGGTTCGGTCGACCCGGACCGTTCGGGTGCCGGCAGGTCCGTCTCGCTGACCACCTACATCGACATGGTCGAAAAGCTAGGTGCCAGCATCACCAACGATCCGCGGCCCCGTCGGTCAATCTGATCTCCATTCCCTCTCACCAAAACTCGAAAGGACGCCAGCCATGGCCCGATCCCGCACGCCCAAATTCGATGCCTCCGAGGTCATCACCAACGAAATCATCCGTATCATCGAGCGCGGCGTTCTGCCTTGGCGCAAGCCCTGGACGGCTGGCGGTAGCTCCAGACCCTTGCGCGTGGGCGGTGAACCCTACCGGGGAGTGAACAACTTCCTGCTGACGATGCGGACCGTGATGGCGGGCCACAGCTCTCCCTTCTGGATGACGCTGCCGCAAGCCAATGCGTTGGACGCAAAGGTCCGCAAGGGCGAAAAATCCTCTGTCGTCGTTTATTACGGTCAAAGCCGGAAAGACGCGGGCGCAGATGAGCATGACCGCAGTGACGAGGATGATCACTCCGAGGAAGCCCGTATATTCCGCTTCCAGAAATCCTACCGCGTGTTCAATGCCTGCCAGATCGAGGGTTTGCCGGATAGCTTCCATCCCGAGCCGGACCCGGTGCTTGAGCATCCTCCGTCCGAGCCCATCCCGCACATGCAGGCGTTTTTTGACGCCATCGACATCACGACCGTCTTCACAGGAACAGAAGCGTACTATTTGCCGCCCGTGGACAAGGTCTACATGCCGTCCATCACGCGGTTCCAGGATCCGCGCAATTTCTACGGGGTCTGGGCCCATGAGCTGGCCCATGCCACGAAAGCCCCCCATCGACTGAACCGTGATTTCGGGTTCTCGAAGTTTGGCAACACGTCCTATGCGCGCGAGGAGATCGTCGCGGAATTGACCTCGGTGTTCCTGGGTCAGGAACTTGGCTTTACGGCGCATACGCTCGAGATGAATGCTGCCTACCTTCACAACTGGTTGCGCGTTCTTCGGTCGGACAAGGGCGCGATCTTTAAGCACGCCGCTGATGCGCAGCGCGCCTGCGACTACCTGATCGCACGGTCGGAGGCCGGCAGGGCAGGGCGCAGCGCCGAGGCCGCCTGACCACACGGAGAACGGAGACTCGGATGTCTCGCAAGGAACCCAAGACGCTGCGGCTGGCCGGGCTCCGCCCGTTCTTGCCTCAAACTGTCCCCCGGACAGTTTGCCGTTTCGCGGACCGGCGCGAACTCAAAGACGGCCGTCGCAAGATCATCACCTTCAAACGCGGTGCCTATTGGTGGAGCGCGTCTGAGGGCGCTTATCCGCTCTCGGCGGCACTTGAGAGCATCAAGGACTAGGGCGGCTGGATCGAAACCATCCCCAACCCGAATTACAGACCCAAGGGGCTGTTCGGGTAAGGCACCTTCGGCTACGGACCTTCCGCCCGGCGGAAAAGAAAAAGCGGACTTCGTGAAGGGTGTTTCAACTTCTCAAAGGAGATCCCTATGTCCATGATCGTTCAACCCCAGCCAGACCGTCCAGATCCGACCGTGATCGCGGCGCAAAACGATGCGTTTCGCAAGCTCGCTTGCCTCGGGGTGCCGCCCGCGCAGCCCATACAGGGCCGCATGCATGTCACCCGCTCGATTATGGAGGCTGGTGACGGCTTCATAGCCGAGGCGGTAAAGGCTACGGGCATGTTCGACACGTTCGAACCCGAGAACGACCCGGAGGGCTGGCATGATTTCGGGCCGGTTGAGATCCGCGGCGAGACCGTGTTCTGGAAAATTGATCTCTATGAGGCGGATTCCGACTTCCGCTACGGGGCTGAGACCCCTGACAATCCCGCCACCACCATGCGCGTACTGACCATCATGATGGCGCGCGACTGGTAGAGGGGCAGGGGGACTCCTCCCCCAACAAGCCAACAAATGAAGGCCCGCTGGCCCTTTAAAGGGAGAGTGGGCCTTTCGTCGTGGTGATCCCCGATGCCGGGGATTGGTCACGCGCGTGAACGCGCGGGCCCCACATCATCCACCGAAAAGGATATCCCATGACCGCAAGTTTCAAACCCGTCTCCGTCGCCATCGGCGATCTGACAGCTCACCCCGCCAATGTGCGCAGCAACGCGCCGGAAACCTATGATCCTGAGAACATCGCTCATCTGAAGGCCAGCATCGCTGTGCTGGGCCTACTCCAGCCGCTCTTGGTCCAGAAGCTTGACGGCAAATATGCTGTCCTCGCCGGTGGCCGGCGCCATGCCGCGCTTAAGGAGCTGATCGCTGACAAGGCCAGCAAGGGGTTCACGGCGAAAACCAAGGTCGACTGCCGCCTTGTCCCTGAGGAGAGCGACGCCACCACGGCGCTGTCGCTCGCCGAGAACATCACCCAGGCACCGATGAATGCCATCGACGAGTTCGAGGCTTTCGCCCGTATGATGGAGGTCGACGGCCAGACGCCCGAGACGATCGCAAAGACATTCGGCACGACCGTCGCCGCTGTGAAAGGCCGGTTGCGCTACGGTCTGATCCACGCTGACATCCGCGCCGTGGCCCGGGCCAAGACGATCACGCTCGATACGATGAAGGCCTTTGCCGAGCATCCCAGCCAGGAGGTGCAGAAGGAGGTCTACGAGGCACTCACCAAGGAAGACAGCTACCTGCAGGCCTACTCCGTCCGTCAGGCGCTCAAATCCCGCGGGGTGCAGGTCAGCGATGATATCGGGGCTTTCGTGCGCGCGGACTACGAGGCGCGTGGCGGCGCAGTCGCGGCTGACCTTCTGGAAGAGCATTCCGTGCTCGAGGATGCGGCGCTGGTCGAGACCATCCTGCTCGAAAAGCTCGGTGCCGCTGCCGAAGAGGCCCGCATAAAGCTGGGCTTTGCCTGGGCCGATGCGATGGTCCGCTATGATTACGCGACCATGGCCGACTACGGCCGCGTCTATCCCGGCCCGATCGAGCCTGATGAGGCTGCGCAAAAGCGCATCGATGAGATCACCGCCGAACTCGAGAAACTGCAGCTCGAGATGGAGGATGAGGGGCTCGAGGACGGTGCCTACAACGCGCTTTACGAGCGCGTGGACGCCTTGGAAGAGGAAGCGCGCGATCTGCAGGAGGCCTACAGCGCCGAGGACCTAGCGCGGTCTGGGGTAATCGCGTCGTGGCAGGGTGGGCAGATCACGCTCCATGTTGGTCTCGTCCGCCCCGAGGACACCGTCAAAGAGGAGGGCGCGCGCGGCTCCTCGGCTAGCCCGACCGGGGAGGAGGCCCCGGACCCGGACGAAATCACCTATCCAGCCTCACTGGCTGAGGACCTCAAGACCGAGCGAGCCATGGCGCTTGGGGCCGCGATGGCGCTGCATCCGGAAGCCACGCTCGATCTGACGCTCTTCAAGCTGGTCAGTGACGTTCTGGCCAGCGGCATGAGTGTCACGCAGGCGATCAAGATCGATGCCCGCAAGGAATACCGCAGCCATGCCAAGATGGACGAGATCGACGAGACCTCGCTCGAGCAGGTGGCGGCGGCGCATGATGCACTTGATCTCTCCTGGCTCGATGACGCCCGCGCGCCCGCCGATCAGTTCGCGGCGTTTCGCGCGCTGGAGGCCGGCGAGAAGGCCAAGCTCGTGGCCTATGCCACGGCCAGCACCACGCAGTCCTGCTTCGCGCGAGACCGCCAGCGCGACAGCCTGATGCATGCGTTCGAGATCGAGATCATGCCCGACATCCGCGCCCACTGGACGCCGAATGCGGCGCTCTTCAACCGCTTCAAGAAGGCTTGGCTCCTGAAGATCCTCGGCGAGGATCTGGGTCTCGCCCAGGAGGCGGTGACGCTGGCCTCGTCGAGCAAGAAGGAGATCGTCGCCTTCTGCGACAAGCTCTTCGCCGAACCCTTCGCCACGCTGACGGACGCGCAGCGCGCTGCCGTGGCCGCCTGGTGCCCGCCGATGATGCAGACCAACGGTGTCGCCTCTGATGAGGCGGAGCCCGCTGCGGAAACCCCGGAGCCTGACAGCGAGGTCCCGCAAGCGGCCTGAGTCCTCACGCGACCCGCGCGTGGATCATGCCACCCGCGCGGGTCGACCCTTCCAAACCGAACAGAAAGACATCCCCATGGCTATTCTCAAGTTCTCTGCGTCCGCTGTCGCGGCGCAAATCGCCCATGCGCGCGCCTGCAAAACCTTCCTGCCCAACTGGAACGGACCCGTGGACAGGCCCGCCCTGATCCTCATCGTCGGCAATGGTGTGCATCTGCGCTCAAACGGCATCGATGGCACGACCACCCGCATCGTCACCACCGAACAGGCCGATCCGTCCTTCGCCTTCGCCGAAGGCATGAACCCGTTTCGGGACACCGACTGGATGGCGCAGCGCCGCATGGCGTTTCGCGATCTGACCGGCCAGTTCTACACCGACATCCTGGATGACGTGCAGGTGCTCATCGACCGGGGGCGGGGGGCCATCCGGCTCGCCACCGATGGCCACAGCATCCGCGTCTTCGTGCGCCGGGCTTCGGACTATCTCATCGGCGGGACCTACGAGGTGCCCTCGGGCCTCGGCGGCACCTTCCGGGTCATTCTCAAGGATGCCTGCGACACCTTCGCGATCGTGCAGAACTGCGGCAATTGCGAGGATTTCGACGCCATGCAGCCCTATCGCGTGCCACTCGATGCGCTGATGGAAATCGATGACCGGAGGGCGGCGTGATGGGATGGCTTTTCTACACCGACGGCCGCGTCAAATCCTACGCGGATGAGAAAGCGGAGATTGCTCGGCTGTGCACCTTCGAGGGCGACACGCGCAAAACTGAACTGGTCAAAGCCTGCAAGGTGGGTTCGACTTGGTACGCGGCGGCAAAGGTCATCAATCTCGACGGCACCCCTGTCGAAGACACGACCTATGTGACCGATGCGGACGGGTCGATCACTTTTGGCGCTGTCTTCCTCACCCGATACGATGACGGCTTCTGGGGCTACAAGGACATGGAGGAAAGCGCTGGCCCGAACGAGTCTCGTGCTCCCCTTGGGCTGATCGAGCTCCTCTCCGACCTGAAAGACCCGGACAGCTACGCCCAGGACTGGCGTCAGCGCTGCCGGGACTGGGCGTCGATCCCGGACTACGAGGAAGGCGACAAGATCAAGCTCGCAGCACCTGTGACGCTCTCCGATGGCAGTACCTGCCAGATTGTCATCGCGACCCACTACAGGCGCGGGCGGCAAAAACGCCGCTGCTACCGCATCGAGGAAACTGGTGGGCTCGTACGCCTGTCAAAGGCCTCGCTTGCGGGCTCGGAGCTGCTCAGCTCCGCGAAAGGTGCGGCTAGCCCGGTGCTGGCGGAGTTCCTGGCCGGGCGAGATTAGGTCCTGCGCCGGACGGTTCATCGGCCTGCCCGGCGACAGCAGATGCTGCGGCTTGTCTTGACAAGGCAATGCAAATGCATTACCCATCGCAGGTAGCAAATACCCCCTTTCTTTCAGGAGACTGCCATGACAGCGCTCGCACAAGATGTCTCGAAACTCACGGATCGGTATCAGACGACCGTGCCGGCGGGTGTGCGCAAACAGCTCAAGCTGGGCAAGGGCGACCAGATTCGTTACTGCACCGAGCCGAGTGGCAGGGTCTATATCGAGCCCGTGCGCAGCGACGAGGAAGATCCCGTGCTCGGAGCCTTTCTCGATTTTGTCGAGGCCGATATCAAGGCGCATCCGGACCGCATTCGGGCGTTCGATGGGGCTTTGCATGACCGTCTTGCAGCACTGGTCGGAGACGTTGACGTCGATCTCGATGCGCCGCTATCGCTCGAGGATGAATGAGCGGCGATAGCGTGCCCGCCCAATCGCCCCTTGTCGTAAACGGATGGTCGATTTATGCGCATCCGCTCTTTCTGGATCAGCTCGAAGGGCTGACTGAAGAGGTCGAGGCGCGTAAAGCACGTGATCCTAAGACCTGGCGCAAGAAAAACCCGACGAAACGGCTGGCCGCCATCTTCAAGCTGGTCACCGAAGCCATACCGGCAGATCCGGGTGCCGCGGCCTTCCGGCAAGGCGGCACACTCGGCGATCACCGCAAGCACTGGTTCCGGGCGAAATTCTTCCAGCAGTATCGGCTGTTCTATCGGTTCAACAGCGATGCGAAGGTCATCGTGGTGGCCTGGGTGAACGACGACAAGACCCTGCGCGCCTACGGCAGCAAGACGGATGCCTATGCGACGTTCAAAGGGATGTTGGAAGATGGCAATCCACCTGACAATTTCGACGCGCTCTTGAAAGAAGCTGCAGCGGCGGGCAAGCGGTTCGAAACTTCCCTTGAAGCGGTGCCCGATCGGTAAGTGGGCCAGCTTGCTGTGACCCTTTGGCATTATCGTTTACGACGCCCGCTGGAAGATGTAGCTCGGCTGATAATAGGGTCGGAGAAAGCACAATGATTGAGGCGGAAAAGGATAGGCAGCACCTCGGGCTAGAGGAGCAATGCGCGCCTGACCTGACGGGGCACCGTTTCCCAATTGCTGTGCAAGTTGCAGACATGCCCGATCACCTCGGCAAGCTGCTGGATATCGGGCTCGAGGAGCATTTCCGTGGCGGTTGATGTCAATTCGTATGACGCGTGGTTTCGCGCGAAGGTGCAGGCCGCGCTGGAGGAGGAATGCACGGGAACATCTCAAGTTCAGGTGATGCAGGCCGCACAGGCATTGATTGATGCGAAACGGGAGGTCGAACCCAAGTCCTGACCAAGCCTTGGAGGTCAGCGCGGTCTGACCTCCTTCACCCTGAAAAGCGAAAGCGGGCTTTTTGTCCTTTGGAACTCAGACCCTGATCCAAAGGAAAATCCCCATGACCAAGCCCAAAACGGCGAACCCGACTTCTTCAATCTCCGACGCTGATCTCGCCTCTGCGCTGGCGCAAATCGGCGCGGAGATCGACCACCAGCCCCTGCGCAGCTCGGCGCTCGCGCGCATCATGCGCGAGACGTTTCTTGGCAGCGATGCCAGCGGTGCCTGGGACTGGCGCATGGCATATGACCTGATGCAGGCCGCGGCCATCCAGATGCTGCTGCGTGGGGACAACGCAGCAGGTGATATCGCTACCGCAAAGCTCGTTGCCTCTCGGCTGCTGACGGAAACCCGCCGGTCAGAGCAGCAGATCAGGCTGCAGCAGTTTTCCACGCCGTTGCCTTTCGCGGCAATGGCCGTGCGGGCGGCAGCCATTCGCAAGGGCGAGACCGTTCTGGAGCCCTCGGCTGGCACCGGCGCTCTCGCTGCTTTCGCGGAACGGGCTGGTGCCACGCTTCTGCTCAACGAGATCGACCCCTTTCGCCAGGGCCTTTTGCGCGCGGTCTTTGGCGGCGATGTGACGGGCCATGACGGCGAGCATATCGACGATCTTCTGCAGACGCCGGTTCTGCCCGACGTCGTGGTGATGAACCCGCCCTTTGCCTCCTCGGTCGATCGGTCGCGAGACAAGCACATCGCTGCCAAACATCTCATTGCGGCTGCCAAGCGCCTGGCACCGGGTGGGCGGATGGTGGCGATCATGCCGCAGGGGTTCACATCTGAGCGCGATGCCGCGCATTGGTCCCGCGCCTGCGGCCTTCTGACGCCGCGCTTGGCGCTCACGATGCCGGGGCAGGTCTATCGCAAGCTCGGCACAACTGTGGAAACCCAGCTGATGGTCTTCGACAAGGTGCAGGAGGCTGGCGAGATGATCCGCGCCACTGTGTGCGATCTGGATGAAGCCCTTCCTTTTGTCGATGCCGTGGCCGCAACCCGTCCCGAGATGCGCCCCGCCCAATGGGCGGCAGCGATCCCCCATGGTCGGCCGACAGTTCCATCATCTGCCCGGCGCAAGACCGCCGCTGCGCCGGTCGCTGCCTCCAAAAGCGGCGCCAACGCTGCCATCCCGCTCACCTTCACGAGCTTCGATGTCCCGCGCGACAACAGGCCCGTCTCGGAAATCTATGCGCGATACCGCCCGCAGCGTATCGAGATCGCGGGGGCACAGGAGCATCCCACGCCGCTGGTCGAAAGCATCGCCATGGCCTCTGTGGCCCCGCCAGTGCCCTCAGACACGGCCAGTGCGGAACTGCGCCTGCCCGGCAAACTGATCGAGGAGGGACATCTCTCCGAGGCGCAGCTCGAGACCATCATCATGGCCCATGATGCCCATGGGCGCGACCTGCCAGGACGGTTTACCATCGATGACGACCAGACCAAGCTGACGCGCGCCGATGATGACCAGGATGCAAATGCCTACCGTCTCGGGTATTTCCTCGGCGACGGCACCGGTTGCGGCAAGGGCCGCGAATGCGCCGGGCTCATCCTAGTGAACTGGCTTGCGGGGCGCAGAAAGGCGATCTGGGTTTCCAAATCCGCCACGCTTATCGAGGACGCGATCCGCGACTGGACCGATCTCGGCGGCTCGCCCGCCGACATCCAGCCACTCTCCAAATGGAAACCGGACCAGCCCATTCCGATGGGCGACGGTATCCTGTTCGTGACCTACGCCACGCTGCGCTCGGCGGGCAAATGCGGCACCACGCGGCTGAGCCAGATCCTCGACTGGATGGGCGAGGGCTTCGAGGGCGTGCTGGCCTTTGACGAGGCCCACGCCATGCAGAACGCTGGAGGCTCCGAGCAGGGCAGGG
>NZ_JBIFFS010000010.1:0-97916 GCF_043557255.1 Sulfitobacter sp. 1A13353 | reverse complement strand
TCCTACGGCGCCTCATGAAGGGCGCGGACGCCACCAAAAGCGCTACCAGAAGTTACACCTCTCCCTGGGACATGACCAAGGCTAAGGAATGTCCAAAAGTACGCGGAGCCGCGTAGATACTTTCAAAGGGCATCAATTTCGCGGTCTGGCCGAAAGGAGTTCTTATTCAAGATATTCTGGGTCATTCGGTCCTATCTACCCTTAAAATACGGCTTGCCCCGCAGCCTGCTTTTGGGAGCCGGTTGCGGGGCAAGATTATGTGAAAATGCTTAGTTAAACGCACCACTGTAGGCCACGCACGCGCCGCGCAATCCCTTAATCTTTTTGGAGGGCTCTCAATACGCGATCAAGAGCTTTACCCTGCTTGGAGTACTTGGCAGGAGCGTCCTTCACGAGGTTGTAATAGGCAGCAGCATCGTAAATCTGAACGGGCAGACGCAGATCAACTGCCGTCAACTGACCTTTGGCGGCCAGCACCGCGTAGGCCGCGACGTAAAGATTGGCACGCGCCGTTACTCGGGTGGATCGCGCATCAAGTAGAACTTGCTCCGCATCGAGAACATCAAGCGTGGTGCGTGCGCCTAACTTGGCCTCCTCTCGGACCCCATTAAAGGCTGCCTGAGCCGCGCGAATTTGACGATCAGATGCTTCGAGCTGGGCATTCGCTGAAGCGAGAGAGGCGTAAGCGTTACCAACTTCCTGAACGATCTGGCCGCTTACAACATGAAGGTTGGCGCGCTGCGCATCGAGTTGGGCCATGGCGCGGCGTACGGCAGATGATAATGCTCCACCTTGATAGATTGTTTGCCCCGCCTCGATACCAATACTGCCCCCACGGGTGTATCTGTCTTCGTTGAATGTTTCAGTCAGGCCGTAATTGCCCCTCAAAGTGACCCGGGGCGACATTGCGGCCTCATTGGATTCCACCGCCAACCGAGCCGCAGAGACTTGGTGCTGTGCAGCCCGTACGGCGGGGTGCTGGCGAACAGCCAGAGCCTTGGCTGCTTCGAGATCCCGGCTCACATCCCGAAGGACAGGCGGAGGCGTGAGGTTTTTAGGGTCTTGTCCCACAGCGTTGCGGTACTCTTCTTCGGCGCGCAGCAGAGCGCCTTGCGCGGCAGCCAGCCCACTGCGGGCTTGCGCCAGTTGCGCTTCGGCAAGCGCCACATCCGTATTGGTCACCTCGCCTACGTCAAACCGATCGCGCGCGGCGCGCAACTCTTGGGTCAGGAGGCGCAAGTTGTTGTTGCGCAGCGCCACGATATCTCGGGCTTCAATGACCCCCATATAAGCGGCAACGGCACGTAGCAGGACCTGCTGTTCGATGTCCAAAAGAGTGTAGCGGGTGGCTAGGACTGTTTCTTTTGAGGCCTCAATCCGATAGGCGCTTGCGCCAAAATCATACAGCAGCAACTCACCAATCAGATTGATTGAAGCGGTAAGGCTTTCGGTCGAGGTCGCCGGGGCAAGGCTCGATGCTCTACTGGTGCCAAAATTTTGTGTCAGCGCCCCTGCCCATTGCAATACAGGCTTGAGTGCAGACTTGGCGCTCGCCACATCTTCGTCCGCCGCACGCAACAAAGCCCGGTTTTGATCCAAAAGCCCCGAATGCTCATAAGCACCGACCAAGGCGTCGGCCAAGGTTTCTGCGAAGCCAGGACGTGGCAAGAGCGCAACCATAAGCGGTAGCGCTATACCCACACGCCGCAAGGTGCTTTTAAAACTAGTACTACTCATTACTCGATCGCCTCTTAAACTGCGTTCATATTCTTTATCTTTACAAGTTGCTGGCTCTTGAGTGGCCTGCTTTAGAATCCGTCAGCCATCACGGGCGCCTTCAAGCATGACGCAACCTTATGCGGTCTGAAACAGCTTGGGAACGACAGCTCCTTACCACACGCGGATTTCCTCCGACCTTTATTATTGCATGAATCAGACGGCCGCAGGGCGCAAGACCGCCTCCACATCCTCTGCCACATCATCCCATGTCCGCAGAGAGGTCGTGCGAATTCTCTCCTCCAAAGCCAATCGATGCTCAGGATCTGCAATCAGTTTATGACAAGCGTCATAAATGCTGCTGATCGAGCGGGCGTCGCAATATTCCACCATGTCTCCTCCAACCTCGGGCATGGAAGAGTTGTTCGCGACCACGGCCGTTTTACCAAAAGAGAGACTCTCTCCAATCGGTAACCCCCAACCTTCATAAAAGCTAACGGTCGCCGTGAAGAGGCAGTTCTCGTACAAAAAACCCAGCTCGGTATCACTGGGGCGCTTGGCAAATTGCACCCAACCACCAAGGTTTCCGGTGGCTTCCATCAAGCTTTCAAAGTCGTCATTGTACCAGCCCGGCTTACCTGCAAAGACCAGCTTGGGGACATTGAGCCCTGGAGTTTGGGTCAGCCGCAGCCAAGCTTGTGCCAGCGACCAGAGATTTTTGCGCGATTCCATCGTTCCCACCACCAGCACAAAAGGTGTCTTGGTGAGGTTCAGCACAGATTGATCCAGCCCGTGTAAACTGCTGAGACGCGACTTGAAGGGTTTGGAGGGGTCATCCACACGGTTGGAATGCACCACGCCGAACTTTTGCACCAAGGGCACGACGTCGATGGGGCGTTGCTTGCCAACTTCGTCCATGAAGCGCTGCAAATCACGCGCGGTGTTTTCAGAATTCGCAAGGAACCGATCACAGTACCCCATGGAAGACAGCAACCAATGGTAGAACTCCCCCGAAAAATCGGCCGCAATATGCTCTGTGGCAATGAGCGGGATAAGGTCATGAACCAACTGGTAGATCTGAAGGCTTTTGGTGTCTTTCAAGCGTTGGAGGGCGGCTTCAAGCCCATCGATGTTCCAAATCGCTCCTAAAATGATCAGTTGATCCCCTGGTTTGACGATCTGACTCATAACTTCACGAGGCGCTTCTGCAATCGCTTCCGCGCGCACAGGCGCTTTACGGTCCTTGAATGCGTTCCACTCTTCAATGCTCGAGCCCATCTTCGCAAAATAGCGCTCATGACCGCGCGCGGCGTGATAAGCGCGTACTTTGTGGTAGAACCAATACTTCAAAGGCCGGTTGCGGTAGCGCATTAAGGTAGGAGCAGCATCGTGCTGAGAGCGCGCTTTCTTGCCGAAAAATACGCGGCTCAACTCGTCAGGAGAAAACTCCTTCATGTTCTGGATAAAACCTGCTTCGAGAGCCACATACTCTCGACGTGACCGATCCCAATAGCTCAGCCGGACGTTTTCGGCACCAAGGCGCCCCACCATGCGCCGAATGACTTCGAAAGACACACGCTGGATGCCCGAGACGGAGGTTTCCTTCTCGACGTAAAGAAGGATGTCAGTCAGGTCAAAATAGTACATAAGTAATGTGTTTTCCTAGGCTCTGGTGCGCACATCCCAACAAAGGTAGAATGCTGCTTTGGCGATACTAACTGACGAACAATTCGACGTTCCTCAACCCCAGAGACGATGTTAAGAGGTTTTATGAGCCCCATATATTACGACCTTTCAGAACAGTTTCTGTCTTCGGGCGTCAAGTTCCAATATTATGGAATCGCGAGGACCGTCATGGAGGTGGGCTATGAGCTTGCCCGTTCACCGGCGGATGTTCGGTTCGTCGTTTTCTCCCCGGCACATGATCGTTTTTTCGAAGTGAACCCGCGCATTGGAGCAGACTCGGAAACGGGTGTTTGCGACCCCAATATCCCCCATGAAGCAAAACCCATGCGCATCCGATACAGTTTTCCGGAACCTCATAAGCTGCGCGATGCCCTCTACCCTTTCCTGCAGGCCTTTGCGAAACGCATATGCCTCAAAAGATGGGAGCGCGCCGTGCCAGAGGGCCATGTGCGCGAAGTAGACCTATCCGGTCAGATTGTGGTGTCGCTCGGCCGTCCCAAAATGATGTCGGATTACCTCGTAGCTTTGGACAAGCAAAATGTCCGCATGCGGTTTTTCCCGCTGCTGCACGACATGATCCCTTTGCACGAGTTTTCCCATCCACGTCAGAGCATGTTTGCGCGCAATTTTGCTCATGATAACCGGATCGTCATCGAGCATGCTGAAAAGCTGCTCGCCAACTCCTTATTCACCAAAACAGAAATTGAACATTTTGCAGCCCTTGGCCGCTTGCCGGACATTCCGGATGTCGTGCCCACCCCCCTGCCCCATGAACTGCGCAAGGTCGACGAGCCGATTGAAGTTGAGATCCCCCAAGCCCCCTATCTCTTAGGAGTGGGTGTCATGACGGGGCGCAAGAACCTTGAGTGCGTACTGGAGGCAATGCTGCAACTCCACAATACAGGTCGTCCGGTGCCCATGCTTCTTCTCGCTGGCGCGCATCGGAAAAGAACCGTTGCTTGTTTGAATAAGCCGGAAATTGCCCCCATCAGAGACAAGATCCAGCTTATCTTGAACCCGAACCAAGCCAGCCTACGCTTGCTTTACCAAAAGGCCTTGGCCTTGGTTATTCCAAGTCACATGGAGGGCTTTGGCTTGCCGCTTGGTGAAGCCCTTTGGGTGGGAACACCTGCCCTTGCGGCCGCGGTACCTGCCTTGCAAGAAGTCGGCGGCGATCTGGCCGAATACTTCGACCCGAACGATCCAAACGCACTTGCTGCACTTATCGACAAGATGCACACCGACCCTGAAGCCTATGAAGCGGTCAAGGATAAGGTGATGCGCAATCGAGCCGAACTACGCACCTGGAAAGACGTGGCGGCTGATATCATTGCTGCAGTATCCCCCCACTCCAAACGAGTGTAAGGCACAGCATGGACATCAAAGACGATACAGAATCTGCCGAGGCAGTAACGGTCGACGCTGGCAGCAACAAGCGTAAAGCCAAAACACGCGCACCGCTTTTCAATGACCAAGACAAGGACAACCTCGCCTGGTTTTGGAACACCTACCTCAAGCAGCGCGCGCCTTGGCTCGGCCTGGTGATGGTCATGATCCTGGTCCAGGGCTTTGCCTATCAGCAGTTCATTGCTCTCACCGAAACCGGACTCCGGGTCATCTTCGACAATGGCGATGTCGCCGGGCTGGTCAAAGTCTGCGGCATGGTGTTGGGGATATTTCTTCTACGGGCCGTGATGTCCTATTGGGTGCCGCGGCTTTCGGCCTGGCTGGCCAGCAATGCCGTCTATAAGATGCGTCGGGATCTGATCGATCATATGATGACTTTGGATTTGGCCTTTTTTGAACGAACGAAATCCGGAGACTTGATCCTACGTCTGGTCAATCAAGCCCAAGACCTATCCGGATTTATCGGCCAGACCACCGTGAACGCAGTGCGCGACACGGTTACCGTCGTTGCCGTTTCAGGCTACCTTATCTGGAAAAACGCCCCCTTGTTCGTGCTGGTCATCGTGGTGATCCCCATCATCACGATTGTCGTGCGGCGGATCTCTCAAGGCATCAAGGGCACCCAAGCCACGGCCGAAAACGCTATGGGCAATTATATGTCCGGCATCGAAGAGATGTCCAATGGCATGCGCACAGTCAAAATATCAAACCAAGAGCCTGTCGAAAAAGCGCGGCTCAATAAGGCCACAGGAGAAATCCGGGATCTTTCGATCCGCCTGCAGGCTTTGCAGGCCATGATGAGCCCCACCGTCGATATCCTGTCGGCAATCATCTACGTCTTGATCATTGGGGTGGGCGGCTACATGGCGCTTAGTCCGGGTTTTGAGATGGATGGCGCTGGAATTATTGGGTTTATGATCGGCATGGCCCTGATATTTGATCCAGCGCGCCGCCTGACATCCTTTTTTGTCAGCATGCAGGCCAGCCTGATTATTCTTGATAGCCTGCGCTCGCTCTACCGTGAGCGCCCCTCAATCACCAATGCTCCGGACGCCAGAGAGACGTTCAATCCGGATGGGGATATCGTACTGGATGATGTGACGTTTCAATACTCCGAAAAACATCCCCTGTTTCGCGGGGTAAACATGACGTTTGAAGGCGGAAAGGTCACGGCGATCGTGGGCGCCACAGGCTCGGGCAAAACTTCCGTCTTGAGCCTGATTGCACGGCTCTATGATGTCTCGAGCGGGGTCGTGACCATCGGCGGCACCCCGATCAAAGAGCTGCGCGTTGACAAATTGCGCCAGTCTTTTTCGGTGGTGGCGCAGGATATCGTCATCTTCAACAGCAGCATTTGGGAAAATATCCGCTACGTCCGTCCGGATGCCTCCGACGCGGAAATCTGGCGGGCGGCAGAGCTCGTTGGCATTGACCAGCTGATGCGCGACCGCGGGGATGCCCCCTTGGGCCCCAAAGGGTCTCAGCTGTCAGGCGGTCAAAAGCAACGGATCGCTATCGCCCGTGCATTCCTGCGCGGCGCGCCCATCTTGTTGCTCGATGAAGCTACCTCCGCACTTGACCAACGCACTGAAGAAAAAGTCCGCGGCGCCATTCAAGAGCTCTCGCAGGACAAGACCACCATTTTGGTTGCGCACCGCTTGTCGACTGTAACCCATGCCGACAAGATCTACGTGCTTGATGAAGGCAGGGTCGTTGAAGAGGGCACACATACTGAGCTGATGGCTCTTGATGGCCTCTACGCGGCGATGTTCACCGCTCAACGTGGCAGTTACGGATAAACCTTTACGGAAAAGACATCTATTGATTGCCCGTTTGATCAGTCTTTAAAGACCTTGCACCCAGCTTCCACTATAGGGCCAGGGGATATGGGGTAGCCTTTTCTTGGTTTTATCAAAACGGCTTGAATGCCGGTAAGCTTTTCCATGCATTGCTTGCTGTCTTCAGCATTGTGCGTGCTGCCATCGACATAAATGTCCAGCCAAGGATACCCTTTCCAGCCAATGTGGCATGGCCCCCCTTGGGGCTTCACGCCATCTCCACATAAGTCTTCAACGATCGCATATTTGCGTAAGCGTGGAATATAAAACCGTGTGCCAGGCTGGAAGTCTTCTGACACTTGGTCTCCATCTATCCGCCAACCCACAGCCAAGGTTACGGGATCGTCGTAGGTTCCTATTCCTGCAGCGATTTCATGTATGACGGGTCGTCCGATGATGGCAGAAGCTGGAGGTGTGTTGTCCCAATAGCTGTATCCCGTCAAAAAGACGGTCATACGTCTCTCTTTCGGCATCCAAAAGACCCCTAAGAGCATCAAAACGAGACTGACACGTATGAGGTTTATGGTCCGTCGGTTGGCCATTGCCTTCCTTCACACTTTGCTTTTGGGCTAACAGGCGCCTAGACGGTAATATGCTAGCTGCAATCAATCGCATATTTTCTTTGGCCTTTAAGGCTACTTGGAGTTTAGCTCTTATTCAGCAGGATCCGGGGCGGGAAAGTTTACGAAGAATGTTGTCCCTTTGCCTTCGGCCGTTTGAAAAGTGATGTCTCCAAGATGCTGATCGATGATCGCTTTTACGATGCTCATCCCGAGCCCATGCCCCTCTTGGACCCGATAACTCCCGCCGCGGGCAAAACGTTCAAACAGGGCATTCTGAATATTAAGTGGCAAACCTGCCCCTTCGTCCTTCACATAGAAGCCAAGTCCCGTACGGGTTAGCCCTAACTCTACCGTCCCGCCCTTTTCAGATGCTTTGATGGCGTTGGTCAAAAGGTTAGAGATTAGCCTCTCCACCCTACCTTCATGCAGTCGCAAAGTTCTGTTCGGGGCATCGGAAGGCTTCAGTGCGAGAAATACGCCGTGCTCTTTGGCATAGGGCGTCAGTGTTTCGACCGCCTGATCCAGTACAGGAGCCAGGGGGCGTGCGACAAAGCCTGAGGGCTCCTCTGCACGGAGCTGTTCGACGTCGAGTATGTCCGTAACCATTTTGTCGATGCGCTGCGCATTGCGCAGGGCAAGCCGTAGCATGTTTTGTTTTGTCTCATCCAGTTTTGCTTCGCCTGCGGCCAGCATTTCCAATGCTCCGCAAAGTGCAGTCAGGGGGTTTTTAATGTCGTGGCTGACAGTGGCAATCAACTGGTCTTTGGCATGCTCAAAAGCCCGCTGTTCGCTCATATCTCTGATGAGGGCAAGAAAGCCGAGAGCTTCCCCACAGTCAGTTTCCACTTTGGCCATGGAAACAACACCATCGAAGGTTGATCCATCAGATTTGCGACAAGAAACTTCAAACTCGCCTCGCTTGTTGGATATCTGGGGATCAAATTTCTCTTTCCCAGCCTGCTCATAGCCCTCCAAGGTCCCATAAAGCACTGCTGTTTGGCGTCCCAGAAGCTGGTCGGACGCGTATCCAAATAGCTTCTCTACAGCAGGGTTGACCAAAGCGACGCGGCGGTTGAGGTCAGCGAAGACAACTGCTTCTGGTACCGCATCTATCATGGCACTGAGCAACCCGCGCTGTTGTCGCAGTTCGCGCCGCTCGGTATGCAGCTTTAGCTCATTGCCGAGCCATCGTGCCAGAAACGCGACAAATTCGAACTCTTTGTTGCTAAACGGTGCCTGACGCGGGGCACGGTCGGAAAAGTTCAGCGTACCAAAGAATTTATCGCCCCGTCGCAGGGGGGCTCCTATGTAGCTCTCAAGCCCGAAGTTTTGATAACATGGGTGGGAAGATATCTCCTGCTGCCCAGCATGATGGAATGCTGTCACTGCGTCATTTTCTAGTGTGTGCAGGCAGTAAGTGCCTTTTACATCAAAGCTGGCGCCCGGAACCGGGGCCCACTCGGGTCCATGGACAAAAAGGCACTCATAGACAGGGTGGTTCACCTGACTAACAATTCCGAGCTCGAGGCCAAGGGCCTCAGTGCCTAAGGTGAGCAGTTGCGTGACCTTATCTTCGAACCCAAGGTCTGGCTCGACAGCAAGCATGTAGAGTTTGCGAAGCGGATCATCAAAATTCGCTGGCGCGTTAGGAAAATGGCTCATTTGGAGTTTTCCTCCTTTTATGCTTTATTGACGAACCGTTTTTGGCATCATCACCCCACCTCCCAGTTTACGTAAAGCAGGTCTTCAATCCAGGCGGCCATCTTGACGTAAGGTCACATGCAAACATTTTTTATGAAAGGGTTTATACAAGCAGGAGCAATGTTTCCGAGCTCCCTAATGCGCAGAGATGGGAAGCGAGGTTCGCCATAGACGGTGTGGGCTGCATTCGAGCGTTTCTAGCCTCCGAAGTTCACGTCGGCCTTGCAGGGCTGGCGAGGCTTAAGACCCTGACAGAACGTCGATAACAAGGGCGACGAACCGCCTGACAGCGTCATCGGAAACGGTCCACGACAAGGCCCAATTAGAAGGCCTCTGCTTCGAAACTATGTCGAACTCTGCAATGAGAACGTCGCTTACCTAAAACTATGGCGATATCGCACTACTAAGGTTTCTGAGCCGGGGTTCGGACTTTTAAGGCGAGCGTTGGATTTGTGGTCGAGAGCGAGTGATACGCTGCTGCTATCATTCAGTTCGTAACCTAGTCCGATCAGCGTCCGGAACTGCAGTTTCCCATTAAGCGGTGTCCCATCGGTGCCTTTGGTGTAAAGCCCCGGCATGAAGCTCCCTTCAATGAACCACGGGCTATTTTTTACGTGCCACTGGGCAGACAGGCCTGCGCCTAAGAATATATCTTGATCACTGTCGAGCTGGGCCGCGACGGCAAAAGAATAAGCGGCCTGAGGGCCCTCAAAGAAAGGCGAAGAGTGATACTCCGCGACAAATGCAGGGGCAGAGGTTTCAGTGTGCTCAAGCACATCATCTACGCCAAGGCCAAGTACCACCTCTCCACTAAATGCTGCAGATGTCGAAAGCATAAAGAGTAGGGCAGAGGTCACATACTGCATATTGGGCCTTGGTGAGATATAAGAGGTACAGTAATCAGATACGTGTAAATGTCTGGGTGATACAGATAGACCTACCTCTTTCGCTTAAAGGTCCAGATCGCGTTGTTTGTATGCGACACTTCCTGCTGAAAACAAAGGAAGGCAAGGCTCTCGCAGAGCTGTTGAAGAAACCGTGCTCCTCGCGTTGCGCCCCGGAACCGCCGCCGAGCTAGCGCCCGCGCGGTTTCGCTTAGCTTCAGCAACGGCCCAAAACTACCTTTGCCCAACTCGGGGCCTCTGTTTCCGCTGAGCATTTCCGCGAAAGTTGCTCTGACTTATGTGCTATTGCCGAAGAGACCAATGACAGAGGGTTCCGGCAATATCGGTCAATACAGATCTGTAGATTGGCACTCGTATTCTGGCAAACATGCTTCCAAGCATGCTCTCCCAGAAAAATATCGCCGTTATACTTTCGGTAAATCTCCAAATAGGCTTCCAAAAGAGGAGAGCTCATGTCTTCAAAAACAACCAATCGCGGCTTGAACCCTGAAGCATAACCCCTTTCGGCCATTGAAAAATCGTCGGTCGCGTCAAAGCAATCCAGCGAAACATCTTTTGCAAGACTCTTAACTTGGTAAACATACTTCTGCTGCAAAAGTTCTGGCGCCGCCCCGCCGTAGCCTGTTGTTTCGATTGCAGGACAAACGCGTTGTTTTTGCAAGGCGAGCATAGCGATGGATGCTCGCAACCTATGAACCTCTTGATGAACTCCGCGCGCAAAACCCGAGGCTTTCCAGCCAAGAGAAACTACTGATTTCTGAAGTTTCGCTATGTTAACTTTGAACCGTCGGACGGCATGGAGGCAATATAAAAGCTCTTCATAGTCCTGAAGCAAGGACTTGGCTTCTGCTTGAAGGCTTGGCAAGTCGCACCGCTCTACGGGCCCAGAGAACCAGGTACTCGGGATATCTTTAAGATCAGCAAGAGGTCGTGCGCTTTCAGGTAAAGACTTAAACTGACCTGGTGCTAGAAATTCCACCTCCATCAAAGCTACTAAATGAAGCAATGTGCTTTGGGCCCTATCGCGCATCGCTTTCGCGTCTGCCGTTTCATGAGGAGGACGTCGGTTTTTATTCAATGCTGGGGACATGGAGACCTCCCGTAAGCGAGGCGCTAGGCCATCTAGCTTTGCACTTTATGAACTAGCGAAACAACCCGTTCGCCGCTTGCTTTAACGATGCAATGCAAATGCATTACCTGACTGATGTCACAACAGCCAATCCTGGGACTCGCTATAGGACCCAGTTCCTCTCAAAGTGACGCAGGGGCGTTATGGCACGCACTGGTGGGCTCCAAGGTTGTGGATATTTGGCGCCCCAAAACTTACTTTCCTAAAGAAACGCATTCGCATCCTTGCTCCTACGGTAAATGTTGATGAGCCACTGTCCGTTCGGGTTCAGATATTGCCAACCCTTGGAATGACGCCGCGATCTATTTTTTCAGGGTGTTCAAAAGTATTCTGCACTTGCGGTCTATATCCTCCGCAACACGTTCTATGATCCCATGAGAACCTGCCGGCATGGCCGCGACATCTCCCTCCGTTGCGCGCAGTTCGTTCCGAACCTTATGGATCAGATACTCTACGCGGGCCAAGGCGCGTCTTGGGGCGAGACCACAGGCCTCTGCTTCGCGGCTCCAATGACGCTCTTGGATGTAGTCTCCTACGCGTTTGCCACCTATGTCGAGAGCCAGGTTCCGCGTGATATTGGGCCACACTCCAGTACACATCACGTCGTAGATGGGGGCGAGAGTCACACCTTCTGATGACAGGAGCAGGGAGTGGTTCTTGAGGTGGGCGTCGGTATTCCCGCACAGGACGTTGAACACCAACATGTCCCACATCTGCATGACCTGAGAGCCGCCACCCACTTCCCGGAGTCGGTCCATCATGCGCGAAAAGTTGGCTTTCGGACCACGATACTGCGAATGCTGGTATTTGGCGCCCGGCGGCAGTCCAAGGGCCTGGCAGAAGTCTTCCTGATGCAAGCGGCGCAGCAGGTCTCCATCCGGTGCTCGATCATACCTTTTCACAAGAAGGAATTGCCGCTCTCCGGCTTGGCCTGTGGTCACGACCGGAGCAGACAGTCCGACACGGCGAGCGAGGGTCAAGCAGAAGGCCTCGTTGTGTACGCTGCCCCAGAGGAGGCCCGGGTTATCAGGCTTCAAAATATGGCTAGAAGGAGCACCATCTACGGGGATCCCAAGCCGGTCGTCTTCAAGCAGACGGACAGAGAGTTTCGACTGCACGCCGGCTAGAGACATAGAGACCCCCTCCTCGCCAGCTAGGAATGGTTTGGCCGGCAGTTCGTTCAGAATCTTCTCAAGCGCGGCGTTCGTTTTGATTGGAATAACTGTATCACCGGGGGTGCCTCTCTGAGCGAAGGAAAGCGCCCCTGATGTATCCCGTCCGACCCGTTCGAGCAGGGCCAGAACATCGGTGTGTGAAACGTCGAGGATGCGGGCCATCATACGGAGTGCGTCCGCGTCTTCCGGCAGGAGGTTGATCAGCCATGGAGCCAGGATGTCCCACCCGACGGGCTGCTCCATCATGGGAAGGGTCGTCGAAATCGGAAAGGCACCGCGCAGGGAAAGCCAAGCGGGATCGTAATGAAAGACTGGTGAAGGAGAGGCAGCCGTATCGATCCTGCCGACCAGGTATTTTTCGAAGAAGATGTCCACGGGCTACGCCTTTGGAAGAGAGGAGGATGGCGTAATTCGGCGCCCTTCGAAGAGTATGGAAATGTTGATACCCAAGGCTTCGGCCGCCGCCAGGGCTGGGCCAAGATAGCTAGTGCCCTTTCCGCGCTCCAGTTCGCTGATGAAGCGTCTGTTGGTTCCGATCATGGACGCGAGATCGTCCTGAGTATAGCCTAGCGTTTTGCGGCGGGCGCGGACGTGCTCGCCAAACTGACGGGCCAGACGTTGCTCTGCAGGCTTCAATTCCATGGCAGATACCTCTTGATACAGGTCGGTAACTTTGTCGCTTCCAAATCCACATTGTTACCGATCTGTACCTTTTGTAGGTGCATTGGAAGAATGCTACAAGTGTGTAACATTAATCAATGGGGCTCTACTCTCGCGCCCGTCGAAAGGCGGCGCACAGGGTGGTCGAAGATTTTCTCGAAAGTTGAGCATCCTATTTGCTCTCGGATGATGGTCGCCATTTCAGTATTAGGTTTGAATACGATAGTCAGGTGATGTCCGCCCCCCTCCATGGCGCACCATCCTGCCATCAAGTTTTCCTTCAAGGTGAACGACGGAGGTCGGTTTTCCGAGTATCGCTTCCAACTGTAGGTCGATTTCGTCCAGTCGACGCAGAGCTGCCGCTGCGTCACCATCGGTGGCTTCGACAATGTGATGCCGATGAAATCCCATTCGCAGAACAGATGCCGGGAACGTCAGCAGTGTCGCCATCAGTGATTTTCTAAGCGAGATACGCAACCACTTGACGGGGTCGGCCCGCGGGAAAAGCCAGTTTGGTCGAAACTCCGAATTAAAAGAGCAGGAAAGAATCTTTGAACCAATTGTATTATGTCGTATCGTAAATGACCCAATTGCATTCATAATGCGTCGAACCCTCGGTTCGCTCGCCCGCCAAGAACTGAAACACATGTATAGATCGCGACATAAAAAACCCGAAAACGAACAACCTGCTCGCTTTCAAACGACCAAAGTTCGCAACCTCAAAATCTCGATCTTTATCGTTGTCGCTCTGTGGATTTTAGCAGGTCTCAAACTTGCTGGCAGCTTTATCAGCCTCTAACGGCAGACATCACAGCTCAATTAGAATAGCACGCGCGCCCCACATCAACTGTCGGTGCTCTAAAATGGTTCGCAAGCTTCCAGAACCGCCTACGTCCTGAGAGAGATCGACACCTGGCATCACGGTTACCTTTGCATAAACGCAGCCTCTTAGCTCAGAGATCTGCGGGGTTACGACGCGGATAGAAGATTCTTGCGGGAGCCCCCGGCGGATCCGCTGCGCTTGTTCCTCATCACAGCAGATAATCAGCTCTGGTGAATATTGCGGCGCGCACTTTGGCTCTCCCCACCCAAAATAGAGCTTACCTAATCGCATTGCAGTAAAAATTCCTATGAGACACTATACTCGGACTTTTGCAGTCCGCACTAAAGAGCGCTTGAGGGATCCGCGTTTCACCCATGCATAACAACAAAGGCAAGCAAGGCAGTGACCGAACTATAGCCGAGCATAAGAAATAAATCGGCCTTCCAGTGATATGTCATTTTTGGCTCCAATGATGTGTTGTTGGGCTTATTGTTGACCATGATTAAGGCATAAATGGGCGGAATGCAGGGCAATAGAGTGATGATTGCGAGGGTTTGCGGATCCGAATCGCTCTTATCGCTAGGTCAACGATGCTCGTTTCCCAGACTTTCTTGGACCAGCCCGATGGTTGCCTCGTAGCTTCCCATCGCTATATCGCTTTTCAGAGGAGTTCACATCCTCGCAACCGGGACTGTTCTTCCTGAGACCCGGCAGACTGCGGCGGCCCGTCTTCCACATAGCCCGCCGCGCTTTTGCAAGAACCAGGCTATTGGAGCATTTCGACAACCGGAACAGCTCAGATCATATGATCTGAGAGTTGGCTCATCAAACCAGCCAAAGAGCCGGCTTGCAGTTGGCCATACGAAAAGGCACCCTGTTGACACGACAGTGACCCTGTATGGAACCTGCTGCCTCTCTTTAAGGCTCTAGGTTTACTCGAAATTGGCGGAAGGACCCCTCATGAAGCTTTCATTAGGCACGATTGGGATAGGCCTTAGTATCCTTGTGATGCTTCAATTTATGATCTTTAATGAGGTTGCTCTCAACGAACTTTCGCAAACAAGCTTTCTCGGCATTATCTTCGCAACCCTAGTGTTCGTAGCCGGGGCCTTCACCTTCAAACGTCCACGCGTCGGAGGGCTTATTTTTACGATTGCTGCCTTCCTAGCCTTTTCTATCTCAAGCCACTCCCCTGATATGGCTTTTTGGGGATCGGCTTCGCTTATTCTAGGCACGCTTGCTAATTTTTTTGGTTGGAAAAGAACGCTCGCTTAACCAGAACCAAGCTGAGCAGATAGAATTTCTCGTAGAGTTTTTAGCGCATCAATATAATTTACCGAATATAGATGGTTTGAGCTGGTAGATGCGGAAAAAAAGGGGGCTGCTTAACAGCCCCCTTGTAGAAACCATTAGTTGCTTTACGGCGAACGCCGCGTTGCGGTCAGGGATCGACAACACCACCAGAGGCATTCACCTTAGTTAAACCTTCCGCCACGACATCGGCGAAGGTCGACACCATAGCGACGTAGAAGTCCGCTTCCGAAGGAGGAACTGCCACGTAGCCTTCAGGGATAACCTGATCTGCGCTTGCCGCAGCAACATTCACCGAGAAACTCAGACCGCTGGTTTCACCCGTTGGGCTCGTGATGTCGACAACCCCTTCAAGCTGATTGAAAAGACGGTCATCCCCCAACATGGTTGCGCCGTTCAGCGCGATCTTACGGATGTCGATGTTGATTTCCGGATCAGCACCATCGCTGCTTAGCGGTACCCGCTTTGCCACCTCAGCGCGCACATCCTCCGCTAGGTCGGGATAAAACTGAATTCCGTTGCTTTCAGCCATAGCCGAGACCGATGCCCCGACATTGATTCCTGAAATGCTGATCGCATCATCGGCAAATGCAGCACTACCAAGTGCAATCGTGCTGACACCGGCCGCAAAGACCATCGTTCTAACTGTCGTGAGCATATTTCGACTCCTCGCTCTTACCTGCACGCGGCGGGTCATTCCTCCGCGGGTGGGTCAGATGAGAAACTACGGTTGTGTAATTTAGGTTCCCTTGCGGTACTATGCCACAAAGTAGCCTTGTGTGTGTGAGGCCACACCTTCGCCCCATAAGGGAACTAATTGTTGATAACGATCCTGCCGAACGCGAGGGTTATGGGCAAGATAGAGTATTTCGCACTTTTATCTCTTTGCTAGCGGTCAATCATGGAATGGCTACCAATTGAAATTTGATACTATAGAAACGGTCCATAGCTCTCAGGGGAGCTCAATGTTTCAGTCGATCATCCAGAGCAGCCCTTTTGGCGTTTGGGTGGTTGATAGGATGGGGCATGTCGTATTCCGCAATCAGAGCGCCGACGAGATGTTGCCCGCTGGCGAGACAGGGCGCCATGGTTCACACATCTCAGAACTACTACCAGCGATCTCTGTTATAGATGGAGCACTGCAAATCAAGTCCATCGAAATCAGCGAGTTCGATAATGTCATCGCCCTTTCAGGGGGAACAGGAGGGTTACGCTATTGTGAGGTTAGCCTAAGCCAATTTAAGGAGGCCTCGGGGCAGACATTAAACATCGTCAACCTCAACGATGTAACAAGTCGCATTCAGGCTTGGCAGGCATTGAAAGATCAAGAAGTACGCTGGAACCTCGCCTTGGAGGGAAGCCAAATCGGCGTATTCGAATCCGATCTTCGTACAGGTACGGGAGTCGCTTCAGATGCATGGTTCCAACTCCTTGGTATATGTGAAGCCGAAGGGCGGAATTCCGACGACGAATGGCGCGCAAGAATCCATCCAGATGACCGCACGGCAGTAGAAGCACTCGATGCGGAATGCATTGAAGGTCGCATCGATAGGTCCGAAGCGAAGTTTCGCATGAGAGTTGGTGACGACGCCTGGCGCTGGATGCGTTCTATTCTAAGGGTGACGGAGCGAGACGAAGAAGGACGAGCTGTTCGGCTTCTCGGCACGATGATTGATATCACGCCGCTTGAAAACGCCTTAGAACTTGCGAAAGCTCGTAAAGTCGGACTGGAAATGCTACTGGCCAACGCCCCAGTGGCAATGGCGGTTCTAGCCCTTGATGGCACATTCTTGTTGCTTAACGACGCATGCTATTCGCTCTTCGGCTATCCCCGCGGTCAACTCGAACAGAAAAAGTTTTGGAAGCTTTCCAATACAGAGACACTTAAAAATGTTCGAGACGAAGTGGAAAGACTTCTTGCCTCTGATATCAATGCGTCTCGTATCGAGCAAAGATATACGAAACCTGATGGCGAGATGATCGATATCGCAATCAGGCTTTCTGTAGTAAAACGCCCAGTCAGAGCAGAAACGCGTCTTATCATTCAGATGGTCGATATCACAGAAAAGAAGCGCTTGGAGGCGCTTAAAGACGATTTCGTCGCCACAGTAAGCCATGAACTTCGAACTCCACTGGCATCGATACATGGCGCTCTGAGGCTACTCACGGGAGCAATCGGAGATGAGGCTTCTGAACAGGTAGCAAAACTGCTCGACGTAGCTGGGAGAAATAGTGTGCGGCTCGGCGAGGTGGTTAAAGACTTACTGGATTTCCAAAAGCTCACAGCAGGTCACTTCACAGTTAAGGTGGCGCGGGTTGAAGTGGTCGAGCTCGTCAAACAAACCATTTTGGATAACGAGCCTTTTTCAGAGAAGTTTGAAGTGAGTGTCGTATTGGGTGGAGCCAATTCACCTGTCTACGTCAATGCTGATGCACAACGTTTGAAGCAAGTGCTTACGAACCTTCTTTCCAACGCTTCGAAGTTCTCCACGACCGGAGGAACAGTCTATGTATGCATTGGCGCCTCTGGTTCCACCTGCAAAATTGCGGTGAGCAACGATGGGCCCGGAATTTCCAAAGAATTTGGAGCGCGAATCTTTCAGCCATTCTCGCAGCAGGCGGATCATTTAACGCGAAGCCGCGAGGGAACAGGACTTGGCCTCGCGATCTCTAAAGAACTGGTCGACAGTATGGGTGGGGAGATTGGGTATGAGTCTACCCCGAACGTTCAAACAACATTCTGGATAAGTTTTCCCTTCTGTTAGAGAAACGGTGACAAGGTCTGTTAAACCACCTCGAAATCAAACGGTACCACATGTTTTAACAACGTATCGTGCGTTCATGCCTCCTTTTGCAACATGTCGTCACGCAATGGCACGGTTTGGCGCTCAATCATCCGATGCACTTCGGGCGGCGCGCCTCCGCGATGCAGCCGTCTGATCTGATCCGATAGCTCTGCATCTGCATTGGTCCGCCGCTCATTGTGGCGGACGTATTCGGCCCAAGTCGGCACATGATAGCTCTCACTCCAATGCTCTGGCCGGTGCAGATCGCGCAACAGCGCCCATTGCTGCGCCCCGTCGCGGATGCGCACCCGACGTCGCAGGCTCATCGCCGCAAGAAATTCCGGCACATCGGACTGGGCAATCTCATAATCGACCATGACCATCACCGGCCCGCTTCGGTAGCTGAGATCAAACCGGGTATCAGGTTCTTTGAAGCGGTTTAGGGGATCAAGGTCGAGCCCATTGAACTCCGGTAGCGGCAGCTGCAAGCCGATCAACGCTCCGATCAGGAGCATTCCGCTGGCTCCGGCGAGAGCGATTTCCGGCCCGCCTCGATCGGCGATGATCCCCCAGAGCAGACTGCCTGCCGCCATGCCCCCGAAAGTGCCGGTCTGGTAAAGCGCGATCACACGGCCAACGACCCACCGCGGCGTTGAAAGCTGTATCGTCACATTGAACATCGACAGCGACAGCACCCAGCACGCCCCGGCGAGCATCAGCGCGACGCCCGATAAAACAGACTGTGCGCTAACCGCCAACACGGCACAACTCAGGGCGAACCCCACAAAACCGCCACGCGCGATCATTTCGTTCCGAAACCGCGCGCGCAAACCCGCATTCGCCAAGGCGCCGAGGACTGCGCCCATGCCGAAACAGCCCAGCATAATGCCATAGACAAAAGCTGTCGCCTGAAGCGTCTCGCGCACTACGACCGGCAGCAGCGCCAACAGCGCTATGGCCGAAAGGCCGAACCAGAAACCGCGCAGGATGACCCGCATCAGATTGGGCGACATGGCAACATAGCGCAGCCCGGCGGAAAAGGCGCTGCCCATCGGCTCACGCGGCAAATGCGTATCTCGCAGCGGCGCTTTCCACCGAAGCAAGGCTAGAATGATCGCCACATAGCTTAGCGCGTTGACGGCAAAGGCAGTGGCGGCACCCGCGATCGCAACAATTGCCCCACCCGCGGCTGGCCCGATGCTGCGCATCAGGTTGAACCCCATAGAGTTTAGCGACACTGCCGAGGGTAATTCCTCACGGCTGACGATGTCGCCCATGGTCGCCTGCCATGACGGATTGTGCAGCGCTGTGCCGCAGCCGATAGAGAATGTAAATGCCAAGAGCAGCCAGGGCGTAAGCCAGCCCTCAAATGCCATGAAAGTCAGTAGGATGGAGACGCCGAACATAAAGCTCTGCGCAATCAACATGACCCGGCGGCGGTCAAAATTATCGGCAAAAACCCCTGCCAATAACGAGAAGATCATGATTGGCAGGGCGACAGACCCCTGCACCAACGCCACCATATTCTGCGAGTCCGACAAGGAGGTCATAAGCCACGCTGCACCTACTGCCTGCACCAGACCGCCAAAGTTCGACGCAAGCGCGGCAATCCATAGCGAGCGAAATGTCTGATTGCGGAAAAGGATCAGGGGCGAAACGCGGTCGGGCAAAACTAGGAGCCTCGTAAAGCTGCACCCATTGGATATGTGGTTTGTGACCTTACTGTCGATACTGCACTGTACTTTCCTGCATTAAGTACTGACAGCATGACTGATTGGTTCGACTATAGAACGCATAAGATACATTCCATTTTACTCCCCGCTTATCTAAACCCCTTTGATCGCACCCCCATCGATCCGAATACGCGACCCCGTCACATAGCTTGCACGGGCAGACGCAAGGAAGGTCACCACATCCGCGAACTCTTCGGGCTTGCCGTACCGCCCTGCTGGTATTGTGGCGCGGGACTTTGCAGAGACCTCGGCCACATCGCTGTCGGTGCGTTTGGCCGCAGCGGCATCGAGCTCGTCAACGCGTTGGGTATGGATGCGTCCGGGCATCACCACATTGACTGTGATCCCATCGCCTGCGACTTCGCTCGCCAAGGTCTTTGACCAGCCAACCACTGCCGAGCGGATCCCATTGCTGAGTGCGAGATTCGGGATCGGCTGTTCAACCCCGGATGAAGTGATCGAAATGATCCTGCCCCAGCCCTTCTCTTTCATAGCGGGCAACAGCCGCGTATTGAGGTGGAATAGATTTGCAGCCATCGCCTCAAAATGTGCGAGCCATTGGCCGCGCTCTGCGGCCTGTGCTGATCCCGGAGGCGGGCCGCCGCCGTTGTTGACGATGATATCCGCGCCCCCCTCGGAAAGCAGGCTGTCGGCCAAGGCGTCCACCTGCGTGAGGTCCGACAGGTCGCATTCAATCGGGCGCACATTTTCTATGTCTTTGGCCCAAGCTTCAATTTTGTCACAGTTGCGCGCTGCAGCGAAAACGGTGACGCCCTCAGCGGCGAGCGATTTCGCAATCGCCATGCCAAGGCCACGGCTGGCCCCCAGAACAAGTGCGCGTTTGCCAGTGATTTCGAGATCCATCAGTTCAATTCCTTCAGTCGTTCTTCTTGCCGTGCGATCAGTCGATCGACCTCGGCACGGGTGGCATCGGTCAGCGGCGCGCCGGGGCGGCGCTGCGCGTCATGGGCGATGATGCCCCGCTTCGCGAGCGTGTATTTGCGGATCGCCAGCCCCAGCCCGGGCTGCTGCTCGAAACGCGCGAGCGGCAGATAGGCGTCAAAGATGTCCTTCATCCGGTCGATCTCGCCCTTGGCATAGAGAGCCACCACGTCGGCCATCATCTCGGGATAGGCAAAGCCGGTCATCGCCCCATCGGCCCCACGCGCCATTTCCTCGGGCAGAAACAACCCGCCATTTCCGCAAAGGATCGACAGCGGGCGCGTGAGTACCCCCTCGGCGCGCAGGGCGCTGATCTTTTCCAAACCGGGCCAATCCTCGTGCTTCAGGCAGACACAAGTCGGCAGATCATTGACGATCCGCGCAATCACTTTTGGCGCGATCTGAACGCCGGTCACGAGCGGGAAATCCTGCAAAACAAAGGGCACGTCGCCCAGCAGTTCAGCGACTTGCGTGTAGTAGTTCACAATCTGATCGTCGGTGCGCAGGCTGCCCGGCGGGGCCACCATGACGCCCGCCGCGCCCAGATCCATCACTGCGCGGGTGAGCGTATCGATCTGCGCGAAGCCGGGCGCGGAGACGCCGACTACCACCGGCACACGGCCCCCCACGCGAGCTAAGATACGCGCCACAACCTCGCGGGATTCCTCGACCGTGAGCTTGGGGGCTTCGCCCATCATGCCCAGAACCGTGAGCCCCGTGGCTCCTGCCTCAAGATAGAAGTCGACCATACGGTCGCAGCTTTCCATGTCGATCCGGCCATCGGGCTGGAAGGGGGTAACGGCAATGACAAAGACGCCCTCTGCGTCTGCTGTGAGTGCGGACATGTTCTCTCCTATCGTGTCTGTTGCAGGGCGACCCGGCCAATGGCCATGGCGGTCGCGGCTTGGCAGGGTTCAACCACCGGAATGCCCAGCTGGGCTTCAAGGTCGCCGCGAAAGGCCGTCATGCCAGCGCAGCCAAGGATCAGCACATCGGCACCGGCCCCATCACGCAGGCTGGTGCCCACTGTCTTGAGCCGCTCAAAGGTGCGGGTCTCATCTGCCAGTTCCAGCACGCCCAGTTCCAGCGGTTCATCCCCGGCGAGGCGGTCCATCACGCCCATGGCGCCAAGATAGCGTATGTGACGGGGGATCGAGCGCCGCAGGATCGACAGGATGCCAAAGCGTTGGCCAAGGGTCATGGCTGTCAGCACCCCGGCCTCGGCGATGCCCAGCACGGGGCGG
Source organism: Sulfitobacter sp. 1A13353 (assembly GCF_043557255.1). Lineage (NCBI taxonomy): Bacteria > Pseudomonadati > Pseudomonadota > Alphaproteobacteria > Rhodobacterales > Roseobacteraceae > Sulfitobacter > Sulfitobacter sp. 1A13353. Next base: position 76,297 of record NZ_JBIFFS010000010.1, on the reverse strand, counting down.
CTCGATTGCTCGCGCAGGGCAGCTAGGCCGGGATCAGAGAAACAGGCGACGACAAAGGCGCTGGCCTGGTCTTCTAACGCGGCGCAATGGGCCAGCATCGGGCCGACAACGCCATCAACATGGGCCTGCGTTTCGATCCCCGGCGGGCCTTCGGCCAGTGTGTGGGTGGTGATCGGCACAGGGCTAGCGGCGCGCATCGGATCAATGGTGCGGTCGATGCCTTCTGTCACATGCTGACTGCTGTTGGGGTTGATGATGTAGATCGTCATAGGTGCTCTTCTCTCTGGCCCCAAAAATCAGAAGGTAGCGCAAGATCCTGCGCGCCACCCATCCGCTCGACCATCAGCGCGGCCTCGGCGGCGGCATCGCGTAGCACCCGGGCCTCATTCAGCCGGGTGGCACGGGCGTCGCGTAGCACCATTTCACCGCCAACCATGACGTTGCTCACATCATTGCCATTGGCAAAGCAAACCAACCGATGCACTGGCATGTTGCCGGGCTGAAGATGCGGTCGGACAAGATCAATTGTGACGATATCTGCGGCCTTACCGACTTCCAGTGAGCCGATGCGGTCCTCCATACCGAGCGCCTTTGCGCCGTTGATGGTACACATCTCCAGCACCTTGCCGATGGGCAGCACATCCGCGTCACGAAAGTGCCGACGGTGGTAGTGCATCGCTTGCTGCATGTGTCGAAACATATCGCCCGAGCGGTCCGGCGCGGTGGCGTCCGAGCCGAGGCCGACGCAAACGCCCATGTCCATCATCTCGACTGCCGGGCAACGGCCCGAGATCGAGGCATTGGCCGAAGGATTATGCGCGATCTTGGTGCCTGTTTCAGCCACGGCGATCATCTCGTCATCGTGCAGGTCAATGCAATGCGACAGCAGAGCGTTCGGCCCCAATGTCCCAAGCTTCTTGGCCCGCCGGATCGAGCCGCGCCAGTGGCCGTCCTGGGTAAACACCAGCCCCTTGTCGCGGGCATGAGCCTGTACGGCTTGGGTCTGCGCGCAGGCGGCGGCGTAACTTTCCGGGGCCATGTCGCGCTCATGCTCGTCGCGCAGCACGGGGTAGAGCATAGCGATGTTGATCCGGCCCGCGTGGGTATCGTGCCAGTCCTCGGCCACGGCTTTCGCGGTGTCGAACTGCTCCTCGAAACTCACCGGATACGGGCGCCGTTCGCCGGTCTCCCAATCGGCATAGGTAATGGGATGCGGCGCGCGAGTGGGGCCTATGGCCACGACACTGCGGGTGCCGACCTCCAGTACCCCTTCGCAATGCGCCGCCGCATAGGCGGGATCGTCGCTGCGCATGATCGTATCCCCGCCGCCCAGAAGCGACACGCCGGTGGTCACGCCGAAGCGTAGCCGCTCAAGGGCTGCCAGCCGCGCTTCGGCGCGCCAGAAATCGGGGGGCGAGATCTGTGTATAGACCTCGCCGCAGATCGCCTCCCAACGATCTCCCCCATGCATGCCCATGGTCTTGATCAGACCATGCCCCGCGTGGGCATGCACATCCACAAGCCCCGGAAAGACAACATGGCCGGTGCAGTCGATGATCTCAACGGCCTCGACCTGTTCGGCCAGTTCCGCCGCTTGGCCGATGGCGACGATCCTGCCGCCCGATACGGCGATGGCGCCGTTTTCGATCACCCGCCGGTCCGCATCCATGGTGATGATCGTGCCGCCGGAAAGGAGCGTATCAGCCTGCATGGGCCACCTCCAGCAGATGCGGCAATTGCGTCACATCGATCACCCCGTCAGCGGGCATGGCGAAACCCGGATGCGCCCCCGCGATGCCAATCACCCGCAGCGGGTTGTAGAGCGTGAGCCACGCCGGGTCTTCCTGCAGCAGCTCGTAGGCTTCCTGCCAGACCCGCGCCCGCGCATCGCGGTCGGCCATCACGCGGCCCTTGTCGATCAGCGTCTCGATTTTGGGGTTGGCATAGCCCTGCCACCACGAGCCCGCCACGCGGCTGTCGATTTTTTCGTAAAGCACGCGGTAGGTGCTCATCGGGCTGCTATCAAAAACGCAGAGGTCGCGGATTTCTTTGCGGCGTACCATGTGGGCGTAGTCTTCGCGCTCGGGGTGGATGTGGACGTTAAGCGTGATCCCCACCTCCTTGAGCTGTTCACCGAGGGCGGCGGTCAGCCGCTCGGCCTCGTCCGGCAGGCGGGTCGGACAGTCGACGTCGAGCATCAGGCCATCGCCGTGCCCGGCTTCGGCCAGCAGCGCGCGGGCTTTGTCGCGGTCCATCTGGGCGCCCTGCCCCGTGCCGGCCCCAAAATGGTTCGGGCTGACGAAACCACACAAGGGACGCGCGGCGCCCTGCATCACAGTCTCGACGATGGCCTCGCGGTCCACGGCAAGGCTCAGCGCCCGGCGGACGCGGGCGTCCGCAAGCGGGCCGCGCGCGGCATTGAGCAGGTAGATGATCGCGACCGGCGAGAGAAATTCATGCCGCATCGCGCCGAGGCTGCGCGAGGCCGCGAAGTCGAGGCCATTGGCGATTTGCACCTCGCCGCGCGCCAGCATCGCTTGGCGTGCGGCCGCGTCAGGTTCCAAAAGCCATGCGATAGTCTCATTGGCCGGAGTGCCAGAGAAATGCCCCGCGACCCGCTCGGCACTGATGCGCTCGGGCGTGATCTTGGTGATCCGGTAAGGCCCGCTGCCCACCTGCGCACTATGATCGCCCGCGTCAAGCGCCGCGAAGGCCGAAGGGGCGACGATGAAACCCTGCTCCAACACGTCCAGAAGATCGGCCATCGGCGCGGTCAGCGTAACGCGAAGCCGCGTCGGGGTCAGAACCTCCAACTTGGCCCCGCCCAGAAACTGCCGCCATACCGCCGGCGCGCCCAAGGTGTAGCCCTTGTCCTCCCGCGCCATGCGATTGAGCGAGGCGGCCACCGCCTCCGAGTCGCAGGGGGTGCCGTCGTGAAAGGTCACATCTGGCTGAAGCGTGAAGGTCCAGACTGTCGCGTCCTCCGACACTTCCCAGTCCCGCGCCAGCGCGGGAGCAAACCCCTGCCCGTCTCGTTTCACCAGCGTGTCGTAGACCGCATGCAGCACCGTCAACTCATCATTGGCGTCGGTGCAGTCATGCGGGTCGTGAAGGCCCAGCCGAGCCTGTGCGATCAAAGTCATACGACATCCCTTTCCGGCTCATCAATCAGGTGGCAGGCAACGCTCTGGCCGTCGCCGACATCACGCAGGGCGGGCCGTTCGGCGGCGCAACGGTCCCAAGCAAAGGGACAGCGGGTGCGGAAGCAGCAGCCCGAGGGCAGCGACAGCGCCGAGGGCACCTCGCCCGTAAGCTCGATTTCCTCTTTATCCCGCTTTTCCTTGATGCTGGGTGCAGCCGAGAGAAGGGCGCGTGTATAGGGGTGACGCGGGCGCGAAAACAGCACGTCGCGCGGGGCGTTCTCGACCATGAAACCGAGGTACATGACGCCGATCTTGTCGGCGATGTGATGCACGACCGAGAGGTCATGGCTGATGAAGAGATAGGCGAGACCGAACTCGTCGCGCAGGTCCTTCATCAGGTTCAAAATCTGTGCCTGGATCGAGACGTCGAGCGCCGAAACCGGCTCGTCCGCCACAATTAGCCCCGGGGTGACCGAAAGCGCCCGCGCGATGCCGATGCGCTGGCGCTGGCCGCCGGAGAACTGGTGTGGATAACGGCCGGCATGTTCGGCATTAAGACCGACCTTCGCCAGAAGCGCTTCGATCTTCTTCGGCACCTCGCGCCGTTCGGCGGCGGTCTTGGTCTGCTGCAGCAGCGGTTCCGCCACGATGTCGCGCACCTTCTGGCGCGGGTTCAGCGAGGCATAGGGGTCCTGGAAGATCATCTGCATCTTTGCGCGGACGGGCAACATCTGCGCAAAGTCGTGCTCGGCCACGTCCTCACCGTCAATGCGCAGTTCACCGCCCGTAGGTTTGTAGATGCGTGCAATGGTCTTGGCGACGGTAGACTTGCCACAGCCGCTCTCGCCAACCAGCGCCATGATCTCACCCCGTTCGATGGTGAAGTTCACCCCGTTGACAGCGCGGACCACAGGCTTGTCGATCCGAGGGCCCTTCTTGCCAAAGCGCAGTCGGTCAAGGACGGAACCGCCCAAGGAAAAATGCATTTCAAGATCGCGCACGTCGAGCATTGGTGCAGGGGCGTCGGTCATGCGGTGTCTCCGGGGCTGAGAGGAAAGTGACAGGCCGCCGATAGCGAGCCACGCTGTGGCATAAGATCGGGTTCAATCTCCGCACAAAGGGCCTGCGCACGCGGGCAGCGTTCGCGGAAGTTGCACCCCTTGGGCAGGTTGCGAATATCCGGCACGGTGCCGGGGATCTGTTTTAGCCGTTCGTGCCGGTTGCTGAGGTCCGGAATGCTGTCGATCAGTCCGCGCGTGTAGGGATGCGCGGGGGCCTCGATCAGCTCGCGGGTCCGGCCACGCTCCACGACGTTGCCGCAGTAAAGCACGGTGATGTGGTCGGCCATCTCCGACACGACGGCGAGATCGTGGGTGACGAGGATCATCGAGGCGCCCTTCTCGGCAATCTGGCGGCGCATCAGTTTCAGGATCTGGCTTTGGATCGTCACGTCGAGCGCGGTGGTCGGCTCATCGGCAATGATCAATCGCGGCCGCGCCAGCAGGGCGATGGCGATCACTACGCGCTGGCGCATGCCGCCCGAGAACTGGTGCGGATAGGCTTTCAGCCGTTCTGCCGCGCGGCTGATGCCGACGCTCTCCAACATCTCGACACAGGTGGCATGACGTGCCTCGGCGTCAAGATCGCTGTGCAAGCGCAACACCTCGTCCATCTGCCGACCCACGCTGTGCAGCGGGTTGAGCGAGGTCATCGGGTCTTGAAACACCATCGAGATCTCGCGGCCCCGGATCTCGCGGAGACGCGCCTCCCCTGCCTTCACAAGATCTTCGCCGTCGAGCAGGATCTCCCCGCCCTCGATCTTGCCGGGGCTATCGATCAGCCCGAGGATGGAGAAGCCAACAACCGACTTGCCCCCGCCGCTCTCGCCAACAAGGCCCATGACCTCGCCCGCCGCTATGTCGAAGCTGACGCCGTTCACGGCTTTCACAGTGCCCGCGAAGGTGTGGAAATGGGTGCGCAGATCACGCACTTCGAGCAGTTTGTGTCGTGCCGTGTCGCGCATCATTTTAGCCTCGGGTTCAGTTCGTCACGTAGGAAATCGCCAAAGAGGTTGATGCCGAAGACCAGCATCATGATCGCCACGCCGGGGAAAACGCTGGTCCACCACAGACCGGAGAACAGCACGTCGAAACCGTTCTTGATCAGCAGCCCCAGCGAGGGCTGGGTGATCGGCACGCCGACCCCGAGGAATGACAGCGAGGCTTCGATCAGCACGAAGGTGCCCACCTGGATCGTCGCGATGACGATGAGCGGCGTCAGCACGTTGGGGAGTACATGTTTGCGAATGATCTTGTGGTTCGGCAGGCCCGCGACCTTGGCCGCCTGCACGTATTCTTTCTCGATCTCCGACAGGGTCGAGCCGCGCACAGTGCGGGCATAGACCACCCAGCCCACCGCCGTCAGCGCGATCAGCACCTTGTCGATGCCGGTGCCCACCGCGGACATCAAGAACAGTGCGATCAGGATCGAGGGGAAGGAAAGCTGTATGTCGGCGACGCGCATGATGACACTGTCGACGAGGCCGCCGTAGAACCCCGCGATCAGCCCTAGAAGGGTGCCGATGAAGCAAGAGGCCACCATGGCCACAAGCCCAATGAACAACGAAATCCGCGCGCCGTAGAGGATCGAGGCCCAGACGTCGCGCCCCTGCCCGTCGGTGCCAAGCCAGAACTGCGGATCGCCACCCTCAAGCCAGAAAGGCGGCTTGTAGCTATCCATCAGGTTCAGTGCCGCGATGTCGTAAGGGTCCTGTGCCACAAGGAAGGGACCCAAAAGCACCGCGAGGGCAAAAAACGCCATCAGCGCGCTGCCGATCATCGCCGAGGAACTGCGGCGGTAGTTGTAGAAAAACTCGGATTGGAAGAATGCCGTCATGTCGCCGCTCTCATTTCAACGTGATGCGCGGGTCGATCAACGTGTAGACGATGTCGACGAGGAAATTGATGATGACGAATATCAGCGCCACCAGCATCAGATAGACGACGATCACCGGACGGTCGGCGCGGTAAATGCTGTCGATCAAGAGCTTGCCCATGCCGGGCCAGGAGAAGATCGTCTCGGTGATCGTGGCAAAGGCGATGAGGTCGCCCAGTTGCAGACCGAAGATTGTGATGACCGGGATGAGTGCGTTTTTCAGCCCGTGTTTATAGAGCACATCGCGGCGCGTGGCGCCCTTCGCACGGGCGAACTTCATGAAATCCTGCCGCCCTACTTCCATCATGCCCGCGCGCGTCATGCGCAGCAGGATCGCCATGGTGGCGAGCGAGAGGGTCACGGCAGGCAAGATGATGTGATGCCAGCCGTCGGCGGTCAGAAGACTGATGCGCAGCCCAAAAAATTCGGCGGTATCACCGCGTCCCGAGGAGGGGAATATCCCCCAATGCACGGCAAAGAGAAAGATCAGCACCATGCCGACCCAGAAACCGGGCAGCGAAATACCCAAGAGCGAGCCCGCCATGATGGTCCGGCTGATACGGCTGTTGGGGTTCGCACCGGCATAGACACCGAGCGGAATGGCCACCGCAAGTGCCAGCGCCATGGCAACCAGCACCATCTCGACGGTGGCGGGGAGACGCTCTAATATCAGCGTCATCGCAGGCTGGCGGAAGACGTAGGAGTTGCCAAAATCGCCCTGGACGAGGCTGGTGATAAAGCGTCCGTATTGCACCAGAAGCGATTGGTCGAGCCCGAGGATACGCCGGGCCTGCGCGATTTCGGCATCGGTGGCGTCGATTGGTACAACCATGAACACCGGATCGCCGGTGAAACTCATCATCAAAAAGACGATCACAGAGACAATCCAGAGGACGAGCGTCATCTGGATCAGACGTTTGAGCAGATATCCGAACATCGGCGGCTAAAGTCTTTCGGCAAGGAGAAGAAAGACCCCGGCAGCGCAGACCGCCGGGGTCGTAGGCGCGGCTTACTCGGCCACGTCCATGTCATAGGCCCAGATGAACTTGTCCACGCGCGGCTCAAGCATCACGCCGTCACGCTTGGCATAGATGTCCTGCTCGTAATGCACGGGGATCATCGGGATGTCGTTCAAGAGCAGCTTGGAGGCTTCTTGCAGATATTGGTCGCGCTCCTCGATGCTAGGGGTGGCGTCGGCCTTGTCGACCAACGCATCCAACTCGGGGTTGGAGTAGGAGCCACGGTTGACCTGACCGTAGCCTTCCTTTTTGTCGCGGGTGTAGAACAGCGCGCCATACATGGAGCCCGCGTCACCCGCCGGCACGTCCCAACCCGACATGATGAAGCTCGACTGCTCCGTCGGCACGCGGATGTAACCCCAGAAGTTCGACTTCGGCATGATGTTCAACTGCAAGTCGATGTTGATCTTTGCCAGCATCGAGGCCAACGCCTGCGCGATCTGCGCGTCGTTAACGTAACGGTTGTTGGTGGCGTCCAGCGTCATGGTGAAGCCGTCGGGATAGCCCGCATCTGCCATCAGCTGTTTGGCCTTCTCGATGTCCACGGGATACATCTCGCGGAAGCTCATGCCATCGGCATAGCCGATGTGGCTTTCCGGAACGAACTGGTCGCTAGGGGTCGCCAGCCCGTTCATGACGATCTTGTTGATCGCATCGGTGTCAATGGCCCGCGCGATGGCCTCGCGCACCCGCTGGTCGGTCATCGGGTTGTCACCCTCGATGGTCGGGGATTTCTCGCGCGTATCCATCGCGAGCACGACATTCAGAAGGCTCGGGCGGGTGACGACCTCAAAACCCTCTTCGCGTTTGACCCGGTCCACGTCGCGCACAGCGAGGTCTTGGATCACGTCCACTTCACCGGTCAGCAGGGCTGCCGTGCGGGTCGCGGGATTGGTGATCGGGCGGAAAGTGACCGTATCGATCTTCGGCTCCCCGGCCCAGTAATCGTCATTGGCCGTAAGGGTCAGTTTCTCTTCCTTGATCCAGCTCTCCAGTTTGTAGGGGCCGGTGCCCATCGGCTCGAGGTCCATCTTCTCGTCGCCAGTAGCTTCGGTGTATTCGCTGTCGAGGATCAGCAACTCGGCCAGGTCGTTGGGCAGCACCGCGTAGGGCTTGGGCGTCTTGATCTCGACGGTGTAATCGTCAACCGCCGTGATCGAGGCGATGTTGGCAACCAGATCGGGACGGATCGACTCGCGCGCCTTCTCTACGGTGAAGACCACATCCTCGGCGGTGAAATCATTGCCATTGTGGAATTTCACGCCCTCGCGCAGCTTGAAGCGCCATGTAGTATCGTCGACATTCTCCCAGCTTTCCGCGAGGCCGGGCCCGAAAGACAGATCGGCGCTGCGCTTCACCAGCGGGTCGTAGAGGTGGTAGTACATGATGTTGGACGACAGCTCCTCGCCCGCCAGCGGATAAAGGTGGCTCGGGTCGGCGGTGAGGCCAATGGTGACCGATTTCTCGGCCAGCGCGGCGCCCGCTGTCGTGGCCATCAAGGTCAGACCGAGGGCGCTGGCACGTAGCGCGGTTTCACTGAGATATTTCATTGCAGGTTTCTCCACTGTTGGATGGGTGACGGGGCCACTTGGCGGGCCCTCATTCATTATGGTGACGGATCGGCGTCAGTGGCCCGGACGGGCAGTCTGCACCTCGATCTGATAGCCCTCAGGATCGTTCATGGCGAAGGCGCGGATGCCCAGCTCGTCGCTGTCGAACATTTTGGTTAGCCCGGCAACCTTGTTGGCCTTGGCCCAAGCATACCAAGCATCGACATCCGGCACCCGCAGGCAAAGTTGAACGGTCTTCTTCTCCTGCCATTTCTGCATACCGCGCGTCTCGTCCACGAGGCCGACATGAGCTTGGCCGTCGATCCGGTAGATCTTAGACCAGCCCTGGTCGATCGCGAGCGTGAGGCCCAGCACGTCCTCATAGAAACGCATCGCTGTCGGCAAATCGCGGTAATACTGAAAGGTGATCGCGAGAACGATACCGCCTTCGGGTCGTTGCGCCTGCATGGAATCTCCACTGCGTTCCTAAATAGTATCCATACGGTATACACTCGGAATGCTGAGTCAACCACCTTTGCGTTGGCGCTGCTTCATGCGGGATCAGAATGGGTGATAAATGTGCGAAATGATCGATTTTCGAACATTGCTGAGATGCAATTTCATCGCAGCGCTGGCGGCTTCGGGCTCCCCAGCGATCACCGCATCGATCAAAGCGATATGTTCCTCGCAACCCGGGACCAGACGATCGGGGATCGAACCTTGATCATACATGCCGGTTTTGACCTTAAGACTCTCAATCAGCTCGAGCAAAAGATTGGAGCCAGCCATTTCGGCAAGGATGAAGTGAAGCCGCATATCTAGGGCGGAATGCTCCGCCGCTGTGGGGCGCGGACCATCTATAAACCCTTGCATTTTATTGCGAATATCGATCAATTCGGCGGTGGACTTGCCCGAAGACGCGGCTTTGCGTGCCGCCTCACATTCCAGCAAGCTACGCACATGGAGGATCTCCATGATCTCATTCAAAGACACGCTTGAAACCACCGGCGCGCTGCCGGCGCTGCGCTTGGCAAGGCCTTCGCTGACCAGTTGACCAATCGCCTCCCGCACCGGTGTGCGCGATACACCCAGATGGTCGGCGAACTTCTTTTCGCTCAGCCGCGTACCCGGCTCCAGCGTGCCATCCAAAATCATCGCCTTCAGTCGCTTGAAAGTGACATCCCCAAGCGTCTCGACTTTGTCGGCCATGTTACCTCCTCTTGGGGCCCAACGCCCGTCTCCACCGCAATACGCTTTCCATCGGTATACCATATGGTATACACATGGTATGATTATTTTCATCACCGTGAATACTGCATATCGTCGAGGTCGCCATGCAAAGTAAACAGATTGATGCCATCATCCGTGGCGGGACCGTTGTAACGCCCTCCGGCGTTGCGGTTCAGGACATCGCCATCACGGATGGCAAAATCAGTGCATTGGGCAACACCACCCCATCCTCCGCTCCGACAGAAATCGACGCGCGCGGCCTGCTGGTGCTGCCGGGTGGCGTGGATACGCATTGCCATATCGAGCAGATGTCCGGCGCGGGGTTGATGAATGCCGACACATTCCGCACCGCCACACGCTCTGCTGCCATGGGCGGGACGACGACCACCGTCTCATTCGCGGCACAACATGCGGGTCAGAAAATGCGGCAGGTGGTCGGAGACTATGCTGCGCTTGCTAAGAAGGGTGCGGTGATCGACCATGCCTTTCACATGATCGTCGCCGACACGGGCAACGGCAATCTTGCTGAAGATATCCCGGCATTGATTGCTGAAGGGCACCGTTCGATCAAGATTTTCACCACATATGCCAAGGTCCGTCAGGATGACAAATCCATTCTCGATATCCTTGCTCTGGCGCGTGATGCAGGCGCACTCGTCTGCTTTCACGCAGAGAACGATGGGCTGATCGGTCATATGACCGAAAAGCTGCTGGCCGAGGGCAAGACCGCGCCAAAATACCACGCGGCCTCCCACCCGCGCGAAGCGGAGATCGAAGCGATCGGCCGGATGTGCCGTTTTGCCGAGTTCACCGGGGCGCGGATCATGATTTTTCACGTCTCAACCCGTGAAGGGGCCGAGATCATCCGGCAAGCCCGCGCGCGCGGGGTGAAGGTGCAGGCCGAAACCTGTCCGCATTACCTGTTCATGACCGAGGATATTCTGGATAGCGAAAATCCGGCCCGCTTCATGTGCTCCCCTCCGCAACGCGGGGCGGACGATCAGGCCGCCCTTTGGGAGGCGATGGTAGACGGGACGATTGAGCTCATCACCTCAGACCATGCGCCCTACCGGATGGACGCGAGCGGCAAGTTCGCCCATGGAAAAGACGCGCCGTTCAATCAAATTGCCAATGGGATGCCGGGGCTGGAGACGCGCTTGCCGCTGATGTTCAATGCGATGGTGAACGAGGGCCGTATGGGGGTCGAAGCATTTGCCAAAGTGACCGCCACTGCACCTGCGCAAGCCTTTGGCCTGGACGGCAAAGGCGCCATCGCCAAAGGCTTCGATGCAGATCTCGCCATTTGGGATCCGGAGGCGTCTTACACCTACGGCCCCAACGATCTGCATGACAACACAGGGTATAATCCCTTTGAGGGCACAACAGTCAAAGGAATGCCGCGCCATGTGCTCTCTCGGGGTGAGCTATTGGTAAGGGATGGTGCGTTGGTCACTGAAGCGCCGCGCGGTCGCTGGTTGCCAATGCGGGTGGGCTAAGGGGCGCCATTGCAGCGCCCCTACCCTTGTACACTCTAAAGCTTAGTTCATGCCGTAGTTTGCACGGTCCAGCTTGTCATAGATTTCGGCTTTTGCCAGCGCTGCAAGCGCATCGGTATCGGTGTGGTCCACATCGGCCAGAAGTTCGGCCCAACGATCCACGATGCGCTTATAGTCGTCCAGCAGCGCCTCGGGGTTATCAACCCCGCGGTTTTTGGCGTTTTCGATCAGCACGGCTTCGTCCGCTTTGACGAATTCTGCCAGCGCATCCTTGAGCGCCTGATCGGGTTCGAAGACCTCTAGGCCGCCTTCTCTAGCAGCAGAGACGGCTTTTTCGACATCCTTGTCGAACTCAACCCGGTGCTGAGCCAAGTAATAGGCCATTTGGTCAAATAGAACGTCGCGCGACTCTTGCGACAGACCCTGCCAGAACGTCGGGTTATAGCCCCACTCAAAACCCGCGTAGTAGTTTCCCACGGCCAGCATGTTCAGATGTGTGACCACATCGGAAAGAGAGAAGGAATCCAGCGCATCGGCAGCTGCCACGGCACAGTCGAGCGACCCTGTGTCGAGCCCAGTGTACATCTCGCTTGAGGGGATCGACACGGGCACGGCCCCCACATGCTCAGCAAAACGCGACCATGCGCCGCCCGCCATGCGCAAACGCTTGCCTTGGATGTCCTCATAGGTGGCAACGGGGGTGTTGCACATCATATAATATTCCGAGGTCGAATAGCCGCCGCCAAAGACCACACCGTTGTCTTTCCACTCGGCCAGCGCGGCCTCGTTGGTCAGGCCAAATTCGGTCGAAGCAAAGGCCATGACCATCGGGTCGGTGTTGTAAAAGGCAAAGTTACCTATCAGGTTTGCGACCGGCAGTTCGGACGGGGTGTAGGTGCCCGCGTGATAGGTCACCTGAGCAACACCATCCCGCACGCCCTGTAGCGAAGCGGCAGGCGGCAGCAGTGAACCACCGGCGAAAACGGTGAAGTTCACGTCACCCTTGGTTTCTTCGGCCACGCGCTCGGCGAATTCCACATAGGGCCCGCGCACCATCGAATGGCGCTCTGCAAAGAAATGGTTTGCGTTCTGGGCTGCGGCAACAGTGCCGAGGCCACAGGCCGCGAGAGCCAAAAGGGATGTGTTCAGTTTCATAGTATCGTCTCCTCCGGTTGAAATTGCGTCACTGCGCCATGAGCGAGGGCAGGAACAGGCTGATCGCGGGAAAGGCGATCAGAATAAAAAGCGTCAGGATGTCCATGGCGATGAACCATGTCGTGCCCGAGATGATGTCGCGCAGCTTGACCTCGCCCGAGAGTGCGCTGTGCAGGACGTAAAGGTTCAGGCCTACGGGCGGTGTCACAAGACCGATCTCCAGCAACTTGATGCAGATGATGCCGAACCAGATCAGGTTGATGTCTGCAGCTTCCAGGACCGGGAGCAAGATTGGCAGGGTCAGCAAGATCAAACCGATGGAGTCGATCACCATACCCAAGATCACGAAGAGCGCGGCGATCATCAGAATGATCACGATCTGATTGTCCGACACCGACAGCATCATATCCGTCAGGGCGCGCGGCACGCCCGACAGCCCCATGAAACGGGTGAACATCACCGCACCGATGGAGAGAAAGAAGATCGAAGAGGTCGCCAGCGTCGTCTGACGGATCGCCTCGGCCAGCGCTTTGCGGGTTAGCGATCGGCGCAGCAATGCAACCATCGCGGCGAGGAACGCACCCACGGCACCGGCCTCAGTCGGGGTGAAGAAACCGCCGAAAATGCCGCCCAAGACGCCGAGCACCAAAACAGGAAATGGCCAGACGGACCATAGCAGGCCCAACACTTGCGACCGGTCGATCCGTTCGACCACGGGCGGTGCCAGCTGGGGCGTGACCGTGGCGCGAACGGTGATCATCGCCATATAGACGAAAGCAGAGAGCACACCGGGGATGACGCCCGCGATGAAGAGCTGGCCGATCGATTGCTCGGTGAAAATGCCGTAGAGCACCATGAGGATCGACGGCGGGATGAGCGAGCCAAGCGTGCCCGAGGCCGCGACCACGCCCGTGGCCAGCGACGGGTGATACTTCGCCTTCAACATTTCCGGCACGGCGATTTTCGACATGGCCGCCGTCGTTGCGATGGACGACCCGGAGGCGGCAGCAAATAGGCCACAAGCCCCGACGCTGGCCGACGCCAACCCGCCCGGCACCCGCGCCAGCATCACGCGCAGCAGATCGAAAGCGCCTGCTGTCAGCCCGGTATTGGCCGCGATAAAGCCCATAAAGAGGAACATCGGGATCGCCGTCAGCGACCAATCCCCAATCAGGTTGAACGGCATGGCACTGACGATGCCAAGGGCAGCTTGCAGATTGAACATGATGGTGATGCCGACGAAGGACACCGCCATCAGCGCTGTGCCGATGGACATGCGAAAGGCCAGCAGACCAAACAGGGTGCCCACACCGATCCAACCAATGACAAGATTGCTCATGAAATGCCCCCATCGAGGTCAGACTGGGTGACAGGCGCACCGCGCAGCACCAATACCGCCCGCAGCAAGGCGGCGAAGCTGGCTAGTCCAAAACCAAGCGGTAGAACCATGCGCGACGGCCAAACAATGACCTCGCGCCCACCCATCACGACTTCGCCCACACGCAGCGCCCGCACGGCATCAAGCCCCGTGCGCCATGTCATCACAGCAAGAATGGCAGCAGCGGCGAGGCAGCTAAAGGTCAGCGCGACTTTTTGAAGCCATCTCGGGAAGTGATTGAACAAAAGGTCGACCGAAATCTGCTGATCCTGCATCTCCACAAAGGCCATCGGCAACATGACCAGCGCGACCATATAGTAATAGGACGACATCTCGACCGTGCCCTGAATGGGCGCGTTCCACACGAGCTTTGCCACGACATCGGCCACGATATTCAGCATCATTGCGATGACGCCAAAGCCGCCGATGAACATCAGCCATGAACATATCTTGTTAAACAGCTTCAGCATCGGGCCTCCTCCCCCATACCAAGACGGGATCTGGGCCCGTTATTCCGATTCAACCTCACCGCTCGGGGGGCAGTTGACAAATAGCGATGGTTGATCGAGTGATAACGAAGCGCGATCAACCAGGATGAGGCGCATGGACGACAGCATTAAGCCCACGCGGCTCGACCTTAGGCATCTGCGCTATGCGCTGGCCGTGGCCGATGCCAGCGGGTTCCGCGCCGCCGCAGAGACGCTCAATATCGCGCAGCCCGCGATTTCGAAAGCTGTAAAAGACACGGAAACCGATCTGGGGTTTCGCATTTTTGACCGCAGCGGCCCGCGCGTTGTGTCCACCCCCGAAGGCGCGGTTTTTCTTGAAGATGCGCGCCAGACGGTCGCGCAGTTCGAGCGCACGATCCGCGCCTCGCGCAGAAATGCTGCTGGCGCACGCGGGCATATCATCGTCGGCTACTCCGCCCTTGCCACCTCGCGGCAAATCTCTGAAGCGCTGGATGCGTTTCATCGCAGTGTGCCGGGTGTCCAAGTCGAAATGCATGTAATGTCTACCGATAACATGCTGAAAAACTTGAAGTCTGGCCAGATCGACCTCGGTTTTCTACTCTCTCATCCCACCGTCGGCGCGCCGGGAATAGACCAGATGCCGGTCTGGCGCTCCCGCATCGGTGTGGTCGCTCCCGCCGGTGAGGAGCCCTCAGAAGTCAAGGATTTGGAAAGCACGCCCTTTGTCATGGGACTGCGGGAAAACTGGCGCTCCTGGCGCGCCCTCTTGGACAGCGCATGTGATCAGGCCAACCTCGACCCTATGGTGGTAGATGAGGCTTGGGACGTACAGGTGATCTTGCAACGCGTGGCCGAGCGCCGCGGTATGACGTTTTTTCCAATGAGCATGGCCGACAGCCTGCCCGCCGCCTTAACATTGGCGCCGATTGCCGGGTTCGACGCAGAGGCAACAATCTCCATGGCCTGGAGCCTCAAGGCGGATACCGGGCTGCTGCGCCAGTTCCGTAATTACTTCCCGCCCTTGGGCTGATCGCGTTCGGTTATCGCACGATACCGCAAGTCTATTTGCGTCACCGCCCCATAGCGCGATTTTATGTGCCTATGGAACAAATACCGATTGCACCCTTCGACCTGCCAGAAGCGCAGCCTTTTCTTCTCGAAGGGAGCAATACCGGTTTCCTGTTCTTCCATGGCTTCACCAGCACGCCGCAAAGCGTACGAGAGGTCGCTCATCAGGTTCACGCGACGAGCGGTGCTACCGTATATTGCCCGCTGCTGGCGGGTCATGGTGAAACCCCTGCGGTCTTAGCAAAGACAGGGCAAGCCGACTGGGTGGCCTCCGCCGAAGCGGCTCTCGAAACCCTGGGGTCACGCTGCACGCAGGTGATCGTTGGCGGCCTTTCGTTGGGGGCGACGCTGTCGCTCAACCTCGCGGCTCGGCTCCCAGAGAAAATACACGGCGTGGTTAGCATTAATGGCTCAACTGGCCTCTATCGTCCTGAGGTGGTCGCGCCGCTATACGAAATGAAAGGGACCCGTCTTATCGCCGGAATCGGGTCCGATATTGCCGAACCCGGTATGGCTGAGGTCTGCTATGACCGCATTCCCAAAGTAACGCTGAAAGAGCGCTTTCTCTTGACCAACGCCACCGGCGCGCTGCTGC
The DNA here is from genome assembly GCF_043557255.1 of Sulfitobacter sp. 1A13353. Taxonomy (NCBI): domain Bacteria; kingdom Pseudomonadati; phylum Pseudomonadota; class Alphaproteobacteria; order Rhodobacterales; family Roseobacteraceae; genus Sulfitobacter; species Sulfitobacter sp. 1A13353. The sequence continues at coordinate 60,259 of NZ_JBIFFS010000010.1, read as the reverse complement.
CAATGATACGACAGCCCATCTTAATACAGCAATCGCGCCGCGATAACGTTGTAGACCCAAAAAATGCGCCTCGCATTGTCACATCGGTGGGGTCGAGCGAGATCCGTCTCATCTGGTTAGAGCGATCTTACCACGTCGCAACATTAGATTATGACCGAAGGCTCATCGCCGATCAGATTAGTGAATTTCTGAGCCAGTCGAAGTTTAGCCATTTCGGGACACACACTCCGACGTGATCTTTGTTCAAAGTAGCCCGAGATACTACTGCCTCCGAGACGCGCGACGTTAAGGGCATGTGAACGGCACTAACGCTACGCCAAGCGCTCAGAGCCCGAGCGAGCGGCGCGAAGGTCGAAACGCGAGGAGAGTAACGGCGAGTTAAGTTTACACTTAGCGCTCGTAGACATTGAAAGTTGCTGACATTTGTGCGGCCCGATCTTTACTGCGGGTCGAAGGGCCTCAGCGAGTTACTGATTTGATATTCTACGCTCGCAAAAGATCGCGCTTCCACAGAAAGGACGGAATATGGTCATTCGCTGTGTGCGCGATTTGGAGTAGCTATTTCAGCGAACGTGACCCTTTGAAGGCCGAAGGAAACTCGGAAATGCACTGTTAGTGCGACACGAAGGCCAGCGCTTGTTCCGGCGTATTGAGGCCGCGTCGAAGGTGCTGGATCAGGTCGGCCGTGAACAGATTTCGATCTTCGACCTGTGAACATTAACTTTAGAGCTCCTGCCTTTCGGCATTCCAGCATACTAATCAGTGGCTTTTGTGCTCCCCATTTTTTCCCACACTCGGGAACGACGATGTCGGGCCAAGCGGGTTGTCGGGCCATTGCTATCACCGGTATACTTGGATAGCATTAGTTCGGCTCATAGATCGATATTTATTCAACCTTTATGGTGACTTATGCAGGCGAGAAGAGAATTGCGGCTCATGCTATGAGCATCCACGAAGATTTCCCCCTCACTTGTCAGACCTGCCCAGCCCGTGACGACGGGATCTGCGCCAAAATTGGCGATGACGAGCTACTCCGTATCAGTCGCATCAAGCGCTATCAGACATGGGGTGCAGGTGAGACCATCGCAATGGAAGGAGGTAGCCTGCCTTTCGTCGGTTCTATCGTGAAAGGTTCCGCGTCTCTCACGCGATCCCTTGCAGATGGACGCGTACAAATGGTGGGTATGCTCCTACCAGCTGATTTTGTCGGGAAGCCTGGGCATAAGACCGCATCTTATGAAATAACTGCTATCAGTAATGTAACTTTCTGTACTTTCGATCCAGTAATATTTAGAAACTTTTTGGGCTCTTCTAAGAATGTTTCATCTCGTCTTTTAGACATGACATTGAATGACCTTGAGAATGCGCGCAGCTGGATGCTACTATTAGGCCGTAAGACCGCCCGCGAAAAAGTGGCACACTTCCTTTCACTTTTATTTCAACGCATTCGGCCGCGGTGTTCTCCTTTGCGCTGCACCTTGCCGCTCACACGTGATACCATCGCAACCTATCTCGGCTTATCCCTTGAAACCGTAAGCCGACAAATGACCGCGCTGCGACGGGATGGTCTTATTCGGCTAGAAAACAATGGTCGCACAATGCTTTGCGATAACCTTTCAGCTCTTCAGCGTGCAGCGGGAGAGATTGCTTTGGATTAACATCAAGGTGCAGTAACTTAGCGCACAACCAGCACTGATATATCAGAATGCGAAGCAAGATACCCTGCATTTGAAGAGAAAATATGTTCAGCAAGGCCGGGAGTGTGGCTCGCCATAACAATAAGATCGGCACCAATGGCTTTCGCGGCACGCGCTAGGACATTATCGAGATCAACCGACGGGTCGTGACTAATCTCAGCATGGGACTCGAAAGCGAAACCGTAGACCTCGGTGCTTCTTAACGCGAAGGCCGAAAGCTTATCGGCAAACTCTTTAGGTGTACGTGCAACTTGGCTTGGAACAGTTTGTCCCACCCCTAGAATATGGGCTTCGGCGCCATAAAGCCTGCCGATATCAGCGGCCACCTGGAGGGCTTTTGTCATCTGTTCAATATGTCTCAAATCAATGGGGATCATGATTTTGGTGTACATAGCATTTTCCGTTTTGTTGGTAGATTAGCAGGTGCTTGGTACGATGCGCTTGTGTGAGAATACTTATCGAGAGAACAACACCGGGAGATCGGCGTTTCGCAACAGCTCACTAGGTGTAACTCCTATAGATCGTATGTTCGTGAGTACTCAAATGCAACGGCAGCAATCATATCCGCGCCGCTTTCAAATGCTTCTCTGTTCAAAACAGCCGCAGCTCCAGGGCGTTCCCAAGACCGTTCGACTAAGGTGGTTCTGATGCCATGCCGGGCGACGGGCCGCCGCTAGATCGCTGCGCAGTAACGAGATAGCTCACGATGGACTGGGGCCCCCTTCTGCCACCTCGCGCAAATGCACCCCTAAAAGGATAAGCCCAGGCCAAAGCATATAAGCTTCAATCTCAATATTTTCCCCAAACGACAGCAAAACCATTGTCATCAAAATACCCATCGGCAGCCGGCCTCTCGAATGCCGTGCCGCGTCGAGCATCGCAAAGCATGTGTGCCAAACCATCGGGACCAAAAGCGCGCCAAAGCCAATAAGCCCTTTAACAAAAAGAAGCCCATACCAAGTATGATGGCTGCCAATGGGCATATACTCCACCGCATGAGATCCTGGATGGATGGTCCCATGGCCGAACCAAACCGCTTCGTTTTGCCACCGCTCGTAAGCAATGCGCTGCAATGTCTCACGCACCCGCGTGCTATCGGCCCGCGCACCTTTGAAGGTAGCCACCGCATCTTGGCCCAAAGTCAGAAGGGCCGTACCGAAAACGGCAAGTGAAGCTGTTAAAGCAGCGGTGACATGCCATGCCCACCCCTTAAGGATTAAAGGCAGCATGCGCGGCCCAATCGTACAGGCCACCAAGCCCACAAGTCCCATGCGTGATTTTGAGGCCAAGATCATCAACACCCCGGCACCCACCCCAGCTAGCATCCACTTGCGATCCTGCTCCTCTAGCGCAAAGAGAACCATGATCACCCCCAGCAATGCAGCGAAGGGCGACCAAGGGGCATAGAACTGCCACCTTGGTGTCCAACTGGCAGGGTCAAAAGTAAAATGAGCTACCCCCGGAAATTCGGACACTGACATAAGCTACGATTTGCAGTCTGCTGATCTTCGACGAGAAGGAGATCAGAGATGTCAAAACGGAAACAGCACGCGCCTGAGTTCAAGGCGAAGGTCGCGCTGGAAGCCCTGAAGGGTGAAGAGACGGCGGCCGAGCTGGCGAGCCGGTTCGGGGTTCATCCGACGATGATCCATCAATGGAAGCGAGCCCTGCTCGAAGGCGCGTCCGGTGTGTTCGAGCGCGGGAGTCGCAAGAAGCCGGAGATTGACGAGGAGCAGGTGAAGGAGCTCCACGCCAAGATCGGGGAGCTGGCGGTAGCCAACTCTTTTTTGGAACGAAAGCTGAAGCCTTGGGGCGGGAAGTGAGGCGCGGCATGATCGAGCCTGACCACCCGGACCTGTCGATCGGCCAGCAGTGCAAGCTGCTGTCGATCGCGCGCTCGTCCTATTACTACGAGCCGAAGGGCGAGTCTGAGCAGAACCTCGGCCTGATGCGGCAGATCGACGAGCAGTTCCTGGAGACCCCGTTCTTCGGCGTCCGGCAAATGACCTGGCACCTGCGCAACGACGGCCATCTGGTGAACGAGAAGCGCATCCGGCGGCTGATGCGCCTGATGGGGCTCATGCCGATTTACCAGAAGCCCAACACAAGCAGGCCGGCGAAGGGCCACAAGACCTATCCCTACCTGCTCAGAGGGCTGCGCGTGGATCGTCCGAACCAGGTCTGGTGCTCGGACATCACCTACCTGCCCATGCGGCGCGGCTTCCTATACCTCGTGGCGATCATGGACTGGCACACCCGCAAGGTTCTGTCCTGGCGGATCTCGAACACGTTGGAGGCCGACTTCTGCGTCGAGGCGCTGAACGAGGCCATCCTCAAGTTTGGGCCGCCAGAGATCATGAACACGGATCAGGGTTCCCAGTTCACGTCCTTCGCCTGGACGGATCGGCTCCGCCGGTCCAGCGTGCGGATCTCGATGGATGGGAAGGGCCGTTTCCTCGATAACATCTTTATCGAGAAGCTGTGGCGCACCCTGAAATACGAGTGCGTTTACCTGCATGCTTGGGAGACAGGATCAGAGACGAAGGCAGCCATCCGGAAATGGATGAGCTTCTACAACCACCAGCGCCCGCATTCAGCCCTGGGCGGCCAGCCTCCGGCGCTGGTCTACTGGCAAAGAAATGATATCAACCAACCCGATCAGCAGGTGCAACGAGTAGCTTAATTTACGCCAGATCCTGTCCAAGAGATGGGGAGTAGCTCAATTGACGCATGGATCGCCGTTCTACCTGCTGGATCGATGAAACCTTCAAACCCAATGCAGAGAGCCGCCATCTCACACGTAGGCGGTGCCCACATCAACGGTAGAGGGAAATTTATGTGGCAGGCCAGCAATCCAAAGGACTAGAAAGAAACAATAAATCGACACAGTTTTATCGAGCTACAGTCCCTTTCCTCATCTACTAGAAGAGCAACCATTTTCTACCAATGACGAGTATGTGGGTGAGTGACACTCTCTACCGCCACCGCCGAAAGAGACTTTTTAATGCACAACGATGCACCGCGCTGGTTCTATAAGAAGATTTGCAATTTCAAGAAAGATGAAGACGGCGGCATTATGATTCTCGCGCTGATGCTGTTCGTATGTATGATCGTGGCAGGAGGGCTCGCTGTAGACCTAGCAAACCATGAGCGCACCAGAACTTACCTTCAGACTCACCTCGATAACGCAGTACTAGCTGCAGCGAGCTTATCGCAGGATATGGATTCCGAGGATGTCGTCCTAAGTTATATGGCATCTTCCGGTGTAGATACGTCTACCATCAATGTTGAGACTGATATTGAGCAGATCGGAGGAATTGTCGTTGGGCGTACTGTCTACGCATCTATGGATGATGACGTGCGCACCTATTTCTTCAGATACTTCGATTACGACGCGCTCGAAATGAAGATTGAATCTCGAGCGGTTGAGCGCGTTGAAGATATCGAGATCTCTCTTGCCCTAGATGTATCAGGGTCTATGGATTGGCCAACTTCAGACGGCCGCAGCCGGAAGATTAACGCATTAAAGCAAGCGGCGTCGGGCTTTGTAGACGAAGTCCTAAGTGAAGCGGAAGAGGGCAGAGTCTCTATCTCGATCATTCCCTACTCTACCAAGGTTAATGCAGGGGCGGACTTGCTCGATTATTATAATACCACCACAGAGCACGACTATTCTCACTGTGTAGATTTTGAAGAAGACGACTTCCGCAGCCTATCAATCTATCCAAACAGCCTCCTGCAGCGCTCGGCGCACTTTCAGTTCCAAGGTACAGATATATACGACCCTTCTGAGGGCCAGTGGGCATGTCGTATAGATCAGGGCTTTGAGATCACCCCCCTATCTAGCTCCGCAACTGACCTCAAGGCGCAGATAAACAGCCTTACCCCGGAAGGTTCAACTTCGATCGATGTAGGCGTCAAATGGGCCCTCGCGTTGCTAGATGAATCTGCTCAAGGACCAGTAAGTGCCCTCGTAACCGAAGGTAAGATCAATCCAGCATTCAGAGGAAGGCCACACCCACATAGAGCCCAAAACAACATGAAGGTTCTGGTAATCATGACAGATGGCGAAAACCAAACAGAATATCGCGTGCGCGATAGATACGCATCTGGAGAGTCCAATGTCTTCAAATTTACTGCAGCAAACGGAGATGGCCCATACTACAATGTCGTCTCTGAGGAGAGGGCTGGCGCGCATGATGGGAGCTATCCCTACGGAGAAGATTATTTCTACCCCCCCTACCCCACGCCTTATAATCATAAATACCTATGGCAAGGTAGACTATGGTCCAATATGCTTCTCAATGAGCATACCGGTCTCTCAGAAAGCTATCGTCAAAGCCTTGATAAGAAAAAAATGACATGGCCTGAAATATGGAACGAAATGTCACCCGACTATTTCTCTTACAACTTTATTGGGGAGCAAGAGAATTACTGGCGGGATAGAAACACTGAGAGGAATAACTTTTGGAATAGTATGATCGAAACTGTGAGCGCAGACGAAAAAGATGACCGCCTACGCGACATTTGCGCGACGGCCCGAGCCGCAGGAATTGTTACCTATACCATTGGTATGGAGGTCGAAGAGGAAGACTCGTTGGAACTTCTTAAAGGATGCGCCTCTACAGAGGCTCACTACTTCGATGTCGAAGGAATGGAGCTCCAGACGGCTTTCGAAATGATTGCCTCTTCTATCTCTATGCTGAGGCTGACTAAATGATAAAATTCAATCCAAATCAGTTCAGATCATCTGAAAGCGGCGCGGTAACCATTGAGTTCGTAATTCTCGTACCTATTGTTTTATACCTATTCTTCATGGCTCTTGAAACCGGGCTTTGGAGCGCGCGGGAAATTATGCTCCGCCGCGCGACAAACATCGTAGCGCGAGAAGTGAGGCTTAGCTCAGCCAACCCCCCAAGCTACGAAGAGATGAAGGCAATGATTTGCGATAAGTCATTCTTCAGTGCAGGATGCTTAGATTCCTTACGGATTCAGATGCAAGCGATGCCGGTCCCTCAATGGAGAAACATCTCCGGCGTTGTTCCTTGCGTTGATCGTGAAGAAGACTTCGACCCTGCAAACAACTTCATTCCAGGCCAGCAAAACGATCTCATGCTTGTTCGCGTGTGCCGATTGTTTGACCCACTTCTTCCAGGAACAGGTCTAGGCCGCAAACTACCCGAAAATTCGGATGGTGAATATGGTGTAAGGATTACGACCGCTTTTGTGACGGAGCCCCAAGGATGAGTTGTTTTCCGAAAAAGATACTACAATTTTTCAGAAGTGAAGAAGGAAGTCAGTCTGTTGAGCTAGTTTTAGCAGCACCGTTGCTTGTGTGGGCAATCGTTTCAATGTTGTCCTTTACCGATGCATTCCGCGTTAGGGCCGTTGCGAATGACGCAACCGCGGTGATCGCAGATGCTATTTCCCGGCAAACGTTTCCCATCGATGAGACCTATCTTGAAGGCCTCCAATCTATTGCAGGCAGACTGACGGGGCGCGGGAGCTCTATTGGCGTACGAATTACTCAGATAAGCTGCACTCGGAAATGCCAGAATACAGCTAGGCGAACTCTGAAAGTCGTTTTCTCTGAAGCGTCTGATGGACAGGGTCTTTCAAAACTAAAGAGCAAAGACTTCAAAAATGGTAGTCGTCGAGATCAAATACCGATGATGGCCAAAGGAGATCGCATTGTCCTGGTCGAAACCTCTTTTACCCATAAGCCACTGATGAATATTGGACTTAAAGAAACACAGGTCGATATGGCGCAGGTTACTCGTATGAGATTCGCGCCTCAGCTCTGCTGGAAAAACTGCGGTGTATAGCTTGCCGAAACAATGGCGGATCTCAATGCAGGGGACGACGGAGCAATGCTTAACTGAGGCAATCGAGCTTAAGGGGTCCTATCGTTGTGTAGTTGCAACAGTCGCGCGAGCAGGTTGAACCTCGCGAGGTGCGCGGAACTTTGATACTTTATGCGCTTGCACCCCTCTACCAACTATAAAAACTTGATCGGAAACCTTGGTTTCAAACGGTCCAGATTTTAGAGGCAGGTCAGTGCTTTACAAAAAATTATAGCCCCCTTGCTCCATTCCACATCATGCACTCTCAATTTTTAAAGTGCGACCTAAAACCGCGGCTTTCTCCGGGTCTCTTCGCGCGCTCTTCAGCCAAGCCTCACACCCCTCCATGAGGTCGCGACAGAAGCGTTCGGCATTCAGGTGAAAGTTGTGGCTTTTACGAACGCAGTGATCTGCTTTACTGATTGTAAACCTAAAGCGCTCGAAGATGTTTACGTTATGGCGGTGACGCGCTTCAGAAGCATCTTGCCCCTGATAGAGCACGGCACACCTCAACCCATAACAGTCAGCTCCGGACAAAAATGTCTGCTGGCCCATTAGAAGCTGGGTTCGGTATTTAGGCCCGATCCAATCGTTGAACCAATCCATATATCTTTGGCGTGGCTCGCCATTGGGGTTTTCAACAGTGCCAGCCATATCCGGCAAGCTCAGAGCAAGACACAAGGCGGCGGGCCAATTACCCGCTTCTATACATTGTTCAAGCGACTTCAAATATACTTCCACCAAACTTCCTATCTACGAAACGTTCGACCGCATCTAGGACACTCAAGCTTGGCCTCTAACCAGCTTTCACCGTCTTTTTGATAAATTCCATGGCCAACCATCCAGCAAATTGGTCGGAGCAACCAGAGCCTTGGCCCCCGCATCCGGTCCGGCTCTTTCCATGTTATTCGCGCCATCCGACTTCCCCCGTGACGAGCGGGCCTGCCATACTGCGGCCACTATCCCATAACGGCATATGAACGCCCCTAGGACAAAAGAAATCAAGCCAAGACTGTGCCCAGGGGGACAGCATCCCTTAATTATATGTCGATATCAGCTTTTTCCGCCAATGCCCGGATGATCAGTGCTGCATCTGACATGACGCTTTCCGCCAAACGCGGCCTACTGGCGATAACTGGCAGTTGCATATCTTCGAGGCAGCCAAGGACCTCAGAGAGCACCTCCGGGTCCAAAGGCATATCACCGTGGGTCAAACGCGAACGTTTCGGCACCCTATTGCTTTTTCCTGAACGAAAAAGAATGGATACGCCCTGACCTGCGGGTATGCATACTTTTGATCTAAGTGTATTTTCGCCCAAACCTAACTTCCTCAGTGAGAGCAAATTTTGGAACACAGCTGGCTACCTGATGATAATGCTTCATCGTCCTCTGCACGCTCCAGTCAGGGCATCCATGCCTTGAATGGCCAAACAATAAGCTCGTAAAGCTCCAGAACCCTAAATCAAGAATCCTCGAACTTTAAATAAACCTCAACGGAACTTAATATGTGAAATTTATCCTCATACTATCTGCAATTTCCCTTGCAGGATGCTCCCCTTACAAAAGAGCAGAGCCGCCGTTGATGCATAACCTCTCCACCGGCGACATGCGAGCTTGCGCCCACATTGGGATCTTAGGCGACTGCAAGCACTTCATGTGAAGCGGGTTTGGCATCCCCTTGAATTGGACGGCCTGCATACTCTCCGTTCCCCGTACAAACGACAATATTGCCATCCCCTAAAGAACGAACAAAGGCACCTTGCACCTGAATATAGTTGCTGATCAAAATAGTTCGGATCATAAGACTACCCCTTTACCCAATACCCTCTCTATATTTCCAAGGACCCTGTCCGTAAAGCCACAACAGACGCTTCTTGAGAGGTAAATGAGGTTTAAAAGGGAACTTATCCCCGCGCCAAACGTTAAGAAGCTTGCTTTCGCGCCAGAACCCCCACGCGGGTGGCCGAGCTTGCGATTTGCATGGGCGATCCCGCGCCACCCGTTCCTACAACCGACCAAGCCCAAATGGGCTTCAAAGCAGAACCGCATCAACCAAAGCTGTGAGAACCGGCGGGGAGTGACCCACCTTACAGGCAGTGCTCCTAGTTCAAACAGAGCTCACACAGCCCTATCGTGCCGCCGTAACCGCCAATGCTTCAAACCTCGGAGCAACATCCTCACCATGATTTACGGCAACCCAAACTGGCGATACTCCTAATACATTGAACGAGGAGCGTTCTGCGCATGGCACTGCAAGATTCAGACATGAAGAGCCAGTCCATCATTACGCGTGTACTGCGCAGCTCAAGCTGGATTGGGCTCGGAGCCTTGGCCTCTCAAGGCCTAAGACTGCTCGGCAATCTTATTCTGACCCGGCTACTTTTTCCCGAAGCCTTCGGCCTTATGACGCTGGTGACCGTCTTCATCGTCGGCATGAAAATGTTTTCGGACTTGGGCATCCGCCCTTGGATACAGAAAGACCATAGAGGGGATGATCCGCTTTTTCTCGACACGGCCTGGACGCTTCAAGTCGCGCGAGGTGTCATCCTGTGGGGGCTCACCTGTGCGATAGCTTGGCCAGTCGCAAACTTCTTCAATGAACCTTTGCTAGCCACCATCTTGCCGATCGCCGGGTTGGAACTCATTGCGGCAGGGTTGATGCCCACCCGTATCGCCACCGCGCACCGTCACCTGCAAGTCGGACGGGTCACACAGTTCGATCTTGCCGGACAGGCATGCGGGCTTTTGATTACCTTGGCGCTCGCTTGGCAGCTGCAATCAGTATGGGCGCTTGTTTGGGGGAGCCTTGCAGGTAGCTTCGTGTTGCTCATCGTGATGCAGTTCGGCTTGCCCGGCCACAAGAACCGTCTTCGCTGGGACACAAAGGCAGCGGCAGAACTCATATCCTTCGGTAAATGGATCTTTTTAAGCACCATCTGCGGCTTCATCGTGGCCCAAGGCGACAAGATCATCTTGGGAAAGTTTCTAACTGCAGAAGCACTTGGCATATATAGCATCGGCTTTTTCCTAGCGAGCTTCCCCATCATGCTCGCAGCAAAGGTCTCCAGCAAAGTCCTGATCCCGCTATACCGTGAACATCCTCCCGGCGCCTCGCTCCAAAATTTCGCCAAGATCAGAAAACTTAGATTTGCGGTCACATCGGGCTTGTTCGCCCTCCTGATCCTGTTGAGCCTTCTGGGCCCCCTCCTCGTCGATTTTCTCTATGATGCGCGCTACGCACCTTCTGGCGTGATACTTGTTTTGGTCGCCTGTGCCCAGATGCCCTTAGCGGTTGGGCTGACCTACAACCACGCCGCTTTAGCCAGCGGAAACTCCCGCCAATTCTTCGTGGTAACTCTTATTAAGGCTTCTTTGATGCTCTCCCTGATGCTCTTGGGCACCTATTTCTTTGGTATGGCAGGAGCAATTGGAGGGCAGGCTGCGGCGCAGGTGTTGGCCTTGCCAGCAAACATCTGGATTGCCCGCACACACCACGCTTGGGACGGCCTTCATGATATGGTGTTCTTGAGCCTTATGGTCGCGTTCGGCGGCGCCGCAGTTTGGCTGCACCGCACTGAGGTGTGGGATCTCATACAAAACGGCGTAGGGGGATGATTTCAGCCCCAGCCCGATACCTTTGCTCAATCTCTCTCAGCGCGTCTGAAACCACCTCAGATTGGTTGCCATTGCTGCCTGCCAACAACATCGAAAGCCATTCGCGGTGTACACCCACCACCTTCACCGGGAACAGCCCCGGCGCACCTACTATCTTTGCGGCACATAGACGATGCGTGCCATGTGCCGTCTTGATAAGCGTGCCATCGCGCCCGATCATCGCTTCGGGGTAATCTGCTCCCTCTCTTTGACGGTAACCCTCTGACTTCATCGTCAACAGAAGATGAACCAGGTATCCTTCAAACACTTGGTCAAGCTCCACCAGATCGTGCGCCAGACAATCTTTATGAGAGAACCGTCCGGTTGTGGTGATCATCTGCTTGGCACGCTTGTACCAGGCTGACTGCCGAAAATCCGGCAAGCTTTCATAGAGGTCTGCCATAAGCAGGAACTCGTCTCGCTCGACAAAAGGCCGACTTTTAAGGTCCCAATTTCCCCTGAAGACACCTTTGCGTGCCAAAAAGCCCTTCAATCGAAAAATGAAATATCTATTCGCAAAGCGCGGCAAATTTTCGGCCGACCAGACCACCCACTTCAGATGGGGCTCTAAAGTATGCAGAGCCAAAGCGTGCGGATTGATGTACATAACAGTAGGGGAAAAAACATCGCCTTGCGCCATCATCCGGTCTCCGACCTGGAGAACACAATCCCTTCCAAGACAAATGCGCGCTCACATCTCGCTCTCATAAAACTCACCTGCATACCTTCAGAGCAAAATCGGTGGTTTCCACTGCCATCCGGCGAAACAACTCTTCAGGGAAAAACTCGAGCTGCGCTTGCATATCACCCACAGCACAAAGCACATGGGATACGCCATCCACAGGATCTGCCCCTTGTTGGCCAAGTTGGCGTTTTACGCGGGCCTTCACCAATCGATGAGACAGGTTGGCGCTAAGAGCAAACCGGAAGAGATCAAAAAACGGGTACCCCTTACAACTGGCCCCTGCCCAATCAATAACGCAGAAAGATCGCGAAGAACCGGCGGGGGCCAACATTACATTGCCCAGCCAAAGGTCTGAATGCTGCACACAGTGAAACGGCGCCCATTGCTCCGCCTCCAGTCGCTCTGCTGCGCGCTCTGCGGCCTTTCTCAAACGATCTGGATGGTGCCGATCCTCGATCAGCTTCGTCAAATTAGCCGCAATTACCTGTCTCTCAGCTGCGTTCGCGCAGGTATGGGTCTCGTCATAAACCTCCGAAATCCAGTCAAGCATGTCGGGGCGGATAAGTCGCTTGGCCAAATATCGTGGCACCCGGCCTTGGGGGAAGGCCGGAAGCATCGGCCATACCGCAAAAGAACGGCCCAAAACGACGCCAGTCTCCAAAGGCTCCAGAACAGGCTCTGCTGCACGTTCCGATAAGAGCCGTCTTATCTGTTGGATATTACGCGTTGCACGGGCCACCAAATCCGGATTCCCGTCTCCTGAAACCGTGACAAAATAGGACGGGCCGTTGTCGGAGACGCACACCAGCTTCACAGTCGCATCAGCCGGCTCCGAAAAAAGCGGGGCCGATCCAGACGCAACCCGTTCTATCGCCCCCGACTGCTCACTAAGCTCCGAGCACCGGCGCAATGCGCCGATCAACACCTCCGAGCGAATAGGATCAAGCAACTCTCCAACCTCCACAGGCCTTGGAATACATTGAAGTCATGCCACACCCTATAGATTGAATGAGCCGAGACTAAGCCCCTTCAAACCCTAAATTAAGGCACCTGCCGCCTCCAAGTGAGCGGTACGAAGGAAGGGTCCTGCAATATCCAAAACCGGTCAAGTTTTTCCAAGTGTGTGGCTGCGCTGATCGACGAACACAATGGAAGAACCCTTCAGGTCTTCAGCAGCCACTGGCACCTACATAGATTAAGCGCCACAGGTGATACGCCGGACGCCCTTAAGTTGCATTCGGATTAATGCCATCCGTGCCCGACGTTATAGAGGAAGATTCCGGATTACCCTTTCGCCCCCTGCCCGCGCGCATAAACGTCCTCGTAGCGGATGATATCATCTTCCCCAAGGTAGCTGCCGGTTTGCACCTCAATCAGTACCATGGGGACTTTGCCGGGGTTCTCCATTCGGTGGACCGCCCCTAGAGGAATGTAAACCGACTGGTTCTCGCTCACGAGCTGCACCTCTTTGTCGATGGTCACACGGGCCGTGCCTTCCACGACAATCCAATGCTCTGATCGGTGATGATGGCTTTGCAGACTGAGTGCGGCGCCCGGATGGACAACGATGCGTTTAACTTGAAACCGCGATCCCACCACCAGACTTTCGAACCACCCCCAAGGACGGTAATCCCGCGGCAGAGTTTCCGCTTGAGCAGCCCCTTTTGCTTTGAGGGCTGCCACGGCCTTCTTCACGTCTTGAGCCCGGTCTTTATGCGCCACGAGAACCGCGTCAGGCATCGCGACCGCAATGATGTCTTGCAAACCAATGCCTACTAGCTGTTGTTGACTGTCTTCGGCGCGCAGCAATGTATCATGACAATCAATCGCTGTCGCCGCTTCCGTTACCACCACGCCTGTCTCATCAGGCCCAGCTTCCCGCCAAACGGCATCCCAGCCGCCTAGATCCGACCATCCATTCGCATAGGGCACCACATTGAGATTGTCGGCTTTTTCCATCACCGCGTAGTCGATCGAGATGTCTTCAACCTTGCGCCAGGCCTCGGGATCAAGCCGCGTAAAGCCCAGGTCTTCTTCAGCGCCCTCAACAGCAGCACGGACCTGCTGCAACATGGCTGGAGCGTGAGCTTCAAAGGCTGCAATGATCGCTTCCACCGAAAACAGAAAAATCCCCGCATTCCACAGGTGTCGTCCATCCGCCAACATGGCTTCAGCCGCGGCTTTGTCCGGCTTTTCCACAAAACTCTTGAGCGGTTGAGGTGTCGGCGCGAAGTCTGCGCCAGGCGCCTGGCTCATTTCCAACCAGCCATAGCCGGTTTCAGCACGATCAGGGCGGATACCAAAGGTGACAAGCCCACCTTCTTGCGCCACCGCAGTTGCCGCCTGTACCGCGGCGCGGAACGCCGCTGCGTCAGGAATGACATGATCCGAAGGGGCCACCAGCATTAGCGCCTCAGGCGCGCGTGCCGCCAAGCTCAAAGCTGCCGCAAGAATAGCGGGGGCCGTATTGCGTCCCTCAGGCTCGATGAGAATACCAGCAGGCGCAATTTCCACAGCCGCCAACTGTTCGGTCGCCACAAATCGAAAATCTGCCCCGGTCAGCACGATAGGCGGTGCAAAGCCTTTCCCCGAAAGCCGTTTAGCCGAAGCTTGAAACAAGCTCATCTCTCCCATGAGTTCCGCAAATTGCTTAGGATAGCTCTTCCGGGACAGCGGCCACAGCCGAGTGCCAGAGCCGCCCGCAAGCAAAATCGGGTGAACAACATGGGTCATGAAAACATCCTTCAGATAGAGGGGTTAGGTCATGCGGTATTCCCAATAACCATAGATCAATCAACAGCTTCCTAAAGGCCTTTTTCCAGCCCTCCAAAGAAAGTGCCGCTAGACAGCGGGGCCGCGAGCTTAGAACGAGAGTAAAGCACCACAATATGCTATGATGGCGAGGCTGCGCGAGTCGCTTCGGTGTGTTTTCTAAGTCGCGACAGTATCGGTTGATTTAGCATCTTTTACTCGAGGATACCGCCATGCGCCTTTATATTGCCGCATTTCACGCCGCAGGACATAAGCTTCGATATGTGGTACCTGCGATTGCTTTGATCACCGCACAAGCCGTTTCTGCCGACCCCAATCTCGCGGCCTATTACACCACAATCGGCAGGGAAGATTTTTACAACTCCAAAGGCGCGCCCCTCAAAAGCGTTGGCGCCGTCATCCAGCAAGACCGCGCAAACTTCCATCGTTTCGGCCTGCGTCACGCGGGAGATGAAACAGACCCTTACTTTAGCAACCCCGCCCTGCGCGCCATGATCCCCGATCTGGTGCGCGCAGGTGGCGTAGACCGTTATCTCCAAGAACTTTTGGGAAGCGGTTGGCAGGGCTATAGCCAAACTTGGCTCATCCAGGTCTGCGGCACGCCGGGGCGCGTCACCCATTTGCGCATCGATCCCGCCGATGGCGACGGATATTCAGACTGCTAAGACAGCAAAAAGCCCCACATTCAGCCTTTATTGATAGAGTTCGCAAGACACCTCAAGCCGTTCTGGCGAAAAGGCAATACTCCAACCTGAATTCCGAAATTCAAGCTAAAAACTCCGAATAAGCATATCTGAGATTCACTCTTTAAATCGCTCCATAGAACGGCACATTCTCGGCATCATCCAAAGCCTTCTTCGAGAAGAGTTCAACTCAAGCCATTGCAAAAATTATCAGATCGGGTCTGACTGCACTACCGAGCTTAAGCATCATAGTGACCGCTCTGGTGCCACCTCCAAGCATCGGCAATAATCTTATCCAAAGTCGAGCGCTTCGGCGTCCAGCCCAACTCTTCCTCGGCCCGAGAAGAACCTGACACGAGCTTGGTGCAATCTCCCGGGCGGCGCGCACCGATCTCATGGGGCACCGATTGATTGGTCACAGCGCGGCTATGGTCGAGCACTTCGCGTACCGAAAAGCCGCTGCCAGTGCCAAGGTTGAACACCCGGCTACCCTTATCATCCTGCAGCCATCTCAAACCCAAAACATGGGCATCAACCAGATCGCAGACATGTACATAGTCACGAATGCAGGTGCCGTCAGGCGTGTCATAGTCATCCCCAAACACGGTCAATGCCGCGCGTTTGCCGGCAATCGCGTCTAGCATCAGTGGGATTAGATGCGTCTCTGGGCGATGGAACTCGCCCACCTCCCCCTCAGGGTCCGCCCCCGCCACGTTAAAATAGCGAAAAATAACATGTTGTAGCCCATAGGCGGCTTCAAAATCGCGCAAAATACCCTCAATCGCGCGTTTCGAGGCGCCATAAGCGTTGATCGGATACTGAGCGCTGTTTTCATCCAACACGACGTTATCTTGATCGCCATAGGTCGCACAGGTCGACGAAAAGACGAACCGATCACAGCCCGCAGCAACCGCCGCCTCAATCAACGTAAGAGAACCGCATACGTTATTGCGCCAGTAAAGGCCGGGCTCTGCCATGCTCTCTCCCACTTGACTAAGAGCGGCGAAATGCATCACCGCGATGGGCTGATGTTTCGCAAAAACCTCATCAAGCCGCACACGATCCTGCAGATCACCTTCCTCAAAAGGGCCAAATTTCACCGCATCGCGCCAGCCGGTCACGAGATTGTCGAAAGTAACGGGAGTGAAGCCCGCCGCTTTCAATGCCTTACAAGCGTGCGAACCAATATAACCCGCCCCACCAGTGACCAGTACATTGCTCATACCGTTCTTCCTCGCGATTTGAACTTACTGTACGCTTGTGCGCGGTTCGGGCAAAGTATGCACCTCCCCTCCAAGTCAGCGACCCACCACTCCTACACCTCCTGCAGCGGGTAGCCACGCTAAAGAAGACAATTAGCCGAGAAGGCTTTTTAGGTAGTCCCCGTAGTCATTCTTGGAAAATTTCTCGGCTCGCTCTTGTAAGCTCTCGCGGCTGATCCAGCCTTTTGCAAAGGCGATCTCATCTGGGCTCCCCATTTGCAGACCTTGGCGCTGCTCCAACGTTCTGACGAAGTTCCCTGCGTCCAGAAGCGAGCCATGCGTGCCTGTATCAAGCCAGGCAAAACCGCGTCCCATTTGCTGCACGCCAAGCTCACCGGCGTCGAGATACATTTGCAATAGCGAGGTAATCTCTAACTCGCCGCGCGCCGAGGGCTCGAGCTGCGCCGCACGCGCAGGTGCCAAGCCATCCAGAAAGTAGAGCCCTGTCACCGCGTAATTGGAGGGAGGATGCTCAGGCTTTTCGATGATCTGCCGCGCTTCGCCGTGGTCATCAAATGCCACCACACCATAGCGTTCGGGATCCGCCACGCGGTAGCCAAACACAGTCCCGCCCATGGGCCGCGCGTCCGCCGCGGCCATCAACTTGGGTAGATCATGTCCATAGTAAATATTGTCACCTAAGATCATCGCCGAAGGGCTGCCCGCGAGGAAGTCTTCTGCAAGAATATATGCCTGTGCGAGTCCGTCCGGACTGGGCTGTATGATGTACGTCAGCTTAAGCCCCCATTGCGCCCCATCCCCCAAGGTACGGCGAAACTGATCGGCATCGTGAGGCGTGGTGATGACGGCGATCTCTCGAATGCCCGCCAGCATCAATACCGATAAGGGGTAATAGATCATCGGCTTGTTATAGACAGGCAGCAGCTGTTTGCTGAGACCCATGGTGATGGGATAGAGCCGGGTACCTGAGCCGCCTGCGAGAATGATGCCTTTGCGCTTGGTCATGCGATCAACTTCTTGACGACTTCAGTAAGGGCGGGCTTCCACTCCGGCATCCCTATACCAAAATCAGCCTGCAACGAAGTGCAATCGAGCCTGGAGTTCAACGGCCGCCTCGCAGCTGTCGGATACTCGGATGTGGGGATCCCCCTCACCACAACATCGCGTTGCGCTGCGGCAAATGTTTCGCGCGCGAAACATTTCCACGACACCGCAGGACTGCCGGCGTAGTGATAGGTCCCACCCCCCTGTCCGCCTTGCAAAGCCTCGACAAGGCGCAAACAGCTTTGCGCAATCGCGGCGGCCGGTGTAGGACCGCCAATCTGGTCGTCCACGATGGACAGCGCATTCCTGCTTCCCGACAGCCTCAGCATGGTTTTTACAAAATTGCTGCCATGGGCGGAGAACACCCAAGACGTCCGCAAGATCACATGCCGGCATCCGGTGGCACGGATCGCCTCTTCCCCGGCCAGTTTGGTGCGCCCATAGACCCCCAAGGGCACTGTCGGATCACCAGGCTTCCACGGGACCTGCCCCGCGCCGTCAAAGACATAATCCGTAGAAAGATGGACCAAGGGAATGCCAAGGTCTGCACAGGCTTGCGCCATGGCCCCCGGCGCGTTGCCATTGATGACCTGCGCCAGCCGCTCTTCCGTTTCCGCAGCATCGACCGCCGTATAACCCGCAGCATTGATCACGGCCGTAGGCTTTAGGGCCTTAATCGCAGCCGCACAGGCTGCCGGGGCGCTCAGGTCCGCCTCTGTCCGCGATAAAAAACGCGCCTTTGGTGCGTGGGTCTGAAGCTCGGTCGCCACCTGACCAGTTTTGCCAAAGACGAGCATCACGCCTTCACGCCCAGCCGTTCACCGACACCTTGCCGATCTTGCAGCGCACGCCACCAGGGTTCATTGCCAAGATACCACTGCACGGTGCGCTCCAATCCTTTTTCAAGCGCTACCGACGGCCGCCAGCCCAACTCATCACGTATACGGCTCGGGTCAATGGCATAGCGCGCATCGTGGCCGGGGCGATCAGCGACAAAGGTGATTTGCTCGGCATAGCTGATCCCGTCCGCGCGTGGGCGCAGCCGGTCCAGAATGCGACACAGGCGTTCGACCAGCTCCAGATTGCTGCATTCGTTTTCCCCGCCAATATTGTAGCTGCGCCCAATCTCTCCTTTGGTCAACACTGTCAGCAGCGCATCGGCGTGATCTTCGACAAAAAGCCAATCCCGCACATTGGCACCCGTGCCATAGATCGGCAGCGGCTTGCCCGCCAGGGCGTTTAAAATCACCACCGGGATCAGTTTTTCCGGAAAATGGTAGGGGCCGTAGTTGTTTGAGCAGTTGCTCACCACCACCGGCAAACCGTAGGTGTGATGCCAGGCTCGGACCAGGTGATCAGATGCTGCCTTCGAGGCCGAATAGGGCGAGCGGGGGTCATAGGCGGCCTCTTCCGTGAACAATACCTGTGGATCCTCAGGCAACGAACCATAAACCTCATCGGTTGAGACATGGTGAAAGCGGAAAGCCTCAGGGCATCCCCGTTCCTGCCAATGCGCACGCGCGGCTTCGAGCAAAGTATAGGTGCCGGTGATATTGGTGTCGATAAATGCGCCCGGCCCATCAATGGACCGATCAACATGGCTTTCCGCCGCGAGATGCATCACCGCGTCAGGAGCGTGTTTGGCAAAAATACCATCAAGCGCCGCACGGTCGCGGATGTCAGCCTTCTCGAAATGATAAAGCGGGCTGTCTGCCACCGGGGCCAGATTGTCGAGGCAAGCGGCGTAGGTCAGCGCATCAAGGTTCACCACTTCTATCTTACGAGCGATGGCCAGTCGCACGACTGCCGAACCAATAAACCCCGCGCCTCCCGTGACAAGAAGCTTCATGGCTCAGACCTCATAGCGAAACGGGGTGTTGAGATCGGAAAGCCTAGGGGCGCGCGTATCTTTTTCCGAAAGGATGGGATCGCCCTCAACCCCCCAATGGATCCCGATATCCGGATCGTCCCACCGAACAGCGCCTTCGGTTTCCGGGGCATAGGGCGCAGAGCATTTGTAGACGATCTCCGTATTGGGAACGAGCGTCGCAAACCCATGAGCAAAGCCTGCGGGCACCAACAGTTGCCGCCCGTTGTCTTCGCTGAGCAACGCGCCGGTCCATTGCCCATAGCTCGGGCTGCCTTGGCGGATGTCCACCGCAACATCAAAAAGCGCGCCCCGTCCACAGCGCACAAGTTTTGCCTGTGCTTGGGGAGGTGCCTGGAAATGCAGCCCCCGGATGGTGCCCGCGCGCGTTGAAAAAGAATGGTTGTCTTGGACAAAGTCGATGTCGAGACCGGCCTCCTTCATGCGCGCACGGCTCCAAGTCTCCGCAAAAAAGCCCCGGTCATCCCCAAAGCGGCGCGGAATGAGCAGCAAAACACCCGGAAGCCCTGTTTTTTCTATTTCCATACGGCCCGTCTTTCCAATGCGGTTCGCGTACCTCAATGAGCTAGCATCTGTTTTGCAAGGAAAAAAGAACACCCATCGCACCAAACCCCGAACCAAAGGCCTCGATGAGATTTACCCAACCGCATTCAAGCGGCGCCCGATTGCTCAGCCGCCACCAGAGCCAGTGGATCGCGAGAATAACGCTCTATGCAAATCCGGACGATCGGACTGGCCTGCTCGATGACATGTGCCCAAGCCGCCTCACCCAGAAAAACCTCTCCGCCATGACCGCGGCACGTACTCTCCAACCAATCTCGCAAAGGCGAAGGTGTCTCATCGAAAATGAGCAATCGCGGCGTATACCCTGAATAGCTACAATCCGCCGCCATCGACATATCGTCTCCCAGGTCATTCCGGCTCAGAGCGACATCCTGAGCACGATACTTCAGGTGATACACATAAGGTCCGCAGACGCATTCGGCGCTGCGCTTATAGCCACCTCCCACGCCCCAAAGCGGGGAGGCTTCCGCCGGATAGACCCTCCCCCGCAGCGCGACCCGGGAAATATTCGACAGGAAATGGTGGACAGCTTCCGCCCTATGCCTCTCAAGCTGTTTGATGTTCTCTTCAGAGGGCGACAGCCCCCTTAGGTCCTCAAGGAGCAACGCGACCTGCTCTTTGAACGAGAACATGCACTGAAAGACCGTCAAGAGTATGTCGAAATCCCCGAAGGTCGCGCGGGCTTCCCGCTCAAGCACAGGCCAGTCCACGCCCGGGACTGGCTGCGAAAACCAGACTGACGGCGTGTCGGCGAAAGACCGTTCCGGCCGGGCGCAGTCCGGCAAGTTCTGCAACCTCCCTCGGATCGCAAAAGCTGCCTCCATCTGTCCAACCAAACGGGTCATGATATCATGCCCAGAATGCCCCATGGCCCATGCCCCTCCCGTCCGCAGGCATATGACCCCGCTGGATGCATTGAAGCCTCAACAATGGGGTATCTCCATCTTCGCGCCAATCAAATTTGCATGGAAAACCAGCATCGCGAAGGAATAGGAGCAGTAAAAGAGGGAAAGGACATTAGGCAGCTCAGGTAAAGGCCAGCAATCTCACCAGTGTGAAGCCCCTACTTGGCACTTCCAATTGCAAACATGGGCTCCAATCGCTCAATAGACTTGGCCCTGAAATACTGGAACCTGTGGGGCAACCACGCGGGTCCCAGTCAATCAGATCGGCTTGCAGATTGAGACCAAACCGCCCACCCGCAATACGACACGCGCGAAACAGAGCCATCAATCGATCTTCAGCACTTGAAGATCCGCTAAAGGCGCACCGTTCGCTTCCATCCACGCGCGGCGCTCTGCGATGGCTGCCGCATGTTCCCAAGTCCATGCCTTAGCTCTCGCAAGACGCACAGCCTCAGCGACCGCAGCGTCGCTGATTGCTGAAACATTCAGGCCCAATTCCCGTGCTGCCGCCAAATTAGCGCAGGTAAGCGTAATATGTGTACGTTGCTTTCTTGCGCCAAGCTGCCGCATCAGGACACCTCCTATATACACAAATACGCACACTTCGGATGCATGTCATGAGCGATCTGCGACGAAAGAACAACCAAGGCGCGAACTCCTATGCCGTGTCGGGAAAGCAAGGCTTAGGAAGTTACTTCACGTTTTGAGTGCCCATGCCTCTTTCCGTCTTGTTGGACGCTTTCCCAGTAATGTAACTACAGCATTCAAAAACAACCCAGCCCTCAAGGGCTATGACTGAGGCGTCAAGCAGGACCCTTTCTCCTTCAAAACAGATCAGCCTCCGGCTGACGAGAGGCTATGTTATATGAGCTATACTCTGGCTGACTATAAGTGGGGCGCGGGCAAGCAGGGCCAGTCCGGCGGCGTCGTGTCCTGGAGCTTTGCACGTCCCAGTGCGCTCGGGGGTGCGTTTGCCGGCGAGATCATAAACCCCCTCTACCAAGAGTTGATCCGCGACGCCTTTCAGGCTTGGGAGAACAGTGCGAACATTCAATTCGTTCAGGTCGCAGACGGCTCCCAAAGCCAGCTACGGCTTGGATGGGATAACATTGATGGCCCCTATGGCGTTGTTGGCAACGCCACGTCCTATTTTAGCAAGCTCAGTGCATCCGCAAACTTGTACACTGTTCAGGAAGCGGAAATCCGCTTCGATCTGGCCGAGAACTGGGCCACCAGCAAAGTGTCGACATCCGCGCTAAACTTCTACACCACAGCCTTGCATGAAATTGGTCACACCATGGGTCTGCTGCATACAGATGACCCACACACCATCATGTACCCCACCATCGCAAACCAAACTGAACTGACAGCCCATGACATCCTTGGCGCCCAAACCATGTATGGCGCACGGCTTTCCGGCACTACGCAAAACGACATGCTGACCACCACGGCCGGCTCAGATACCATAAACGGCCACGAGGGCTTGGACACGGTCCGCTTTGAAGGCGCGGCGAGCCTCTATACGGTGACCGACGACAATCAGTTCAATATAAAAGTTCAAGATGAGGCGTCAGGCATCACCCGCGAGCTGCAAAACATCGAACGGCTGCAGTTCGATGACGGTTATCTAGCCTTCGATACCGATGGGAATGCGGGAACCGTCTACCGGCTTTATCAGGCCACGTTCGACCGCACCCCTGACGCGGAAGGCCTGGGCTTCTGGCTAAGACATTTCGATGCCGGCACCGTAGCGCTGCCGGCGATGGCAGACTACTTTCTTCACTCCCAAGAGTTCACCGCCAAATATGGGCAAGCAGAAACCCTAGAAGATAGTGCCTATCTCACCCTGCTCTACGGCAATATTCTCGACCGAGCCCCCGATCAGGCCGGCTTCGACTTCTGGCTCGATCAGCAAAACAAAGGCCTTAGCCAAGAGGCCATCCTCCAGTACTTCTCGGACTCACAAGAAAACATCGCCAAAGTCGCGCCAGCCATAGATGACGGCATCTGGTATGTATAACGCAGGGGGGCCAAAAGAGGCTCAACCCGTTAGAGGCGTAAAGCATCAATCAGACACCATCATCTGAAAATCACTTCCCAATACTACGTTTGCGAAAAAGAATATGTCGCGCTCCATGCTCCGAAACAGTCAAAGCGCTATTTTGGCCTGAATTCGGCGATATAACACTGTTTTCCTTCATTTCCCCTGAGTGCTACGCGATAACTAATGCACAAACAGTGAAGCCTTGAGCACCAAAAGGAAATGAGACATGGAGAACACTAAGGCGCTTGCCCCATTGGCTCCAATACGATCTCGCCATGCGATAAGACAGCGTCTCGCATCTCGATAAGCGCTTAGTGCGCGCGCCTTGCGCAACCAGCCGGGGGCTCGCATCGCGACCGAGCTTAGCGCGGTATTTAACTGTCCGAAACAATTAAGACCCTAGATTGACAGCCCGTTTAGAAGTTGCCAGCCTTCAAACAGCAGTTTGGAGACAGCTTTATGACCCCTACGCTGACCATCACGTTCGAAGACGATTTCGATAGCCAACAAGGAAAATTCTCGAGAACTTCCGTAGACCCCAACGGCGATGCGGACGTCGACTATTCCAGTGCTGCCATAGAGGTTGCAGTTCGACAAGGCTGGCAGGCGTGGTTCGACTTGATGCCGGGCGCTCAATTCTCACCGAACGCCAATATTGAAATCCAAATAATCTACGAGTCCATCCCGGGGACAAGCGTAGCCTGGATAGGTTTCTCCTCCGTTCAAGATGACAGATATCCGGCAGCAGTTCCGAGCGTTTTTCATGAGCTGTTGACCGGTGTCGATCCAAATGGCGAAGCCTATGATGCAACTATCGGAGTAGGCCCAGACCTCGGCACGCGCTACGGGGGGATTTCGTCTGTCATGGCACATGAGTTCGGTCATGCTTTTGGTGTCTGGCATGGGTACGGCGAGACCACAGTCTTTGACAATCTTGTTTCAGACGGGTTTTTCCTTGGCCAAAACGCTGTCTTATCGCATGGCGGCCCCGTGCCCACGCGAGAAGGCGGGCATATTGCCTCCCCTGCTGCTTCTATTATGGGGGGAAACTCCATTGGCGTCGCCCCATTAGACATAGAAATACTTAGAGATCTTGGCTTTTATGTGAGTGATACAAATGTCTTCACCGCGACCCCAGGTCCAAACGTATTTAATGGCGGTACTGGCTTTGATACGGTCTCAGTGGGTATCTCATCGAGAGACGCCACGATCTCCCTTGCCGATTCCGGCGCCGTGACGGTCTTTGATAGAAACGGAGCCGGGGGAACAGATACGCTCACAAATATCGAGCTTATCGAATTCAATGACATAGATATTGAAATGTCGAACTTCAGTGGTCTAACGCAGCTCAATAATTCTCAGTTTTTAGACCTAGCGAAAGTGTATGTTGCGTACTTCAACAGGGCAGCGGATGCTGAAGGGCTGTTCTACTGGGCTGACAAGTTGGCAGAAGGTATGGATCTGCTTACAATCGCGAACTACTTTTTTCAGTCGATCGAAGCTCAGTTACTATACCCAAATACAGCAGATACGTCGGCTTTTGTAGCTGCCGTATATGAGAATGTACTTGGGCGCACCCCGGACCCTGCGGGCTTTGAGTTCTGGACGAATGCACTTGGCGGTGGAGCAGTGCAACCTGCCACGTTCGTCCTAAGTATCATCCAAGGAGCAATAGGTGCCGATACTTCCTACCTAGAAAATAAGGCCAACCTCGGGGTCTATTTCGCGGCGATCAAGGGCATGTCGGATACGGCCGATGCACATGACGTGCTGAATATATTCGGCAATCAGGCGAGCTCGGACATAGCCAGCGCGAAGACACGTGTGGATGAACATTACAGTGATGCCATTACATCTGGGGGCGGCGATTTTCTATTTAAACTGATAGGAGTCGTCGACGATCCTTTCACCAACTTTGCCTAGGACAAACGATACTAGAAAGCTCCGAACAGGATCATAGGGCGAGTTCCTGTAACGCTGTATAGAATGGTTCAGAGAGTTGCGCGGCACCTTGTGTATTCAGGTGATCGCGGTCTCGGTATAAGAACCGGCCCTCTCGAAGGGGGCTGCAAACGGCTTCATCCGGCGGGCACAGCTTTTCAAAGGCGTTCACAAACGCCGCATTATCATGTGTTTGAGCAATGGCGGCCAAATCTTGATGAATGGCATCAATCAGGGGCAGCAACGTATCGCGGTCTATCGCGCAGCTAAGCTCATCGCGGGGCGAACATGCACGTATGTCCTCGAACAAAAACATAGGCGACGGGCCAACCAGAAGCAGACTGATCCCTTGACGCTCGAGCTCAGCCGCCAAACGATCCACATGCTCCACCCATTCTCGAAAATCATTCTGGATACTCAAAGGATCGGTGCGATTGAAGTAGAGGCGCGCCAACACAACGGTATCACCGGCCTTCCAGCTGTGCTTCACCTCTTCAAAAAGCGCCTCTCGGGGAGGAAATCCTTCAGGGTCCATCACAGGAAAAACTTTCCCGGGAGTTTCAACCAAGTGAAAGCCGAGCCCGTGATCATCGCGCAGCTTCAATAAAGCACCTTGCAGATGGCCTGCGTGGCTATCTCCCATGACCCAAAGTGTTTCGGATCGGCCTCCCCCCGCCAGCGGCGCAAAAGTACAGTGCTCGAAGGTATCTTGTTGCAACAACCTGCTTTGATCGTCGACAACACAGGTCGGGTCGAAAGGAAGGCCACTTTCGGGGAGTGGCAAGGTCGCAGGGGGCAGCGCGGCTTCAAGCTGAGACGGCTCCAATGATTTGCGGTAGGTGTTGCCAGCAGCCACTAGGATAATGACCGAAAGCACTGTCATCAAAGCACTCGCAAAATGCCAGACCCGAGGGCGCGGTGTCGCGCGCCGTTGGAAGGGTTGCTCTACAAAATGATAAGATAGAACAGCCGCACAGAAGCCCCCTGCTATGCTTACGCCTGGGTTCGATAAAAGACTGTAAGGCGCTAGGAGACCGAACGCCAAAAAGGGCCAATGCCAAAGGTACAAAGAATAGGATATATTGCCCAGGTATCTCGCTGATCTGTTGGTCAACAAACCTGTTCGCGCCGGCTCATCCGCCCCGACAAAGAGCAAAGCAGTGGTCAGGATGACGATTAGGATGTGACCAACAGCTTTCTCGCCAAGAGGCACCACAAAGCTTATGACGATGGCCGCGATGAGCGCTGGCACGTAAAGGCCTCGCCAAGCGCCTTTCACCTTGATCGGCCGATGATGGAGGAAAGCTGCCGAGGCGACACCGATACCCAACTCCCAAAACCGCAGGGGCATCATATAGTAAGCAGCCATGGGAGCCTGAGCTTGGAGGAGAACAAATCCTATCAAGGACAAAAGACTTAGCAGCCCGATCGCATAGATCAGCGCACGCGCATCACGGTTCCCCTTCGGCTTGAAGACAAACCAGAAAATAAACGGGAACAGCAAATAGAACTGTTCCTCCACCCCAAGTGACCACGTATGGGTAAAGCTGTTGTACCTTATCGAAGCTGAGAAGTAGTCAAGCTCCTGAAAGTACAGGGCAAAGTTCGAAACCCCAAACAGCGCGGCAGCCCCGGCGGAAAACGACGCCTTAGGATCGGGATCGATCACCAAAAGAACGGCACAGGTCAGTCCGACACATACGACCATCGCCGGGAGGAGTCTCTTGATACGCCTTAAGGAAAACGCTGCGAAGAAGGCGCCAAAAGAGGGTGAACGCCCCGACAGGAGCGACAGCGTTATGACAAAGCCCGATATGACAAAAAATACGTCCACTCCAAGGTAGCCGCGCGGGAACCAGCCCTCGAACGCATGGCCCGCGATCACAGCGACAACCGCAAGGGCTCTCAAACCATCAATGTCAGGCCTGTACCCTACAGGCTCGCTGCTTTGCCGTCTCAAATTTTGAAGCTGCATAAGTCAAATCACACCAAAAGCTAAAATGCTGTCATAAAGTAATTAGAAACAGTGCTATCATTGCCCTGCTTCTCTTATCACGGCGAAAGAAGATGTGAACCAGATGCAGGCCAAATCAGAAAATGACCTATCAGCAGATGTCGGTCGCATCGTGCTACAGGCCCTACGCGTCTTTACGAGAATATTATACAGCGCCATCGCCGTGATGTCGCACGAAGACACCTTGCGCCCGAAGTTACATGAACCTCAATCTTTCTGATTGCTTGCCGCGCAAGCGGCTCTAACGCCGCTTTGGCCCCTCAAGCTATCCAAAGCGGCTATTGGGCCGTTTGGTCTGGGCCGCGGCGCGTGACCCACTCCTCGACAATCCGCCTTACCAGTTCAGGCCGGGTGGGGATATCTTCCTCCTGCCTTCGGGCATCATCGAGCGCCTCTATAAGAGCCGTCGGCATACGGACCATGAGCGGTTGGGTATCGGCTTTGGGGCGGCCGCGAGATTTCATAATATCACCTATTGACATCGCAATTACATGATATCATGTTATCGTGTAAGCGGAGGAGCTGCAACTCCCCCGCCCCACTAACCACGCAGACTACGAGGAAATCTTTATGGCTAAAGACCAATTTATCACGCCCAATCCTAAAACAGAACCCGCCAACAGCTTGCTTTGCGGTGTTGCGCTGCAATTCCGCCATGCGCTCGATCTTTACTTCACCGCCCTGCAGGCGGATTGGCATTACTGCGCCGGTCGCTCGAAAGCAGCTCCCGCCGCAACGGCCATCCTGGCTCACGCGGCGGCGTCAGCTTGGGCAAATTGCACGCAAGCCTTATATGAACTGCGCAATATGTCCGGCGCTCATCCCGATACCCGCTGTGCAGCAGGATACCTACTGCACAGCGTACCTGAACAAACTCCCACCGAAAGCTCATTGGACCGGCTGGGACGACAGCTTCTCCAGATTGCCCGGGGGCATCGCAAGACACAGCCGGGACTTTCGGCTCTTCTGGAAGAAGCCAGCACTTTGCTGATCGTTCATTCAGCAAACATGGTGGTCATCTCCATGCACCCCCGCGGCGCCGATCGGCTTTCCTGACCCATAGTCCCGGTCGAGCGCCGTTCTTTTCCAAAACGTATTTTTCCACATCCCACCGGGATGACGCAGTACCTGCGCCCGGCAAATTTTACGGAAACTTTATGCCCTCTCGCAAAACCATGTATCCCT
The DNA here is from genome assembly GCF_043557255.1 of Sulfitobacter sp. 1A13353. Lineage (NCBI taxonomy): Bacteria > Pseudomonadati > Pseudomonadota > Alphaproteobacteria > Rhodobacterales > Roseobacteraceae > Sulfitobacter > Sulfitobacter sp. 1A13353. Next base: position 32,117 of record NZ_JBIFFS010000010.1, on the reverse strand, counting down.
TCCCCGTCGATGGGGCCCTTCGCCCCGTGTTCCAAGGCGCGCAACTTCCCCATTGGCAGACAGCCGCAGAAGCCAAAGGTTTTTGCCTGATCGGCCGTGCGGTCGATCGCTTGCATGTCATTCTCGGCTGCAAAACCTGTGGCACCCCCACCCTCAAACGCATCAGCGTTGTCTTAGGGCATAATCCGGAATGTCCCCATTGTATCCGTATCCGCCGCGAATCCGCAGCCGCCGCGGTAGGCGCCCAACTCTGCGGGCCAGACCCCGATGGAGACCGTCACTACGGCCTTTATCAGCTCGTTTGCGGTCATCGCGATCGCCGGCAACATACGCGTGTCGAAGCAGCCGCCGACGGCGGCCATAAGCTGAGCTGCAGTATCTGTCTTCAAGAACGCCATGCCGCCGAAGCCGAGGTGCAGGGCTGGCAGCTTGTGGGAGACGCGCTGCGCACCAATAAGAGCTATCGCCACTACGAACATCAGTGCGGTCATCAACAAGATGTCGCCATTGCGAACATGCGTAGCGGAGATATCGACTGTGCCGGATGCGGAGAGAGCTGGGCCTCCAAGCCCAGCAAAATCTACCTGATGGCTTTTACCCTACCTGAGGCTCCTGTGCTCAAGCTTGGCTTCAGCAGCAACCCAGCACTCCGCCTGCGCCAGGTGCAAGACGACCCGGAACTATCCAAGGGGGCGCTCCTGCGTGAGACATCAGTCGACACCGGGCATCGCGCCATCTGCATCGAAAAAGCACTGCACGCGCATATTGCAACCCATCGGCCAGACCTCATCGTCCCCCCTGCCCTGTTTCGGTCTCACATGCGCATCACAAGTGAAATCTATCATCACCATGGGAAGACCTATATCTCCGCGCTTCTCGACGCCGTCGCCTCAGGCTGGGACCCCAGTGTTTCCCTTCCCCAACCTCAGAGCACTCAATAAGTACCCGAGAAAACCAGGCAGCAGGCCCCTCTCCCGCAGTGGCCCGCGACCCGGGTGGCGCTTCGCGCAGCCGCCCTACCTCCTTTTGCCTTGCGCAGTTTGGACACCACATTCGTATCGAGGATGAACATCAAGACAAATCAGCGGGACGTGTAAAGCTGCCCAAGCGATCCGGTTCAAAAGCTACGTCAGCCGTTTCTGGATCGGCAAGCAAATCAAGAATGCTTTCCTGGCGTCCTGCAAGCCGCCTGTAGGCTTCAATGCTGAGCAAGACATGCGCGGGCTTGCCCCGGTCTATGATAAACACAGGGCCATCTTGCGCAGCCCGCTTTGCGCCACTGGCGTCTTGGTTGAAGGTCCGGCTGGTGATCGCTGTCATTCCCATCGCTTACGCCCTTCTAAGCATTCTGACCCTCAACCCCCAAAGCGGTGACAAGTTACCTGTCGACCGCCACCTGCGACCAAGAGAGTTCAGAGATCCACGACAAGACGCGCGGAGCCCAGAAGCTCCGATGCCTGGTTGCGGCCCCTACTCTTTCCATCAACCCGAACGTGCTTTGCACATCGTGCTCAAAACAGGGACCCGCCGTCAGCATTCCTCCATCCGGAGCGTGTCACAGAACACCGCTTTTGTCACAGGAATGTCACAGCCTCTGTGACATGGCTAAGTATATGATATCCAATGACTATATATACATATCTCTAAATGTCACGGAATATAGATAAATGTATTAACGCGCGCACGCACATACGCACGCACCTACGCATGAGACACTCATTCGGCTGTGACATGTGACAAAGGATAACTCATTGTTTTTAAACAATACCCGTGTCACAGAGGTCTTCTCAGACCAGTTTTGAGCTCCAGAGCGTGACATTCTGCAGGTGAGTTGAGGCCTTCGATACCTCTTTTGGCCAGAACATGTGGATAACCTCCCGCAAAGGGTTTGGCCGAGCGAGGGCAGCGCTTATCCTACTCGCAAACAGATACCCCACGAGGCCCTCATGCCAAGACATCCTGCCCATTCCGACGCGGAACTCAGCGATACCATCCGCACCCTCATGGCTAAGACCGATGTCGTGCCAACCTATGAAGCGGTACGCACGGCCCTTGGCGGTCCGGTCAGCAATGATCGCCTGCAAAAGGCTTTGGGCAACGCGCGCCTTGCTCAGACCGCTCCCCCTTCGGTCGCCCCTGCCGTCGCCGCGCCGCCCGCTGCAGACCCTCAGGCGATTGCCCGCGAGGTGGCCGCCCTCGTCGCCCGCCCGCTCGCGGCGACCACCGGCTACCGTGCCCCGACCTATGCCGAAATCAAAGACGCTGTGCTGTGCAGCCTCGCCGCGCTCGAGCAGTCCTACCGACAGCATGATGCGGTGATCGCACCCTATATTGAGCGGATCGGACAGCTTGAAGCCGAAGCCGCCGCACGGGGGGCGTGATAAGGCCCCCGTCTGCGTAGAGCGCGCGAGGGTAATCTGCTGCTTAAGGTAGGCCGCAAAAGCCGCCCCAAGGAGGCCATATGACAAATGCGATTGCACTGGCAGCCGCGCAAGAAGCGATTGCAACCGACTATCCTGATAGATCGATAGAACTCATCGCCCAAGTGCATCATATCAGACCGAACGACATCGCCCATGTGGATGTGTACGGCTGCCAAGATACCAAATTACGCAGATCCGTCAGAGCAAAAGCCGTAATACTTCTGGAAGGACTTGGCATTCATGTCGAGCTCATCGGGAGCCATGATGTTTTCACCTTGGCGCCGGACTTTTCAGACCCGGCGGCCCTAAAAGAGTTCCAACTCCGATTAGCCGAGCAGAACCACGCAGCAAAGCGGTCCTAGATGTCAAAATGCCGTCCGTATAGCACAGGTGCCTTCTGCCAAGCGTCAAAAGGGAGGATTTAAAGCCCACATGGGCAGGCACATCCCGCCGGTACAGAAGGATGACAGGCTAGATGCCCGCCATAAGAACATCCACGGCGCGGGTGATCAAATCACTCTGGTTTGCAACATTTCCGGTACGCTGCAAACGCGATCGCTGTACCGCCACAATCAGCCTCGTCGCCAAAACCAAGCGTCGTCCATCGTATTCACGTTCGGGGTTCAGGTATCGGACCGCAGGGTAATCCACGAGCAAGGGTATGAAAACGACAGAGGCATCCGTCGGGAGCAAGTCACTTTCGACCACGACCATAAAAACGCCATTGTACTGCGCGACATCAAATCGCGTCAGCGAGACCACGAAGTTCTCCCCGGCGCCGCAACGATATCGGCCAGGGGGTGCCCATTACGCGCATGCCAATTTGATTGCGCTGCAAACAGTATTCTGTTTGCGTAAGGCCGAAATTTGGCGGCGGGTTCTTTCAGGGAACATACATCGGCGCCGAGGCCGAGGACGCCTTGCGCCGTTCCAGTATCTGCGGACATGCCACAATGCTAGCAGTCCAGGCGAGCGCTTCGAACAGGTCTTGCGCAGAGTAATGCTCAAAGCCTTCTTTTACGAGCCGTTGACAAGAAATCTGGCATTCTCTCATGAGGCGCAGATCCTCCGGTAGCCGCGGAACGTCGACGGTGGCACCATATAGGATCTACTTCCCCGCCCTCCAGGGGCGCGGGTACGTCTTGTTAAACGCCATCAGAGCGTCATAGCGCGCGGTTGTATCATTGAGATGCCGCAGCGCCCCCCAGCTGCCCCATTTGCTCGAGCGGGCCACATCGACAAAGGCGTTGAAGAGCGTGCCGCCAGCCGCCTCCCAATGACCCAGCATCTCTTCGTACAGCACCCCCATCTCTTCGGTATAGTTGAGATGCTGGAAAAACGCCGACAGGTCCTCGTCGTCAAGGTTCTCGCCCACCCCCACGATATGCGTACCACCTTCGTACATCACCAGATCAAGGCCATAGTGCTCCGCGACCTTCGCGTGATACGCAAATAACTCCGCCAAATGGGCCAGAGAGCCTTTGTTGTCCCCGGTCACGGAGCCATCTCGCAGCTCCTGTACGGCAAGGGTTGTGGCGTGATCATATTGATGCGCGTCGACCCACGCCGCCCGCGCCTCTCCAGAAAGGCCTTGGCTCTCTGCCACGGCTTGCGCTTTCTGGCGGCTCTCGGCAATCCATGCCTTCACCAGCCCTGCCTTGTCACGGCCAAGGGCACCGTCGAAGTATCCGGTGATCGCATAGGTGTCGAAGCTCTTGTAAGGCGCGGCGTGCCCCATCTCCTGCCAGGCCGGTGCTTCCAGGATCGAGTTCTCTAAACCCAGCCACCCCGTCTGGGTGCTGATGACCTTGACAAGGCGCGCCTCATATCCGGCGTAGACCGCATCGAGTGTAGCGGCCATCTCAGCAGCTTTGGCTGCATAGTTTTGCACCCATCCGTCGGAAAGCTCTTCCCCAAAACGCGCGATGGCATCCGCATGAGACTGATGGGCCTGCTCGAACTGCCAGTTCCAGACTTCGTTGGACAGTTCATAATGCGCGCGCAGCGGCGGGTCCAAGGCATCGCGGACATAGCGCGCAAAAGTCTCAACGTAGTCGCTGTCGGCGTGATAGGGCAGAGTAAACCAAGGCTCGGTCCCGGTCTGATTGGCCAGGGCAACCATGATCTCCACCGGAGCGCCAGGAACATAGGTGTGATCGGCAACCTGGGTAACCTCGGCCCAGGAAGAGACCTCGGAATCATTGGTATTCATCCAGTCCATGAAGCGGAGGGCATGAACGTCATCGATGAGTTTCACCCAATCCGGGTTAAAGATTTCCCCCGCCGCATGCGCCTGTAGATTGTCTTCATGAACGACAGTGATGTCGCGGATATGGTTCCCCGTCCCTTCTGGGTCCGTCTCGAGGATGTTAATCCCCACCAGCCCCCGGCCATTGGGCACATAGTCGAAGGTGATGTGTTTGTCTGCATAGCGCAGGTTAGAGCCATTGAAGATCTCGATCTCCCCTGCCCCTTCGTAGCGCAGGTGATAGGTACCCGCCGCATGGGTGGCTTCCACAGGAAGTTCCGTGAGGATAAAGCTCTCCAGACTGGTTACTCCTTCAGGAACCTGGGTTGGCCAGCCATGCGCGTCCAACACCCCCATGGCCTGCAGCGCGTCATCGTCCACCGCGCCCCATTGTCCTTCCCGGTGACCGATCCAGGGCCGCGAGGTGTTCATCACATCGATAAAGGGCTGCTGCGTTGCGTAATCCTTGATGCCATTCAGGCCGAAAGCCAGACCCGGCTCCCCGGTCTGTGTGCCCCTAGTGATCTCCGCGTCAGGCCCGGCGCGGTCGCGGGTTTCTGAAACCGAGAGCAAATACTTATCGGCATGATCCCTGTGCTGCCCGCCCAAGCGATCTACCGGACATGCAACGAAAGCGGTCAAGAACATCACAGAAATCATGGAAAGCCTACCGATAGAAGAATGCCTTTGACCATACCCCCAAGCCCCCATGCGTCAATCACAACCACAGAAACGATCAAATACCTCCGCCGCGCTGCGGTTCTAAACTACTGGCCTTCCAATAAAGCCTTGATCTGATGGCCGAGCGTCAGAGGGTCAAACGGCTTTTCCAAAACCGCTATCGCGCCTGTCGCCAACAACTCCGACCCCTTTCCGTCGTGCTGAGAGGCCGTCAAAAAAATCGCAGGAATATCTGCCAATCCTGGGATGACCCGAAGGGCTGCCAATGTCTGCGGTCCAGTCATGCCCGGCATCATGACATCCAACAAAAAGACATCCGGCGTAATCTGCTTTGCAGCCAGAAGGGCCGCCTCGCCAGAGAGACAGCTCACCACCTCAAAGTCGCCAAGAAGCTCAAGCGACATTCTGGCGATATCTAGGATATCGGCCTCATCATCCACGTGGAGCAGTTTGATCATGGGGCCACTCCATGATGGTGTTACACTGACCTTCCCACCCTAGACCACACAACCTAAGGCAGAAAAGGCATAGCTGGCATGCAACAGCATAATAGCACAGATTTGCATAACCGTGCTCGGAAAGCGCTGCGCAATACATCAAGGTTCGGCGCCCCTCAGGTAGCGGTCGTCATGATCGCAATTGGGTCCATATGATTTCTTGATATCACATCGTATCGGAAGGCAGTACCGACCGTCTCTTGCAATCTGAGGGACCGTCTTCTGCCCCGCGCTTCAAGCGCTCCAAAGCCTCCCGGTGAATACACAAGAGAACCGCAGATGATTACTTGATATCATTCATGCTTTACTGAGCAGATCACCTTGGGACAGCGCGGCCACCTGCTTCGGCCCCTGGTCGCATCCGCCACCGCCGAACACTCTCTATAACTCTTCGCAGTTTCCCGGACATCAACACGCGCAAAATACGCGTAAATCTTTATGTGGCATTTTACGAGAGCATCCCGCGCTTCCTTCTTCGGACAGTTTTTTGGTTTGGCGAAAACCCGGCCGACGGCGCTTTGGAACGCCCTATGAACCCTTGTTTTGTTGATCACCTCACCCCTCCCCCCCGGCCTCGAGAATGCCCCGGAGCCCGCGGCCACCCAGCCAATAAGCTTCACAGGGGGCCCTGTTCTCCCTGATTATTCTGAAGGCGAGAGGCGCAGGCCTCGGCCCAGGAGCGAGGCCCCCCGGACGGGCCCGCAACATGAGGACAGGATCAATGGGACACAGGACCATAAGAGACCACAAGACCGCGCCTCGGCGCATCCATGCCACCCAAGACGAATGGGACCGCATGCGCGCAGCAGCCGCGCGCGCCGGCAAATCGGTCTCGGCTTTTGCGGTCGAGGCCTGCCTGCGCCGCGCGGCTTCCCAGCCCCGGCCTAAGACCATAGAGGCCGTGCGCCTCTTGACCGCATCACATGCCGCTCTCATGCAATTGGCCGATCGTCAGCTGGCCAGCCCCCTTACCCTCTCCACTTTTGGAGCCTTGGCACAGCTGTCTGCAATCGAAGATCAGCTGTCTCACGTCACGGCACTGATCGGCAAAAATGTTCCCCAAGAGGCACGCGCCAAATGATCCTGCTTTGGTCCAAGCATCAGACTGGCCCCGCCGCGCAGGTGATCCGCTATCTGCTGGAAACGGAGGTCACCAAGACTGCGCAGCAACAGGCCAGCGTAACACGGCGGTCCCCTGCCCCCGAGCTATTGCTGGGAGATCCCATCCTTGTGGGGATGATGATCGACAGCCTGCCCTTCCAGTGCCGGTACCGCTGCGCCACCCTGAGCTGGGCTGAGGATGAGCTCGACGTGGCGCGCTTCAACGACGGTGCGGTCGGTCTGCGCCGGGCCATCGACGGCACCGTCAGGTTGTTTCTGGAGCTGGCCTGCGCTGGCATTCCCGAGCGGGCTCGGCCCCCGGTGCTGGTGGGAACCCATACCCATCTGGGCCGCCTTGAAGTCAACATTCTGATGCCCCGCGCAGTTGGTCTCCCGGGGGCGCCTTTGCGCAGTTGGAATCCCCATCCGCCCACCATCGGCAGCCGCGCGGATTGGGATGCCTATGTCGATGTGGTCAACAGCCACTACGGCTGGTTTGACCCGCGCGACCCGAAGAGGCGTCGCGCCACCACCCCACCCTCTTGGATGGCCAAAGAAGCCGCAGAAATCATGCGCCGCTCGGCCAAAGGCGAAAAGCTCAGGCTCGGCCCCTCGGACCCAAGGTTCCGCGCATGGGCCCTGCTGCGCCAGGCGGTACAACAAAATGCATCAAATCGAGAGGCGATCCGGCAGGCGCTTCACCACGGTCTTGCTCCTTATCAATGGGGCGTGACCAGTGAGAGCCGCACGAGCCTTACCTGCGGCGCCCTCCACCGGGCAGGCCCCCGCGTCACCTTCAAAGGGGCCGCTTTGGGCGATGGCGCTGAAGACGCCATCGATCCTTATGACGCGCAGAGCGCCCGCTGGCGCGAGATCGCGCGCGCGCCGCAGCGCCTCCGAAAAGGCTTTAAGCGCCGCGCGGAGAACAATTATAAGTTGTGCAGCATCCCCAGAGATCCCGTCCTCCAAAAACCTTTGGATATCATCGCAGCCCCTCGCACCTTGGTCGGCCTGAACTCGCAGCTTGCGACCATCGTTTCAACTTTTGCGCAAAGGCTGCGCAGCTTCCTCAGCGCAGCTCTTATACAGCGTGCCCTGCTCACCTTCGACCTCCGCGGGCTTTCCCGCACAGCACAGATATTGGAGACACTCATTGCCCCACCCCACCGAAGCCCGGCTCATGCACCTCATCGATCTGCTGGAAGCCCTGCTCGCACGCGAAGCCGCCCCACCGATGACGGCCAAGCTCGATCAGCTGGTCAAGCACCTCAGCCAGATCGACGTCAGCCTGAGCCAGGCGGCCTCAGCCATGCGCGATATGGCGCATGGCCCCCCCATCCCCACAGCCGCAGAGGAACTAATGTCGCTCCACCGCCAAACGCTCGAATGTCTCGCCCAGATGCTCGACCAGCAGCATCAGATGCAGGGCCAGATCAGCGCCCTCGCAGACCTCCTCGGAATGCCCCCCACTGGACGCGGGCAGATTGGCTGATCCATATCAGAAACCTCATCCGCGAAGTCACAGGCGCACCCCTCCCCGTCGCCTTGGCGAAAGCGCGCGACGGTGAAGTGATCGCCATAAGTTGGGTCGACGAAACCATCGTACTCCCAATCACCTCAGAGCCCCCCGACGAAACATGGAATGATCAAGCACGCGAGGCCATAACAAGGGGCCTCGAACACGAAGACCCCGCACCCATGCCGGGGCCCACGTGAAAAACACATCGAAGAATGTAATGCTTACCATAGAGATTACAGCTTCTTGGTTCACGCTTCGTAGACTGTAATACCTTACTGAAGGTCCTGATAGTTACACCAGTGAGCCCATCAAGGCCCGTATGACGGAATGATCTATGTATTTGTTGCCCCAGAGCCACCATCAGTTCGTGTGCATCGCGCAGGCGCGAAAATACTGCTAATTAAAATACGCGATCAAGTCTTAGTACGCTAGGTACACGTGTGGTCTTCTTACTGGTATTTTCCGCGCCGAGGGTGCGCCTATAACCATGATACTGTACGCTAGTCATGCAAATTTCATTGCGAGGTCAGCATATAAAATGGCAACATCCCTGGCAGGACGGTGTTGGGACGCAAGTGGTGCCGAGGCTCTTCATTCGACTATTCCCGCAACGTAATCAGACAAAGCATCATATCCCCCAAGCATGCAAAAGCTTCGAAAATGTAACTTAAAAATGAGGTGGATCGGCTATGCAAAATCAGGCAGCTGCCCGTGCGAACCTCGCTGCAAAGCCGATCAGGTTTGCACGCCACCCACGGCGGATGGCCGGTGAAACCGAGGTTATCCCACCTTAGCTGGACCGGCCCCCGTTTCACCGGACACCTAAGCGGTTTCGGTTGTGGCCTTGATGAACTCGCGAGGCGAGCGCCATCTTAGGCCGCTGTGGGGGTGGTTGTTGTTATAGTCCTCGATCCATTCTCCTATCAATTCAAAACGGTTTCGGCATTGGGTAGTGGTTTGACGCGCACGTAATCGCGTTTGAGCGTCTTTACGAAGGCTTCGGACATGCCGTTGGATTGCGGGCTGGCGACTGGGGTGAAGCATGACTTCAGGCCGAGCTGACGAGCGAAGATGCGGGTTTCCTTTGCTGTGTAAGCGCTTCCATTGTCGGATAAGACCTCGACCACCTCTGGCGCGTGATAGCTACCGAAGCGTTTCTCGACAGCCTCCAAAAGCATGTCACGGACGTCCGAGCCGCTAATCCCGGCATTGGCGACGGCCCGCCAGGCGATGACTTCACGATCATGAGCATCGAGCAGGAACGCCGCGCGGATAATGTCGCCATTCCAACAGGTGAACTCCAGCCCGTCAGAGCACCAGCGCAAGTTCGACCGCATCATGATGACCTTGCCATCGTGGGCGCGTTCGGGCCGGTCGAAGCCGGATCGCTTCAGCAGCAGGTGATTGGCCTTCATAATGCGATAGACGCGTTTATGATTTGCTGGGGCAAGGCCTTCTGCCTTGAGTTCCCGGTTCAGCACTGCACAAATCCGGCGGTAGCCATAGGTTGGGCGCTCCGCCACCAAACGCTCGATACGTGGCAAGAGCGCCGCGTCTTGAGCTTTATAATAGCTCCGACGCGGCTTCGTGGTTCCTTTCTGTCGTTCATGCAAGTTCGAACGGGATACGCCTAACGTCTGTGCCACCGCCTTCATCGGGAACCGCCCGGTTTGAGCGACTGCGCAAGCAAGGTCGGTTTTTTTGAGCGGGACTTGTCGAGCGCTTCCTTCAAGATCTTCACTTCCAGCGTTTTGCGTCCCAGCTGGCGCTCGAGCTTCCCAAACAAGCTTGGGGAGGTCGATCTCGTCCCCTTCGATCACGGCACATTGTCTGCAATTAGCGCCTGCATAGCGGATTAGCTATCTTCCAAGGCAGAGGACAAATGGCTGGCGCGCACCTGAGGACCACAGGGGCTATCCAACGAAAGACCGAGGCAACTGGCCTAGACCTCGCCAATGTACAGTTCCTAAAGTTCCACCACCTTGGAGTGGACCTCTCCATGTCTTCCTTTTCCCAGATGTCCAAGGCAACAGAAAGCAAAGCGAAAGAGGCAATCGACAACTTCCCAACCCGCATCTGATCAATCTTAGTCGACATCGGGTGTAACCCATGCCGAATGCAAAGGGCGCTTCGTGACTTTACCAGACGGACAGAAACGGCTCGTCCGTGTCAGATTTGGCCGAATAAGCTACTTGGAAGAGCGATACAAACGTCCTGTCAATTACCAGTAAAAAAGGGGCGCCCAGCCTTCCTATAGAGTTCAACCTCAGACAATCACCGCGATCTCGGTAACATCAGCATCGACGGCCTGACAGGCACTTAGAATGCGCCGCGTTAGATGGGTTTGGACATAACTGCCATGAAAGCGGCTCGGCGCACGGAGGATCAAACGGCCCCCCGCCCTCTCCACGCGCACAAGGTTGCGCAACCAACTGCCATATAGATCGGGCGCTTCGGTATAAAGTATCGCCTGCGCCAAGGCCCACTCGTTGCCGCTACTAATATCGGGCGCCGGAATATGACCCTTTACAGGTAAAGGCACGATGGGGCTCTGTTCCGGCTTGCCGCCCATGCGCATATCGAAATCGGGGCCGACCTTGCACCATGCACCCTCGGTCGTGGCGAGTATTCGGTCAAGATCAAGACCGTATTCTGTCACCCTGCCCCGCGCGCCTTGGCGCTTGACCACAAGCCATCCCATTCCGCGCAGCTTCGCCATGTCACGTTTAACAGTACGTTCGTCAACGGACCAGAGTTGCGCGATCTCGCGTTGGCCTACTGCAAGCTCATCCCGCGCCCAATTATAACGCGCGGTCATCAAGGTAACAAGGCGGAGCACCAAACGTTGATCGTGCTTGTTTCGCGCTAGCGCATACGCGCCTAATGCTGTGATGATATCGTATTTGCGGGCAGCGTCGCGTTGACCTGCCGGTTTGACCAGTTGCATGGATGCCCTCTAGCTGCGGATTCCCGCAGTCGCTGTCGTCCTCGCGGTGGGTCTTCGCCGGACCCTGGGTTTGTTTGGAAGACACAACGCCTTTCCGACCTCTGTCCTGATTTGCGTCCAAAACGTTGATTCTGTCAAGAGGCGGTTTTTCATTGTCGTCCGTACCTCATCTAAAAATAATGATTTTTTGGGTATATAGGTATTGGGGGACATCCTGGCTGTCCCGTAGTAGGCTAAATTTGTCCCCCAATATGTCGTCGGGGAATTGGATGCGTCCCCCTATATTATGTATTGTGCGTGCTCTAGGGGCGATATTGATCGTTTCAAGGAATCGTCGTCGAGGGTGTTTTAAAAATACCGCAATTCTCGCTTTGCTTCACAATAGGCCTTTGCAGAAACGCCAGTATCGGCGTAAACCGACGGGGAGTTGTGATTAGCGTCCCGTCGAGGGGTTCCCCGCGGGGAACTTTGAAAAGAACGAGCTGAGGCATTGAGGAAGGTATATGTACACCCATACTGATTTAGCAAAGTTGCAGGCCCAGTCCCTGAAGATGCAGGGCTTCATCCGGCAACAGACTTACTCTCCTGAGATGGAAAAAACACTTCGTCGATTTTCAAGCTGGGAAGTTGCCGAACTTATCTTGCAAATTAATCCCTCCACACTGCGCAGCCGACTTGCGGCGGACCCATCATTGCCCGAGGGGACTGTTGAGGAAGAAGGGCGCCAGCGCTGGTACGCGCTTGAGGAAATCAACGAACTGCGACGTAAGCTGAAGATCAAGGGGAAGTCGCTGATGCCCAAACGCCCGACGGGAAAGCGGGCGATCCGTGCGGCGATTGCAAACTTTAAGGGCGGGGCGGGCAAGAGCACCGTGGCGCTGCATTTCGCCCATGCCGCTGCTCTCGATGGCTACCGCGTGCTGGCGGTGGATTTCGATCCGCAGGCAACCTTGAGCCATTCGATGGGGTTGTCGGACGTTTCCGAAGAGGTGACAGTCTGGGGAATCATGGCCCGGGATCTGATCCGTGAGACAGAGCGGATGAATGCAGCTGCGGGTGGTGCGGAAAGCGGAACGGCCCTACCCCGCCGAAAACTGCCGCCCTCGGTAACGGGCATGGGTCTGAACGATTTGCGGGTAATGGATTTTATCAAGCCGACAAGTTGGCCTACCATTGATATTATTCCAAGCTGTGCGAATGCTGCCTTTGTCGAATTCGCTAGCGCACAGTACCGGCATTTAAACCCTGAATGGTCATTTTTCGCAGCCGTCTCGCGTTTTCTCGATCAGCTTCCGGCGGATGCCTATGATCTTGTGATCTTCGATTGCCCGCCTGCGATTGGTTACCAATCTATGAATGCAGTCTTCGCGGCTGATGTACTCTATGTCCCGTCTGGCCCTGGTTATTGGGAGTATGACAGCACTACTAGTTTCATCGGACAGTTGGCCGAAGCGCTGGAAGATTTGGGGCGGTTTCGTGGACGGCTGCCTTCTGGGACGGATCCAGACAAGGTGTTCGCCGATCTGCGGTTCCTGCTTACTCGGTTCGAACCGAACAATGATCTGCACCGTGCGATGCAGGCAGCCTTTCATCAGGTTTTCAAGTCGCATGTTACAGAGCATCCAATTGAGATGACCCGCGCGGTCGAGCAATCTGGGAGATTCCTCTCGTCGATCTATGAAATGGATTACCGACAGATGACGCGCGAGACTTGGCGGCGCGCCCGGATGTCGTTCGATCGCGCTTATGGCGAGTTCCAAACCACGCTCGTTCACGCATGGGAAAAACTGGAGGACTGATAGATGTCAAAGAAGCGTTCTGTATTTGATATTAACTTCAAGTTAGATGCCGAAGAGGAAGCCACAGAGTTCCCCGCGGGGAACAGCCTTCCGGAAACCAGCGGCTACAATGTTCAGGGGCATCCGCTACAAGAGCACGAGCCGGCGGCCCCGCGCCGTGGCCCTATGGCCAGCGCGATTGCAGAAACCGCCGCGGCGACGCGAGAACGGGCGAATGCCGAGGCGGCGATCCGCGCTGAGAACGACGCGTTGGCCCATGAGCATGTGAGGTTGAAGAAGCTGGGTTTGATCACTGATCTTATTAGCACTTCCCAGGTGAAAACCTCGAAGTTGACCCGAGACCGGTCGGCTAATGTAGATCCTGAGATTGCGGAGCTAAAAGATTCTATCCAGGCGGTTGGGCTCTCAAACCCAATCCGAGTCGAAAAGACTGATGATGGATACGAGCTTATCCAAGGGTTCCGCCGTCTATCGGCGTTTCAGCAACTGGCCGACGAGACAGGCGATCCGCGTTACACACGCATTCCTGCGGCGATGGTTCCCCGCGGGGAACCTTTGGTTGACCTCTATCGAAAGATGGTCGACGAAAACCTGATCAGAAAAGACCTGTCGTTCGGTGAGATGGCCCAGCTGGCCCTGTCCTACGCCAGTGACGAAAGCGTTCCGGTGGGAGATGCGGTGTCGACGCTTTATGCTTCTGCGCTTAAACAGAAACGTACCTACATTCGCCAGTTCGCGCGGGTATTGGAGGCTTTGGAAGGCGCGATCCGCTACCCAGAGGCAATGCCACGCGCCTTGGGTTTGGACATTTACAAATTGATTGCAAGTCAGCCTGAAAGGGCAGGGGAGCTTGCTTCGAGCCTGCATGCTTTGCCGGATCGGGATGCAGAGTCAGAGATCGCCGTCTTACACACCGCTTTAACGCGTGTGAAACCTGCGTCGGCTCGTGTGTCGAAATCAGTGTCCAAAACCTCGCTTAGAATGGGCCGCCCCGAGGGGGAAGCGCGAGTGATTGCGTCTGATGGGAAGGTTGAGTTGCGGTTAGCCCGAGATTTTTCGGCAGTCCCGAGAGCGCGATTGCAGCAGGGGATCGAGGCCCTTTTGGCTATCTTGGACGAGACTGACAAGTAGCGCGCCCTTGTTTCATATTGCGAAATAGTTTGACTGCGACCTGGAGATACTCCGGTCGCGACCATTCTTGGAAGGCTGCCAGCTTAGCGAACGTCCCAATGCCACACACCTTCTGCCCAATGCTTTAAAACCAGCTGCACCTAAGGCGGCAGGTGTCTAATTCGCGATAATTCGTACGAATACCATCGTCGGGCGCACGGATGCTGTTCAACACTGGCGCTAACCGCCTAGCTGGCAGTTCAGAAGTAACTTAGTTTTCTCCGCCAATGTATGAACCCGATATTCTTGCGCGTGTCGTCCACAAGGGATGACACGCTTTTGCAGCGCAGATTTCCTAGACGCTGATACCGCGCATGGCGCTTTTTTCTCGCGAGCTCAAGTTCGGTATTGGATTGGGGATGGCGTGTAACGTAGTCAGAGGGGCAGGTGTAATGGGTTCGGCTAAAGTTATGTTTGACCATCATGTTTCTGAGATTCCAGCGCGCCCGGCCTCGATGCAAGGCCATAACTTTCTGCGACCGGAGTTAGCAGCTGGATGGAGAGCTTTCGGCGCATTTCAAGCTCCGGGCCCAGACGTAGAGAATCGTTGACGAAAGGGGCGATCTAGGTTTCGCGGAAGGTCACAGGCGGTAGGGTTGAGTCTACTGTAGAGCTTTGTTTGAGTTCGGAGATCGCGAATTAAGATTCGGCCAGAGAGTCGAGCAATCGGCGGCGGTGGTTGTACTGAACCTGTCCAATGTCGGATATGGTGACCTTTCGCTGGTGCAGTGAAAAGATTTCGGATCCAGGCGCGCCGTTAGGGCTCTGATCTAACGGCGCGCCTGCGCTGTGAAGAGGCTCAGCCGCTTGTTAGCAGCGGTGGAATTAACTGTTTCAGTCAAGGCCACGAATTACTGGAATGCCTAGCTATCACCAAACAGCATTTCATAAGCTTCCGGCTCATAATAGCTAAGGAGCTTCTTCATGAAGGGTTTTGGTTGCTGATCCAAAACCTTGGCCCAGTCACCATAGCGAGCGCTTGGGATTTTTCCCCGGCCAGTCTCGAGCTGAGAGATGAAGGTGTAATAGTCCAACGAGAGTTCTTCAGCCATTTTACGTTGAGAAAGCCCCTGGGCTTCCCGCAAGGACTTCAACCAGCCCCCTAGCTCAACCCGCGGATCACTACCTTTATCCGAAACCGCTGACGTTATAGTTTTGGGCATTGTGTTTAACTCGCAGCATTGCAACACCGCCACTCAATCTCCCAGGTGGCGAAGTTGTATTTTTGTTACATCTATGAGCGGAAGCAATCGCAAAGTGAGGCCAAAGTCGCTCGTCCCTCTTTGTAACATAGGACTGGAGAAGGTGGTATACTTTTTACTGCATTTTTAGGCTTGCCGGATAATTCTGGCTTTGATAGTCAGTCGCTAGTGGTCATCAGGTGATCTGGGTTTGTGTGCTGTGAGGTACATCTTTCCGAAGTGCTGATCGCCTAAATGAACCCTATCGTGAACTTTCACAAAGCAGGATTAATAATCATGGCAACTTCAACGCAAATCAATGCGATTACCGCCCTCTACGTGGGCTACTTTGATCGCGCACCGGACCCAGCAGGTCTGCAATTTTGGATTGATCAGCTCGACAATGGTCGCGAGTACAACACGATCGCCGCGGACTTCGCTGCTTCCCCCGAGGCTGTGGCTCTGTACCCCTATCTGACAACACCGGACGTTTCTTCGCCTGCTTCGTTCGTCACAAACATCTATGCGAACCTCTTTGGCCGCACTCCTGATCAAGAAGGCTTGGACTTCTGGACCGGCGTTCTGGAAGACGGCAGCGTTTCTGTCGCTGACATGATCGAAGCGATCATCATGGGCGCACGCGATGATGCAGCTGCTGGTACATTCGACAAATCTGTTCTCGACAATAAAGTCGAAGTTGGTTTGGATTTCGCAACTTCCGCAGCTGAAGTTCCGGGCTTTGAATTCGACGCGGCAGCTAAAGCCGCGGCTGTTGCAGCGGTAAACGGTGTGACCGAAGACGAAGCAACGGTTGAAGCTGCTAAAGAAGCCACAGATGCATTCGTATCCGGCGACAGCAACCCCGGTACTGGCGACAACCTCACGCTCACTGATGCTATCGGTGAAAGCGTTGTTGGTACAGCTGGCAACGACACCTTCACAGGCGTTGTCGATGGTGGCACGTCTGGTACTTTGCAGTTCGGCGACCAGATTGACGGTGGCGCAGGTCGCGACACGCTGAACCTGTTTACTGGCGGTTCGACTGGTATCCCTGCTGGCGTCGAGATTTCCAACATTGAAGTCGTTAACATCAACAGCGTTGCGGCAGGTTCTCCTGTAGATGCGACAGATTTCGGCTCCGCTGCTGAGGAAATCTGGCAGGTTGGTTCGGTTACTCGCGTTGAGAAACTCGCGCAAGGTCAGACTGCTGGTTTCCGTGCAGTTACAACCGGGTTGACTCAGGCCCTCGGCGTTGATGTCGTGTATGCAGATAGCGCAACATCCGGTACAATTGCACTTGATAATACTGGAAACATTCGCGTTGATGTGGTCGGGGAAGAACTGACTGAACTGACAATTACGGGTTCGTCCAACCCGAATGCCACAGTTGAGCAGGTAGTTCTTTCCACAAACGGCCCCAATGATCTGCCTGAGCTTGAAACTCTGAACGTCAACGTTTCAAGCGATATTGAATTGAACCTTGGTGGTAGTGAAGAGTATTTCAAACTCAAGACAGTCGATGCGAGCGGCTCGACAGGTGGTATCACTTCGGATCTGCCGGATATCGACGGTACGAACGTTCTTAATGACGCTCTTAAACTTGAGTCCATCATGGGTGGCAGTGGCGACGATGAAATCACTGTTGAGCTTGACCTTCTGGGTGCAGACAGCGTGACGATTGACGCCGGTGCTGGCGACGACACGTTGAACTTGGAAGCAACGTCCGACGACGATACAACCCTGACCATTACGCTTGGCGAAGGCAAAGACATCGTTAACTTTGGCACCACTACCGGTGGCACGTTCACTGCCGACGGCAATGGGTTGGCAAACGCGATGGTCGATACAACTGCCAAAACAATCGACGGTATGATCTCCATCACTGACTTCACCGGTAGCGATGATGTTCTGGCGTTGTCAGGCGCTACTGTTTACACGTTGACCAACGTCGAGGAAACAGCTGTGAAGGGTAAGGATACCCTGTTTGAGGCGGCTGATGCGGCACTCAAGGCCGCGACGACGAACGACACTGTCGCGTTCCAGTACAACGATAGCACTTATGTAGTTGTTGATAACGGCACCACCGGCTTCAACACCGACGATGGTATCATTGAGCTGACCGGCTTCACCGGCACGCTTAATGCAGCTAACTTCGATGTTGCTTAATCCGGCAATCTAAAAAACCGATCTTCGGATTGGACAGAGAGGGGGCCTTCGGGTCCCCTCTTTTGCTATTGTAGGATCGGATTACTGCGTTGCCTTTAAACAATGCCTACCCCACCTAGACCCCCACAAACCCAAGGAGAGCAAACATGGCAAACGGCCAAACAATCGACATCGACGGCAAAACCTATGACATCGACAGCCTAAGCGACGAAGCGAAGAGCCAGCTGGGTAACATCCGTGCTGTAGATGCTGAGCTGAAGCTTCTTGAGCAGAAAAAGGGTATCGCTCAGACAGCACGGAATGCCTATGCCCGTGCATTGCAAGAAGAGCTGGCAGAACTAGAGCCAGCTCAGTAAGTTAGACCTGTAGACTTAGTTGCCTGGCTACACCTGCTAGAAGGCCTCTGCTGGAAACGGTGGAGGTCTTTTTGCTTGGTAGGGCAGGGTAGGGGGCGAGTGCCACCGGGGGTACAGGCGTTACCGTATATACGGCTGACTCAATATCGGGTTAGTCAGATCGTAAAGCTAACCTATTGCAGTATCTGCAGTCGACTTAATCGCTACGGATATTCCAGGGGCGTAGTCTGCGAACCCTTTCTCCATAGCCTCTCTGCATTCAGCTTCATATTTTGCCGGTACGATAAAGCTGTCATGTATTGGCACGGCGGGAATTTCCTGCTCAGCAAGATAGCAAAGGACTTTGAGGGCAATCTGTGCATCCAAGGCTTGCAGCTCTACCCAAGCCGGTGAAGAACCATCGGTGTGGGGTCTGACGGCATCATGCCTATCCCAGAACGCCTCATATAGTTCCCCCGCTTTCCCAGCTCTTAGCCGCATAGACAACAGCTCTTTCGCAAGGGCCTCTACCGTTTCAATCTTACTAAAGCTGCCTACAGATATCCGCAGTACGGCCTTGCAAGCTTCTCGGGGCCAATAAGTGCCAGGAATCTCGTACAGCTCACCTTCTGGCATGGGAGTGTTATGGAGATGGTAGAGCAAGGCCAGCTGCATAGAAGAATAGTCCAGCTCTACGGAGGGCTGTCTGTTAAATGTCAGGTGTTTGCGGGCTTCAGACGGAAGCAACTGGACCCAATGGCCGTATATCCTGCCACCTCTACCATCTTTTCCACTGAAGCTACGGAATAGGCGGGCGTTACGCTTACCTACAAGCTTGGACCGTCTTTCCTTCCAATCCCAATGGTTTTCGTAGAAGGCGTAGTCGGGCAGGGGGAGGCTTAGTCTGGCTTTCTTGAGAAGCTTTAGGCTCGTAGGAAGAATCCGCTCTGTGCCGTGAAGTGGCCGATGCAGAATTTCCTTCTCAGTAGCATCTTTTGGTCGTTTAACCTGCTTAGCCTTGCGGGGCCTAGGCACCTTCCGCTTGATCTGAAGGTGATACGCGAAATCGTATTTCTGTTTCGGGTAGAAGGGGTGATTGGGGAAGATCAGGCCTTTTTGAATAAGCCAATCCAGGGCAGGCTTAGAAGCTCTTACACGAGTGACTTGTCCCTGTCCCTGAGTGCGATCAAAAGTACCAGGGACGATTTCGAGGAAGGGTTCTTCTTCCAGCTTCAAGATGTGCAGCCCATAGACAACCCTCTGAGCCGCCCGTAAGCCGAGATGACTGTATCGTCCCGAACGACGATAGCTCTTTTGGTTCAAAGGAACGCCAATATACTTCACCCGCTCTGAAAGGTGAGAAGCGAAATATGACAGGCTATGGAGAAGATGCTCCATCATCCCCAGATTTACTGTCCTACTTCCGGATGGGAATGCCGGTAGAGCGGTTCTTTGTTTGTCATCTACTATGACGGGTTTGCCAATGTTCGCTTTAACGTCAGGATTAGTACGCAGGCGGTCGTACAGATCGACTGAAGCTTTTTGTAGATCTAACTGATAGGAACGGGACCCATCTATTTCATGTAGAAGTGGCCGAGAAGCTAAATCGTAACCTTTGCCTCTTTCTGGTAGGGTAGGGGTCTGTTCTGTTTCAGTCATAATAGGATCATATAGAGCGAGGATAAACTATCGGGCGGCGGGCGGCGAGGGCCTTACATTATTACTAAGTGCAGCTAAGTCCACTTTGGCCATAAAAATAAGGGTTAAAGCCAAACTCAAAATACTGCTCTCAGGTACTCTGTCGTATTGTTTGGACTGCCACCAGTAGCCTCACGGTATTCTGGCAATAATGATACACAAAATCGCCTCCCCCGCCTTCAGAAAATTCTGTAAAGAGTTGATGTTATCCTAATTCCAACTGCAATCAAATTCATTTTTTTCTAAATCGATAAGCGCAGGGGGCGGCTAGGTCTGCTCAGGTAGGGTGTCCACCCAAAGTCACCTAGATGCCCTGTATGCCCGCCAATTCGCCTGTACAGGGCTATTCTATTTCGATTTTTATTCGTTCGAATTGGCTGTTTCCGCGATATGTAGAGTTGAACCCTGACCTGGGGCTAATATGGAAGTCAATGATGCCGTACCCACGTCAGCAGCAGCCAGAAGTGTTTCTTGAGAGATATGGGCATACCGCTGAGTGGTCTTTACCTGAGTATGACCCAGCAGCTTCTGAACCTCATAGAGGCTCCGCCCGCTGTTGATTAGGAAAGAAGCAAAGCTGTGCCGTAGATCGTGCATCCGTACTTCAGGCAGTCCAGCCCGTTTCCTGGCCACATGCCAAGCGGAATGCAGGTGGAGATACGGCTTCTCAGTCTCGGGGTTACCAAAAGGATATTCTGAGCGGGAGACGCCGCGAACCGCTTCCAGCACACGAAGGGCATTCTCCCCAAGGGGGATATACCTTGCCTTACCTGATTTAGCCGTGGGGATACGCCACCGACGCCGCTCGATATCGAAGTCTTCCCATCGGGCATGTAGTACCTCGCCCCTTCTGGCACCAGTGACAACCAGCATCGGCAAGATGTATTGCAGCATCACGTTCTTGCTAAGCTTTGCTGCATCGTACAGCCGCTTTAGCTCATCCTCCGTGATGAACCGTTCCTTCTTGTTGTTCTCTTCCAGCAAAGCGACACCATGGGTTGGGTTACGAGGAACGCCTGGAACCTCCCAGTCACGTACAGCCAGATTGAAGATGTAGCGAAGCAAAACCAGCCGCCTGTTCACGGTGCTTGGTTTGACCCCAGTATCAATTGTCGTCTGACGAAACTTGATCACATCGTTTTTGGTGATCTCATCGAGACACTTGGAGCCAAAGGCGGGGATCAAATGAACGCGCAGGATGCTTTCATCGGTATCCCATGATCTCTTATAGGACTTGGCGTAGGGAAGGTACCGCTCCATCGCAAAGTCACTGAAAGTCGGGACCTGTCGCCTAAGGGCCTTCTCAGCATTGGGGTCCTCGCCCATTGCGATCCTGTTACGGGCTTGCTCGCAGAGTTTCCGTGCTTGAGCCAGTGTGACGTCCGCAGCATCGGCCAACTTTAGATAACGAGATTTACCCCGGACATCCGTGTAGCGGAGGTAGTAGGTCTTGCCCCCCGAAGTACGGGCTTCCAGAGTTAATCCCCTTGTTGAGGTATCGAAGTATACCTCTTTGCGTTTGCCGACAGGGCAAGATGCGTGCGATACAAAGTGCGTAGTAAAGGTAGTTTTAGGCATAAGGACATCCTTTGTGGATCAAAAGGATCATAACTGGACCAAATCACCCAGTCAACTTGGGCTTTCATCGCGGCGCATCCACGCCATTAAGCTAGCTGCCGCGCTTCGCGCTGGTAGGTCTACGTTAGGTCTTTCCCAAACGGCTTTTGCCCGAAAAATCGGCATTTCGAAGTCCAAGCTTGCCCGCGCTGAGACAGCCGTAGGCAGCTTTAACTCTGATGATCTTGAAGCTGCATTGCGCTTTTTCCGCGACTACGGTGTCATTGTTGATCTGCTTTCCCAAGACGAAGTCACGGTTCGGGTGACACCGGAGGGCATCGAAAAACTAGATGCATTATTCATTTCTGAAGCACCCGCCGGAGAGGATTCCTGATCCTAAGGTATCTGTACGGCATTAACTAAGTGAGTTCTTTGGTCCACATTTGGTCCAAATGATTACATCTATTAAGGTAGTAGCTAAGTGCCGATAGGGACTCAACAAAGGGAACAGTTGAGTCAGGTCGCTCACTGATGCTATCGGTGAAAAAGTTGTCGGTACAGCTGGTAACGACACCTTCACGGGCGTTATCACAGATGGCAACGGCGGCACACTTCAGTTTGGCGATCAAATTGACGGTGGCGCAGGCATGGACACACTGAACCTGTTTGAAGCAACGACAGGTACACCTGCCATCCCTGCTGGTGTTAAGATTTCCAACGTCGAAGTCATCAACATCAATGAAGGTGCAGTAGGCACATCTGTAAACGCAAATGCCTTCGGTTCGGCTGCTCAGCAGATTTGGCAAATTGGCACAGCTGTTGGCATCTCGGGGCTGTCCAACGCTCAGACTGCTGGCTTCCGTGACGTCACTGGTAGCGCAGCTCCGCAAGATCTTACTGCTAACTTTGTTGGCACAGAAGCAAACATCGCACTTGATGGTGTGACGCAGGTTGAGTTCACCATTGCGGACACTGATACCGGTGCGGCAGATGTTGATCTGGAGACAGTGAATATTTCCGGCGAAACCGGCAGTATTTTGGAACTTGATACAATTCCTGGTACCGTGGAGACAATGAACTTCACTCTTTCCAGCGATACTAGCATCAGTGTTCAGACTGCCGCCACTTTGTCCAATGTGGTTACTGTTGACGCATCTGCATCAACTGGTGATCTCGTGATTGGCTATGCCAATGTTCCTAGCTCCAAGCTTGAGACCCTTACTCTGGGTAGCGGTGACGACCAGGTTTCGGTCAACATGTCGAACATGACAGCCGATGAACTGACTGTTGACCTTGGTGCCGGCAACGATGGCATGCTGCTGAGCGCTGCGGATAATTCCAGCGATGAGAACGCGCTGAATATCACTCTGGGTGCCGGTAACGACACTCTGAAGATTGATGTACTCGGCAACATCTCGGACGCCACTGAAATTGAAGCCGACCTCATCACCGTGGCTGATTTCAATGCAAGCGAAGATGTGCTGGACCTGTCGGACCTCGGCAGTAATGGGCGGGACGTTCTGACCAACACTGAGCTTGGCAATGCAAATACCGCCGCCAACTTGGCCGCCGCTGCTGAGATTGCTGCTCTGGCAACGACTGACGATGACTACTCAATCTTCGACTTTGGTGGAGATGCCTACATCCTCCACGATATCGGTGGAAGCGCAGGCTTTGACGGTGGTGATGGTCTTGTTAAGGTTGTTGGTTTCCAGACCGACATGATCGATGGCTCCAACCTCGTTGCCTAAGTCTGTGTTATAAAAATCTCAATCTTCGGATTGGACAGAGAGGGGGCCTTTGGGTCCCTTCTTTTGCTATTCACGGGCAGAAATACTGAAATTCCTTCAGAGGTCCGCTTCCCTACCCAGTCCTTTGGCAGATTAAAGAGCGCAGACATTACAGCCAGCTTTCTACCGAAGTTATATGCTTGCCTGAGATGTTTAACCTTAGTAAATCAGTATAGGTCGTCATTAGATAATCTTAAATTATTCTAAATATTGGCGGCGTTAGATGAAGGTTTCACTCAAAGGAATCCTATCGTGAATATTGCTCAAATCAGGAAATAATAGACAATGGCCACTCTTGAACAGAAACAAGCGATCACAGCTCTTTACGTAGGCTATTTTGGTCGCGCACCCGATCCAGCAGGTCTTCAATTCTGGATCGACCAGATCGACAACGGCCGCGAATTTAACACAATCGCAGCCGACTTCGCTGCTTCGCCCGAAGCCAAAGCTCTGTACCCTTACCTAACAACCCCGGACGTTTCTTCGCCTGAACTGTTTGTTACAAACATTTACGCGAACCTGTTCGGCCGCACACCTGATGATGAAGGCCGTGATTTCTGGGTCGACGCTCTGGAAAGCGGAAGCGTCTCCGTAGGAGATATGATTGCAGCGATCATCGAAGGCGCACGTGACGACGAAGAAGCAGGCACATCTGATAAATCTGTTCTGGACAACAAGGTCGAAGCCGGCTTGGATTTTGCGACTGAAGCAGCAAACACTCCTGGCTTTGAATTTGATGCCGCCGCCAAAGCCGCCGCAGCAGCAGCTGTAAATGGCGTCACCGAAGACGATGCAACCGTGGAAGCCGCGAAAGCCGCCACCGATGCTTTTGTCTCTGGTGAAAGCAACCCTGGTACTGGCGATAACTTTACACTTACTTCAGCTATTGGCGAGAAAGTCGTTGGTACCGCAGGCAATGACACGTTTACCGGAGTTGTTGGAGATGGGACGACTGGCACTCTACAGTTTGGGGATCAGGTCGACGGTGGTGCGGGTGAAGACACCTTGAACCTGTTTGTTACAAATACCTCAGAGCCGATCCAAGTACGTGATAGCGCTATGCAATTTGTAGCAGAAGCCGTCATTGCTAATACGACCATCCCTGCTGGCGTAAGCATCTCCAACATTGAAATTGTCAACCTTAACAGTGGCGCTGGCTCTTTGATGGGCCAGGTAGACGCTCGCCAATTTGGTGCGGCAGCTCAGCAAATCTGGCAGGTTAACACATCTAATAGCGTAGCGAAACTTGCTGCGGGCCAGACAGCTGGCTTCCGTGGTGGCGAAGTTGAAGCTATCGTTTCCTATGACGATGATGTGGCCGGAGCATCTGTCGCTCTCCAAGGTGTGACTTCCGGCTCAGCCATTACGGTAGCCGGTGCAGATGTTGAAACTGTATCCATCTCGGGTAGTGTTGCTGCGCTTGCTAATGGCGATGCAGGCACTCTGGAGCTGGCTCTTCCTGACGGAGCCGACGATGAGGGCGTTTCCACACTGAACCTAGCACTCACTAGCGATACAGTGCTTGACGGAGGTGAGAGCTTTGAGACCATCGTGACAGTAGACGCAAGCGCGTCGACAGGTGGGATCACAGCCGTCCTTACCGGCACCGATGCGTTTGAATCCATTCTCGGTGGTAGCGGCGACGATGATCTGACACTTCGCGGTGACTTCTCAGCTGACGCGCTATCTATTAACGGTGGTGCGGGCGATGATGCCGTTACCGTGGCAGCGACAGATACCGACACTGCTATCAATGTCGCTCTTGGAGCAGGTGCTGACCGCATTGCATTTAACAGGTTAGAAAATGTGGCATCCGACGCTTCCGATGATGATGACTTTGGTGCTTCGTTGATCACAATCGCGGACTTCAATGCCAATGATGACGTTCTCGACTTGAGCAAGCTCATCGGTGACTACGATGAGCTTGCAAACGATCAAGCGGCAGCTGTTAGCAACGCGGGGTCTTTGACAAAAGCTGTAGCCGAAGCTGCCAAATACATTGATGCCGGTGACTTCACCGTATTTGACTACGCTGGCGATGCCTACGTCTATGCCGAAGGAGACGAGGGCAATGACGGCCTGATCATGTTGGATGATGTCTCTGTTGCTGATCTTGATTCCTCCGCGTTCATCGTAGGCGTGGCAACCCCTCCTATACAGCTGCCTGAAAACATTGGTTAAAACTGATCTTTGGATTGGACAGAGAGGGGGCCTTCGGGTCCCCTCTTTTGCTATGGAGGGTTGAAAGTACTGACTTGCATTCGACATCCCTTAACCCCACGTAAACCTTCAAAAGCGTAAGGAGAGCAAACATGGCACATGGCCAAACAATCGACATCGACGGCAAATCCTATGAGATCGACAGCCTCACAGATGAAGCCAAGAGCCAACTGGATAATATCCGTGCTGTGGATTTAGAACTGAAGCGTCTTGACCAGCAAAAGGCCATCGCTCAGACAGCACGGAATGCGTACGCACGAGCATTGCAAGAAGAACTGGCCAAAGTTGAGCCACAGCAGTAAGTTACAACTGTAGACTTAGTTGCCTGACTACACCTGCTAGAAGGCCTCTGCTGGAAACGGTGGAGGTCTTTTTGCTGGTAGGGCAGGGGCCAGCTTACTGGCAATGCCAGTTCTGGCTGTACGGTCGAATCATACAGAGCTTCTGAGTGTGTTCAGGTAGGGTAGGGTGCCGAATGCTGCTACATGCCCTGTATGAATCTACTCCAGCACTGAATAGACCATTCTACTGGTGGGGTAGGGGGCGAGTGCCACCGGGGGTATGCCCGTTACCGTATATCGCCCTGCTCACGGATAGGGTGGGTGAGATCGTCAACTTAGGCGCTTTGGTGGTAGCTGAGGGCAAATTTCCTATAGCTGAAGACTTAAGGCCAGACAACGGCCACAGAAGAGGCCCGTAGAGGCGATATAAGAGTCATACAGAGCCTGTAGGCATTCTCGTGGCCCATGGCCTGCAAGCGGCCCTACAAAGGCTGTATGAGTCTTTCTGATAGCTCGTAAGTATTTGATATAATCAAACTACATCGTTCGTAGACTTGATTGAAACTGCAATGCTGGGGGCATAATCTGTGAACCCTCTTTCCATCGCATCGTAGCATTCCGCCTCGTACTTTGCCGGTACAAGAAAGCTGTCATGGATTGGGACAGCTGGGATGCCGAATTCGGCTAGATAGCAGAGAACCTTGAGCGTGATCTTTGCTTCTAAGGCCTGTAATTTCAGCCATGGGGCATTTGATCCCGTGCTATGAGGCCGCACAACAGCATGACGGTCCCAGAATGCTTCGTACAGTTCGTCAGCTCTGGCAGCGTTCAGTCGCATTGCCATCAGCTCATTGCGAAGTGACGCCACGGTTTGGGTCCTACTGCTACTGCCCACGGAGATGCGTAGCACAGCCTTACATGCTTCTCGCGACCAGCTTGTGTCAGGAATCTCGTATAGCTCGCCTTCTGGCATCGGAATGCCATGCAGGTGATACAGAAGGGCCAGCTGCATATAGGAATAGTCCAGCTCTACCGAAGCTTGGTTGCGGAACGTGAGATACTGACGGGCCTCAGAAGGTAGCATCTGGACCCAATGGCCATATATCCGACCACCTCGGCCATCTTCACCTTTAAAGCTACGGTATAGATCGGCTTTTCGTACGGCCATCAGCTTTGATCTGTTGCTCTTCCAATCCCAGTGGCGTTCGTAGAAGGCATAGTCGGGCAGGGGCAGACTGAGGTTGGCTTTCTTCAACAGGGCCAGGCTAACGGGTAAGACCATCTCCGTGCCTTGCAATGGGCGATCCATTGGGTCCCCTCGCTTTGCTTCCTTCTGACCAAAAGGTTTCAGCCTTAGGTGAACAGGCACAGGATCATATATCTGGTCTGGAGTGTTGGGATGATCTGGGAGGATCAGACCTTTACGCGTGAGCCAATCCAACGCAGAGCGAGAGGCTTCAATACGTGTGACCTGTCCTATCTGCTTAGTACGATCATACGTGCCGGGGATGATATCTACGAACGATTTACCTTCCGGCTGGAAAAGGTGGAGGGCGTAGACCATCCTCTGAACGGCAGGGAAACTGAGGTGTGTATATGCGCCGGTCTTACCATATCCGCCTTGGTTCAACGGAATGCCGATGTAGCGTAACTGCTTAGAAAGATGGGAGGCGATATACGATAGGCTATGCAAGATATGCTCTAGCGCTAGCAGGTTGGCTTCACGGTTTTTGGGGATGAATGCAGTCAACACAGCCCGTGGTTTGTCATTAACCACAACAGGCTTACCAACATTGGCTTTAACATCCCCGTCTTTACGGAGAAGATCGTATAAGTTTTCTACAGCTTGCTTCAGCTTCTGCTTGTATGGCTTTGATCCATCCACCTTGGGTAAGAGATTGTGTGAAGCAAGGTCATAACCCTTTCCTCTTCCCGGCAAGCTGAGAGGGGAATGTGACCCCTGTAGAGCATTCGTAAGCATCCGGCGTAGGCCACAGGTGGGTTATCGCTCGCGATCACGGTTCATTTCGATGAGCTCTTGCAGGTTTTCGATTCCGAATGGAGTGAATGCGATCACACTATCGTCGCCGGGGCCGTAGACCCAGATCACACCATCTTCGGTTTCCATACCGATGGCGAGACCGAAGATCTGATCAACGGTTTCGCCCAGTTCGACAGCGACGCGGTCGATTGTCTTTACGGAATACACCTTGTTCAGCTGCATGGTTACGCTGCTTGTGGAAGGGATAGGGCTTTCCAGTTCCAAGGCAGAAGTTCATGCACGCGCGAGACGGGCAAGTCGGGCAGCCGGGCGAGAACATCGGCGAGCCAAGCCTGCGGATCGATGTCGTTCATTTTGGAGGTGACGATAAGGGTATACATGGCGGCAGCCCGTTCACCGCCGCGCTCTGAGCCTGCGAAGAGCCACGACTTCCGACCCAGTGCCACGCCACGCAGGGCGCGTTCGGCCGCATTATTCGTCAGACAGATACGCCCGTCCTCGAGGAATGCCGTGAAGGCCTGCCAACGGCCACGCTTCTCAAACATGTAGTTGATCGCCTTGGCCACTTTGTTGTGTCTGGACAGTTTCGCGCGCTCTTCCTGCAGCCAGTCGTGGAGGCCGTCCACCAGGGGACGGGACAGGTTCTGTCGGGCGACGAGCCGGGCATCAGCATCCAGCCCATTGATCTCGCGCTCGATGTCGAAGATGGCATCGATCCTTTTTACCGCTTCCAGTGCAACCGGCGAGATCTGATGGGCAGGTTTGCCCTTGCGGACGTTGCCCGCGATGTCGGCCAGTTCGAAGAACTTCCGGCGCGCATGCGACCAGCACAGCGCGCTGGTCACGGGCCCCGCGTCTCGGTCCTCTCGATAGAGGTCGTTGTATCCACCATAGGCGTCCGCTTGCAGCACCCCTTGCCATTCTGCCAGATGCTGATTGGGATTGGTTGCGCCACGATCTCGGGAGAAGCGGAAGAACGCGGCCGGCGGTGCTCCGCCATTCCAGGGACGGTCATCACGGACATAGGTCCAGAGCCGGGCCTTTTTTGCACCGCCCCGCGCCAGAAGCGGCACGGTGGTATCATCGCCATGTAGGCGGTGAGCGGCACGCACGTGGGCCTCGATCAGCGCATGGATCGGCTGCAGGGCGACAGTCGCATGCCCGACCAGGTCCGCCAGGGTGGACAGGCTCAGCTCTACACCTTCACGGGCGAACCGCTCGGCCTGCCGGTTCAACGGCTGGTGCTGACCATATTTCTCGAAGATTAGCATTGCGATCAGGCTGGGCCCGGCCCATCCGCGCGGAATCGCATGGAACGGCGCCGGCGGCTGACTGATCTTCTCGCAGGCTCGGCGAGTGAACTTCTCGCGCACGGTCTGGATCACCTTCCACTGACGTGGGATCACCTCCAGCGTCTCGGTGATGTCCTCGCCCATCTTCACGATCCGGTCCGAGCCACAGCAAGTGCAGGCGACCGGTGCTTCGACGACAACCCGCTCGCGCGGCAAGTGATCGGGGAACGGCTTGCGCATCGGATGGCGGCGCGTGAAGGCGCGCACCGTGCTGGCTTTCTCGCTTGCTTGATCTGCGGCTAAGGCATCCTCGGTGGCCGCCGCTTCCATCTCTTCAAGCTGCAGTTCCAGTTGATCGATCAGCCGGGCGCGTCGTTCTGACGAGATACCGTATTTGTCACGGCGCAGTTTGGCGATCTCAAGCTTGAGCTCTTGGATCATCGCTTCTGAGCAGGAGACAACCGCACGGACCTGCGCCAGCTCGCTTTCCGCCACATCTGCACGGGCCTCTGCGGCGGCCAGGGCGGCGCGTAATTTAGCGAGTTCAGAGGCGGCATCAGACATGACCAATATTTACCAGCCGAAGCCGCGAAGCACCAATAAAAACAGGCTACCTGGCGCAAATTAACCAGCCTTTGCAGGACGTTGTGTCCAGCGTGGGTTACGCCAGTCGATGCCCTCCAGAAGATAACCCAACTGCGCCGCCGAGATCTGCACCGCTTCGCCCGACCGGCTCACGGGCCAGATGAACTTACCTGCCTCCAGGCGCTTTAGATAAAGCGACATGCCCACGCCATCATGCCACAGGATCTTGACCAGATCGCCTTTACGGCCCCGGAAGCAAAATATCTCACCCGCATGGGGATCACGGCCGAGCCCTTCTTGCACCTGTAGTGCCAGCGTGTTCATGCCCCGCCGCATATCGGTGGCACCGCCTGCGATCCACACCTTCACGGCCGCCGGAAACGCAATCATTGCCCGGCCACCACTGCCAGAATCCGAGCAAGCGCTTCGGGCTCCACGCCCACCGGGACGATGAGACGACGCCCATTCGGAAGAGCCACCTCAATCCGGCAGTCCGGAGGTGGACTGGCATCGATCGGATTTGCCTGCGACGTGGAAACTTCCTTCGGCACAGTCACCGGCGCGAACGATACAGAGCCAGAAGACCCAAGCTCACCAGTTCGATACTGCCGCCGCCAAGTGGTCAGAAGTGACCGGCAAATGCCGTGCCGCCGAGCTGTGGCTGTCACCTGACGGTGGCCAATAAAGCTTTCTTCCACAATGCGCAGTTTGTCATCATCCGACCAATGCCGGCGGCGTTCACCATCGGCAGCAGACAGAACTTCGATTTGAGGGCGAGTGATAAAGTCGGACATAAGGTCGGACTTACCATCAGATCGAGCCTGAGATCAGACGGCCGCCCCCGGAGGCTTACGAGCATTCAGTTGCGATAGTATTTGATCCTGTGTGAGGGGGGAGGTTGCCATACTATATTACTCTATGTGCTGATAACTGTTTGAGTCATATAAATAAGGGGTATTGGCTAACCCAGTTTTGGCCCCATCCGTACCTGCGATATCCCCGTTCTGATGCACGGTAATCCCCCCCCATCTAGCCAATAGGTTTGTCACCATTGCCTTTTGGAGGGGGATCAAGGGTAAGGCCAATCTGACTCTCTACAGCCGTAAACTGGAGCCGCAGAAGAGGGCAGGGGACTACGGATTGAAGATAGCAGTGAGAGACGCTGTACCTACGTCAGCAGCCTCCAGAAGGGTCTTCTGCGTGAGGTGGGCATACCTCTGAGTCGTCTTGATCTGGGTGTGTCCCAGGAGCTTCTGTACCTCGTATATGCCCCGCCCGCTATTGATCAGGAAGGATGCAAAGCTGTGACGGAGGTCATGCATTCGTACCTCTGGCAAACCAGCCTTGATCCGAGCGTTGTCCCAGGCCCTGTACAGATACTTATACGGCTTCCCGGTCTTTGGGTTGCCAAAAGCGTAGTCGGACCGAGAGACGCCTTGTACGGCTTCCAACACCCTCAGAGCGTTCTCTCCTAGGGGGATATGCCTCGCCTGACCCGATTTGGCCTTAGGGATACGCCAAAGGCGTTGATCAAGGTCGAAGTCAGCCCATTTGGCATTAAGCGCCTCGCCCAATCTGGCACCCGTTACGACCAGCATGGGCAGGACATAGCGGAGCATAGCGTTCTTACTGGCTACTACAGCCTCATACAGGCGCTTCAGTTCCTCTTCCGTGACATACCGTTCCTTCTTGTTGTTCTCAGGAAGGAGTCCCCTCTTTTGCTATTTACGGTTAGGGATGTCGGGTTGATTTTACTTACCGCTTGCCGCACCTAAGCCTTCAGAAAACGTAAGGAGAGCAAACATGGCAAACGTTCAAACAATCGACATTGATGGCAAATCCTATGATGTCGACAGCCTTAGTGATGAAGCCAGAAGCCAACTGGGCAATATCCAAGCTGTGGATTTAGAACTGAAGCGTCTTGACCAGCAAAAGGCCATCGCTCAGACAGCACGGAATGCGTACGCACGAGCATTGCAAGAAGAGCTGGCCAAAGTTGAGCCACAGCAGTAAGTTACAACTGTAGACTTAGTTGCCTGACTACACCTGCTAGAAGGCCTCTGCTGGAAACGGTGGAGGTCTTTTTGCTTTAAGGGGGTAGGGGGCGAGTGCCACCGGGGGGAATAGGCGTTACCGTATATGACGTCGCTCACGGATAGGGTCTGTGAGATCGTCAACTTGGGTGTTAGGCTGACCAATATGGGTGACCAGTTTGCCGTTGGGTGAAACCGATCCAAATCCCGCTCCCACCATTGTTTGAGATCACCTAAGAATGACACAGAAGTGACTCATAGGGGGGGATATAAGGAACTCACAGAGGGCTTTAGCGAAAGCCGATGATGCATGGTCCACAAGCGGCCATACATTCGCTCTATGGGAGTCTCGTACGGACTGATTGAGACCTTAAAACCTCTCGGTGAACCCCCGCCGATATCTAGGCAGCAAATAGACGATCCGATAAAGAGGGCCTATGTTTATGAAGCCCTCATCTGGAAACGAACTGGAACTGGTATGATAGTAAGCATCCGGCGTAGGCTACAGGTGGTCCTGTCCCAGGGAGAGGTGTAACTTCTGGTAGCGCTTTTGGTGGCGTCCGCGCCCTTCATGAGGCGCCGTAGGACGTCA